>DATAMY010000150.1:0-4077 GCA_036266535.1 Usitatibacter sp. | reverse complement strand
GGCGATCACGTCGAGATTATGCTCGATCAGGACGACCGTGTTGCCGGCATCGACCAGCCGGTGCAGCACGCGGATCAATTTCTCCACGTCCGCCATGTGGAGGCCCACCGTGGGCTCATCCAGCACGTAGAGCGTGTGCTGGGGTTGCGAGGCCCGTCCGGGGCGGGGCGCTTGCGGTCCGCGGACCTTGGCGAGCTCCGTCACGAGCTTGATCCGCTGCGCCTCGCCGCCGGAGAGCGTGGGGCTTTGCTGGCCCAGCGTGAGGTATCCCAGGCCCACGTCCTGCAGCAGGCGCAGGCAGTGGTGGATCGACGGGTGGCTCGTGAAGAAATCCACGGCCTCGTCGACGCTCATCGCGAGCACTTCGCCCACGCTCTTGCCGCGCATCTTCACGGCGAGCGTCTCCGCGTTGAAGCGCGCGCCGTTGCACACCTCGCACGCGACCTTCACGTCCGGGAGGAAGCTCATCTCGATGGTCTTCACGCCCTGGCCGTCGCATCCCTCGCAGCGGCCGCCGGCGGTATTGAACGAGAAGCGGCTCGCGGTGTAGCCGCGGATGCGCGCCTCCTGCGTGTCCGCGAAGAGCTTGCGGATGTTGTCGAAGAACCCGACGTACGTCGCCGGGCACGAGCGCGGGGTCTTGCCGATGGGCGTCTGGTCGACCTCGAGCACGCGCGAGACCGCCTGCCAGCCCTTGATCGACTTGCACCCGCCGACGCCGCCTGCCGCCTTGCGGTCCCGTTCCGCGGCGACCAGCCGCTGCAGGTTCTCGTGCAGCACGTCGCGCGCGAGCGTGGACTTGCCCGAGCCGGAAACGCCCGTCACGACCGAGAGGCGCGCGAGCGGGAAGCGAACGTTCACGTCGGCGAGGTTATGGAGGCGCGCCCCCGCGACCTCGATCGCCGGCGTCGACTTCTCGACCGGCCGGCGCGGCTGCAATGGGTGGCGAAGCGGCGCGCGCAGGAACCGGCCGGTGAGCGAATCGGGATTGGCTTCGAGCTCCTGCGCGGTGCCCTGCGCGACGATGTATCCGCCCAGGCGCCCGGCGCCGGGCCCCAGGTCGATCACGTGCTCGGCGCGGCGGATCGTGTCCTCGTCGTGCTCGACCACCACGAGCGTGTTCCCCTTGGCGTTCAGCTTCGCGAGTGTGGCGAGGAGGATCTGGTTGTCGCGTGGGTGGAGGCCGATCGTGGGCTCGTCCAGGATGTAGCAGACGCCGCGCAGGTTCGAGCCCAGCTGCGCCGCGAGGCGGATGCGCTGCGCCTCGCCGCCCGAGAGCGTGGGCGCGCCGCGGTCGAGCGAGAGGTAGCCCAGGCCCACCTGCTCGAGGAAGCCCAGGCGCGCGGCGAGCTCCGCGAGGATGTCGCGCGCGATCTCCTGCTCCCGTCCTGCAACCGCGATCTTCGCGAAGAACTTGTGCGCGGCCGAGATCGGCTGCGCGCTCATGTCCGCGATCGATTGGCCGCGGAAGCGCACGGCGAGCGCTTCCTTGTTGAGACGCTTGCCCTCGCACTCCGGGCACGGCTCGTCCAGCTCCAGCCACTCGACCCAGGAATCGAGCACATGGTCCTCGGTGCCGGTTTTCGAGCGCGCCTCGTCCCATTCCACCTGCTCGATCTGCAGGCCCGTGCCGTAGCACGCCGCGCACCAGCCGTGCTTGGAGTTGTACGAGAAGAGCCGGGGATCGAGCTCGGGGAAGCTGCGGCCGCACGACGGGCACGCGCGCTTCACCGAATAGATCTGGGTCTCGCGGTCGCCCCAGCCGGAGCAGCAGACGTGGAGCACGCCCTTGCCCATCTCGAGCGCCGCCTCGACCGCCGCGCGCAGGCGCTTCTCGTTCTCCGGCGCCACCGCGACCTCGGCCACCGGAAGCTCGATCGTGTGCTCGCGGAAGCGGTCCAGGCGCGGCCAGCCCTTGGTCGGCATGTACTCGCCGTCCACGCGCAGGTGCGACACCGCCTTCGCGAGCGCCCATTTCGCGAGGTCCGTGTAGAAGCCCTTGCGGTTGGTGACGAGCGGCGCCAGCACGGCGATGGTCTTCCCGCGCTGCTCCTTCATGAGGCGCGCCACGATCGCATCGACGCTCTGCGGCTCGATCGGCACGTCGCACTCCGGGCAGTACTGCGTGCCCAGCTTCACGAAGAGGAGGCGCAGGAAATGGTGGATCTCGGTCTGCGTCGCGACCGTGCTCTTCGAGCCGCCGCGGCTCGTGCGTTGCTCGATCGCGACCGTGGGCGGAATGCCGAAGATCGCGTCCACGTCCGGCTTGGACGCCGGCTGGACGAACTGGCGCGCGTAGGCGTTCAGCGACTCGAGGTAGCGCCGTTGCCCCTCCGCGAAGAGGATGTCGAAGGCGAGGGTCGACTTGCCGGAGCCGGAGACGCCGGTCACCACCGTGAACTTGCCACGCGGGATCTCGACGTCGATGCCCTTGAGGTTGTGCTCCCGGGCGTGGCGGACGGAAATCATGTCATTTCCGCCGGGGGTCCCCAACTTGTTGGGGCGGTCGGACTTCCGGGAATCCAGGCGCGGCTCCGTCGCCAGGAGGACTGGATTCCCGCCTTCGCGGGAATGACGGGGCAGTTCTTTCAGGGAGTGACGCGAAGCGGGTGCCAGCGCTTTCTCGTAATCGCGCAGCGCCTTGCCCGTATGGGACCTGGCGTTCTCCATCACCATCTCCGGCGTGCCGACCGCCACGACTTCGCCGCCCGCATCGCCGCCTTCGGGACCGAGGTCGACGATCCAGTCCGAGGCGCGGATCACGTCGAGGTTGTGTTCGATCACGACGAGCGAGTGGCCGGCCGCGATCAACTTCCGGAACGAGGCGAGGAGCTTCGCGACGTCGTCGAAGTGGAGGCCCGTCGTGGGCTCGTCGAAGAGGAAGACGCGCGTGCCGGGCTTGCCGGGGCGGCGGGGAAGCGCCGCGATCGGACGGCCCGCCGCTTCCGCGAGGTGGCCCGCGAGCTTGAGCCTCTGCGCCTCGCCGCCGGAAAGCGTCGGCACCGGCTGGCCCAGGCGCAGGTAATCGAGGCCCACGTCAACGAGCGGCTGCAGGCGCCGCACGATGTCCGAATCCTCGGGGAAGACCTTCACCGCCTCCTCGATGGTGAGCTCGAGCACGTCCGCGATGCTGCGGCCGTCGACCTTCACCTCGAGCACCTCTTCGCGATAGCGCGTGCCGTTGCAATCCGGGCAACGCAGGTACACGTCCGAGAGGAACTGCATCTCGACGTGCTCGAAGCCGTTCCCGCTGCAGGCCGGGCAGCGGCCGTTCCCGGAGTTGAAGCTGAACGTGCCTGCGGTGTAGCCGCGCGTGCGCGAATCGGGAGCCGCGGCGAAGAGCGCGCGGATCGCGTCGAATGCGCCCACGTAGCTCGCCGGGTTCGACCGCGTCGTGCGCCCGATCGGCGACTGGTCCACGAACACCACGTCGTTCACGTGGTCCGCGTTCACGAGCTCGCGGAAAACGCCGGGCGTTTCCGTCGGCTTCCCGAGCCGCTTCCTCAGCGCCGGGTGCAGCACGTCCTGCACGAGCGTGGACTTCCCCGAGCCGGAGACGCCCGTCACGCACACGAGGCGGTTCAGCGGGAGATCGACGTCGACGCCCTTGAGATTGTGCTCCGTGGCGCCCCGGATGCCGAGCGTGACCGTGCCGTGGAGCGGATCGCGGCCGAGGTCGTTGGGGAGCTCCATGCCCGGGCGGCGCACTTCGACGTCCGGCGGCCGCGCATCGGCGCGGCGGCGCCCCGAAAGGTATTCCGCGGTGAGCGTCGCCGCGCGCTTGAGCGCCTCCGGCGGGCCGAAGAAGACGATCTCGCCGCCGTGCTCGCCGGGGCCGGGACCCATGTCGAGGAGCTTGTCCGCCTCGAGCATGATCTGCGGGTCATGCTCTACCACCACGAGGGAGTTGCCGGCGTCGCGCAGGCGCTTCATCACCTCGATCACGCGGCCCATGTCGCGCGGGTGGAGCCCGATGGAAGGCTCGTCCAGCACGAAGAGCGTGTTCACGAGCGACGTGCCCAGCGCCGTGGTGAGGTTGATGCGCTGGACTTCGCCCCCGGAAAGGGTGCGCGACTG
>DATAMY010000149.1:0-20961 GCA_036266535.1 Usitatibacter sp. | reverse complement strand
AACCACAACTTCTGACCTTCCGAAAGACGTAAGGCGTTCCGCGAGGAGCGCCGGGGAGCAAGGCCGATTCGGCGGGCGCTATAGGCGCCCGTCCTTTTTTCGAGGCCCCGGGCGAGAGGGCCTTTGCAAGGAGACTGAATGTCGCACCCACCGCCCGGCTCCGGGCATCGGCCCGGACGGCGGGCCTTTCACCGCGCGGCGCTCGCCACGCTCGCACTCCCGATCCTCGCCCGCGCCCAGCGCGGCGGCACCGATTCGCCCCACAAGGCGATCTACATGGCGCAGGGTCCGGGCCGCGACGCCCGGCTCCTCGCGGAGGCGAAGAAGCAGGGCACCGGGGTCATGTACACGTCGTTGAACCTCAAGGACTCGGTGCCGATCACAGAGGCCTTCGAGAAGAAGACGGGCCTCAAGGTCGAGCTCTGGCGCGCCTCGAGCGAGAAGGTGCTCCAGCGCGGCGTGACCGAGGCGCGGGCCGGGCGCTACTCGCCGGACATCTTCGAGACCAACGGGCCGGAGATGGAGGCGCTCTACCGCGAGCGGCTCCTGGACGAGTTCTGGAGCCCGTACTTCAAGGACCTGCCCCCGGCCGCATTCCCGGCGCACCGGCACTACGTGGCCGATCGCTTCAACTTCTTCACGATCGGCTACAACACGAACCTGGTGAAGCCGAACGAGGTGCCGAACCGGTACGAGGACCTCGCGAACACGAGATGGGCGGGGCGCATCGGCCTCGAGGCGGGCGATGTGGACTGGTTCGGCGCGATGGTGACGTCGATGGGCGAGCAGAAGGGCCTCGCGTTCTTCCGGGCGCTCGCGGCGAACCAGCCGCAGATCAGGAGCGGCCATACGCTCATGGCCGAGCTCCTCGCCTCGGGGGAGATCCCCCTCATCGCCGACATCTACAACCACAACGTGGAGCGCCTCAAGGTGAAGGACGCGCCGGTGGAATGGAAGGCGATCGAGCCCACCTTCGGGCGCCCCAACGCGATCGGCGTCGCCCGGCACGCGCCGCATCCGCACGCGGCCCTGGTCTTCGCGGACTTCATGCTGTCCCCGGAGGGCCAGGAGCTGATCAAGAAGCGGAACCGCGTGCCGTCCAGCCGCGCGGTGCACACGAAGCTGAACGATTTCCCCTTCCGGATGATCGATCCCGTCATCACCCTGGACCAGGACGCGAAGTGGGAAAAGCTGTGGACCGACCTCTTCCTCAAGGGGAAGAAAATCGAAAGGAAACCGGAGTCATGAAACACCATCACGTCGTCGCAGCCTACCTCGCGGCGCTCGGCTGCGCCCTCGCATTCCCCGCCGCGGCCCAGCTGGGCTCGACCGCCGCCGAAGTCGCCTCCTACGACAAGCCGGACCGGGCGCAGAAGCTCGTGGACGGCGCGAAGAAGGAGGGCGCCCTCACGATCTACACCTCCGCGCAGAACAAGGACCTGGGCGCCGTGGTCCAGGCCTTCGAGAAGAAGTACGGCATCAAGGTCGAGATGTGGCGCGCCTCGAGCGAGAACGTGCTGAACCGCGCGGTGCAGGAGGCGCGCGGGAACCGCTTCACGATGGACCTGGCCGAGACGAACGGCCCGGAGCTCGAGTCCCTGCACCGGGAGAAGATCCTCCAGGCCGTGAAATCGCCGTACCAGGCGGACCTCATCCCCGAGGCGCTCCTCCCGCACCGGGAGTGGACCGGCACGCGGCTGAACGTCTTCACGCAGGCGTACAACACGGGCCTCGTGAAGAAGGAGGAGCTTCCCAGGACGTGGGAAGACCTCACGAACCCGAAGTGGAAGGGCAAGCTCGGGATCGAGCAGGAGGACTCGGACTGGCTCGCGGGCGAGGCGGGGGTGCTGGGAGAGGCGCACGCGATCAAGGTGTTCAAGGACATCGTGAATACGAACGGCATCTCCGTGAGGAAGGGCCACACGCTGCTCACCCAGCTCGTGGTCTCCGGGGAGATCCCGCTCGCGCTCACCGTCTACAACTACAAGGCCGAGCAGCTGAAGAAGAGCGGCGCGCCGATCGACTGGTTCTCGATCGGGCCGGCGATCGCGCGCCCGAACGGCATCGGAATCGCGAGGAAGGCGCCGCATCCGAACGCGGCGGTCCTCTTCTACGATTTCGAGCTGAGCCCGGAGGGGCAGAAGATCCTGGCCGACCGCGACTTCGTGCCGGTGAACCGCAAGGTCGAGACGCCGCTCTCGAAGATCCCGATGAAGTTCGTGGACGTGCGCGTGCAGCTCGACCAGTACCAGAAGTGGGTGAAGCTCTACACGGAGCTTTTCGCAGGCAAGAGCAAGTAAGGAGAGCCGCTTGGGCAAGGAATCGCACTACAGCAGCAAGAAGGACCGCGTCTTCGTCCGCGGCATCCAGGGCCAGTACAGCCTGAAGGACGAGCTCACGCGGCTGCGCTCCATGCCGCGCGTGATCAAGGGGAAGGACCTCCTCTTCAACGACGGGCCGCAGTCGTTCAGCAAGCACTTCATCGAGCCGGAGGACGGCTACACGCAGGTGCTCCACGTGCACCTCGAGGAGTACGCCCCCGGCGGGCGCACGCAGAAGCACGGCCACGCGAACGAGGCCGCGTTCTACATCCTCGACGGGAAGGGCTACGAGGTGCACGACGGCATCCGCTACGACTGGACGGCGGGCGACGTGGCGATCGTGCACATGAACTGCGTGCACCAGCACTTCAACGCGGATCCGGTGAAGCCGGCCCGCGCGCTGGTGCTGAAGCCCAAGCCCATGGTGATCTTCATGAACCTGCTCTTCCAGAAGTCGGTGATCCCGCGCCCGGCCGAGCCCACGCCCGAGGGGCGCGGCTTCGTCCCCCGGCACTTCGAGGAAAACCTGAACCATCCGGAGTGAGCGTGAAGGCGATCGCGCGGCTCCTCGTCTACGCGGCCGCGGCCCTCGCGGCATGGCCCTCGGCCGCCCAGAACCTCTTCGAGTACTCGGGCCCGGATGGAGGCGCTCGCCCGCGAGAAGATCCTGGTCCCCATCACGTCCCCCGTCCAGAAGGACCTCCTCGATCCGAAGTGGAAGGGCAGGCTCGGGATCGAGGCGAAGGACGACGACCGGTTCGCGACCGTTGTGCAGGAGCTGGGCGGGGACAGGAAGGGGCTCGACTTCTTCCGCGAGCTCGCGGCGAGGAACGGGATCTCGGTCCGGAAGGGCCACACGCTCCTGGACAACCTGGTCGTCTCCGGCGAGGTGCCGCTCGCGGGCCAGAAGGCGATGACCAGCATCGACTACGTGCCCACCAACACCAAGGTCCCCTCGCCCCTGAAGGGCGTGAAGATCGTCCAGACGGACCCGATCCGGTCCCTCGACGAGTCCTCCAAGTGGAGCAAGCTCTTCGACGAGATCGTCGTGCGCCAGGCCGGGGCCCGGTAGAATTGCAGGAGACATGAACGCCACCGCCATTCCCGCCGCTCCCCGAAAGGCCCCCGGACGCTCCTTCCGCGACGTCTGGCTCATCACCTTCGGGCACGCGCTCACGCACTGGTACCCCTCGACCTTCTACCTCCTGCTGCCGATCATCGGGCGCGAGCTGGGCCTTTCCTATAGCCAGATCGGCCTCGTCATGACCTGCCAGTACATCGCGGGCGCGGTCGCGAACATCCCGGGCGGCATCCTCGTCGACACGGTCGGGCGCAAGGGCCTCCTCATGGCGCTATCGCTCTTCTGGGTGGGCTTTCCCTACCTGCTGATGGGGTTCAGTCACGGCTATCTGATGCTTCTCGCGTGCGTGGCGCTCGTGGGCTTCGGGAACAGCCTCTGGCACCCGACGGCCATCCCGACGCTCGCCGGCCGCTTCCCGGAGAGGAAGGGCCTCGTGCTCTCGCTCCACGGGATGGGCGGCAACGTGGGCGACGCCACGGCGCCCCTGGTCGTGGGCTCGCTCCTGGCCGTCCTCACCTGGCGCCAGGTCGTCATGATCAACGTGGTGCCCGGCATGGTGATGTCGCTCCTGATCCTCGTCTTCCTGGGGACGCTTCGCATCGGCTCGAAGAAGCCGAAGCCGGCGGACGACGCGCGCGGGCAGTCGCTGGCGGATTACTTCCGCGGCGTGCCGGCGCTCTTCAGGAACCGCGGCCTCATCATCCTCACGGCGAGCTCCGCCTTCCGCTCGATGACGCAGAACGCGCTCCTCACCTTCCTCCCGGTCTATCTCGCCTACGAGATGCACTACGCGCCGTTCTACGTGGGCGCCGGCATGTTCGCGCTGCAGGCGGCCGGCTTCGCCGCGACGCCGATCGCGGGCCACCTGTCGGACAAGATGGGCCGCAGGAGCGTCATGATGACCAGCATGGGCATGACCGCCGTGGTGCTGCTCTTCATGGCCTTCGCGGGGAAGTCTCCCGCCTTCATCGTCTTCATCGCGGTGCTGGGCTTCTTCCTCTACGCGATCCGGCCTGTGATGCAGGCGTGGCTCCTGGAGACCACGCCCCGGAACATGGGCGGGACCAGCATCGGCATCCTCTTCGGCGCCCAATCGCTGGGCTCCGCGGTGGCTCCCCTCCTGGGCGGCATGATCGCGGACCGCTACGGGCTCACGGCCACCTTCTGGTTCCTCGCGTTCACCATCGTCGTCGCGAACCTCTTCATCGTCGCGATGCCCATGGGCGAGCCCAAGAAGGCGGGCTAGAGGGCGTGCGGGGCCTTCGCCGCTGGCTGAAGAGCACCTCCAACCGCACGTTCATCGTCTGGCCGCTGGTGCTCTACGCCGCCGAGGCTGCGGTGCACCGCGGGCCGCCGCCGCTTAACCTCTGGGCCTTGCCGCTCCTCGCCTGGGGCTACCTGCAGTACCGCTGGGTGGGCATCCATCGCACGCGCCTGGGAGGCGGCGGCCCGGGGCTCTCCGTCCCCCCCGAGCGCCTCGTGACCGGCGGTCCGTACCGCTGGAACCGCAATCCCATGTACAGCGGGCATCTCATCTTCTTCGCGGGCCTGGCACTCGTGCTGGGGTCGTGGATCGCGGCCGCCGTCTTCGCCTTCCACGTCGTGTGGTTCGACCGCCGGGTGCGCGAGGACGAGGCCCGGCTGGAGGCGCTCTTCGGCGAGCCCTACCGCGAGTACCGCCGGCGCGTGAAGCGCTGGATCCCCGGCGTCCTGTGATCCCGCGGCCGTGATCCCGCATGTGGGCGACGCGTACGCGCTCGCCTCCGCGACCTGCTTCGCCGCGGCGAACATCCTGATCGCCCGCGGGGCGCGGCTCGGCGACGCGGACAACGGCGCCTTCGTCTCGCTCCTCCTCACGGCGGGCATCTCCGGCGCCGGCTGGGCCGCGATGGGGCTCGCGCGCGGCTTCGAGCCGGTCACCTCGCGCGCGCTCCTCTGGTTCGCCGGGGCCGGGGTCTTCACCGCGTACATCGGCCGCGTCTTCTTCTACGCGTCCGTCCAGCACCTGGGCGCGATGCGCTCGTCGGCGATGAAGCGGCTGAATCCCTTCTTCGCCGTGGTGCTGGGCGTGGCGGTCTTGGGCGAAGCGTTGACGCGCGGGATGGTCGTGGGCCTCGTCCTCATCGCCGCGAGCTTCGCCGCGCTGGTCGCGGGCTCGCGCGCAGCGCCGGGGGAGGAAAGGGCGCCGCTGGGGCGCCGGCTCCTCAACGCGGGATACGTCTACGGGCCGGTGTCCGCGCTGGGGTACTCGACGGGCTACCTCCTGCGCAAGATGGGCCTCGCGGATGCGCACGACGCGTTCCTGGGCGCCGCGGTGGGGTGCCTCGTCGGCGCGGCGATCTTCGCGGCGACGGGCGCCTTCCGCGCGGACTACGCCCGGGCGGTGAAGGCCACGTTCGCGAAGCCCAACGGGTGGCTCATCGCCGCGGGGGTGATGAGCTCGTTCGGGCAGATCCTCTACTTCGCGGCGTTGAACGTGAGCCCGATGTCGCGCGTGGCGCTCATCGGCTCGATGGAGGTCTTCGTGACGCTATTCCTCGGCGTGGCGCTGCTGCGGCGGCGCGAGTCGCTCACGCCGGCGGTGGCTGTCGCCGCCGTGCTGGGGGTAGCGGGCACCGCATCCATCATTGGAATATAGGTTTGAACCACAGATGAACACAGATGAACACAGATGATTTACGAATCATGGTTGTGCCGTGGCCATTGATACGATGTATTCCTTGCCACAAGCCATCTGTGTTCATCTGTGTTCATCTGCGGTTCCCTTCGCCCTAACGCGCAGCGAGAAAATCGGAGACGAGCGCGTTGAACTCGGCCGGCTTCTCCACGGCGGAGAGGTGCGAGGCGCCGGAGATGATCGCGAGCCGCGCGCCCGGAATGCCGTTCGCGATGACGCGCGCCATGGCGGGCGTCGTGCCCTGGTCGATCTCGCCCGCGATGACGAGGGTGGGAGCGTGGATGCGCGAAAGCGCCGCGGTGTATTCCAGCTCCCGGATCGCCTCGCAGCAGCCGAGGTAGCCGTCCGCGGGCGTCTCCATGAAGCGGTCCATCGCGCGGTCGACCACGTCCCGGCGGCTCGCGATGAACGCCTCCGAGAAGTAGCGCGCGGTCACCATGTCGCGGATGGCGGCGAGGCCGCCTTCCGTGATGAGGCGGATGCGGTTCTCCCACATCGTCCGCCCGTCCGGCCCGTAGGAGCTTGTCGTGTTCGCGAGCACGAGCCGCCCGAGGCGCGCCGGGTGGCGGAGCGCGAACGCCTGGCCCACCATGCCGCCCATCGAGAGTCCCACCCAATCGGCGCGCTCGATGCCCAGGCGGTCGAGGAGGCGCGCGGCGTCGTCCGCCATGTCCTCGAGCGACCAGGGCCGGCCGGGGAGGGGGCTCTTCCCGTGGCCGCGCGCGTCGATCGCGACCACCCGCCGGCGCGGAGCCAATGCCGGGACGAGGTCGTCCCACATGCGGCGGTCGCATCCGATCGCGTGGGCGAGGAGCACCGCCTCGCCGGCCCCGCCGCTATCGGCGCAATGCAGGTCGACCGCGGTCATTTCCGCGCGGCCCGCTTCTTCGCGCGCTTCCCGGCCGCCGCTCTTGCGGGCTTCCCGCCGCCGGCCAACTCCGCGATCACCTCGCGCGCCTCCTTGAATCCCGTGTTCGCCGCCGGGATGCCGCAATAGATCGCGGACTGCAGGAGCACCTCCTTCAGGTCGTCCTGGTCCAGGTCGCCGGACGAAAGTGCCGCGCGCACGTGGAGGCGGTATTCCTCCCAGCGCCCGAGCGCGACGGTCATCGCGAGGACCAGCATGCGCCGCACCTTGTGCGAGAGCCCCTTCCTGTTCCAGATGCCGTCCCAGGCGTAGCGCGTGATCATCTCCTGGAAGTCGGCGTTGAAGGGGGTGGTGCCCGCGATCGCGCGGTCGACCCACGCGTCGCCCAGCACCTTGCGGCGCGTGGCGAGGCCCCGGTCGTAGGACTTGCGGCTCATCGGTTGCTCTCCTTCTGGGTTCGCGGCGGACGTTCAGGCGAGATGGCGCGCGAGGCCGGCCAGCACCTCGTCGACGGCGCGCGGGTCCACGGCGGGCGCTTCGGCGAGCCGCGCGAGGTTCTCCCGCATCCGTGCCGGATCGACGACGAGGGAGACCGCGATCGTGTCCGCGAAATCGAGGGCGGCGCCCAACGCGGCGGCGATCTCCGGGACCACCGCGAGCTCGGCCTGCCAGCCGCCCAGCGCACGCTCGTGCTCTCCCAATGCCGCGGCGTGGACCGTGGCGAGGAGGCCCGGCATGGCGACCGCGGCGGCGAGGGCCCGCGCGCACGCGACGGGATTGCGCTTGTGCGGCATGGCGCTCGAGCCGCCCACGCCCTCGCGCGGCGGCGCCTCCAGCATCTCGCCCACCTCGGCCTGGGCGAGGAGCGCCACGTCGCGCGCGATCTTCCCGCACGTGAGGACGGCGAGCCCCACGCGGTCGAGGAGGTCGATCCAGCCGCTGCGATGCGATTGCCACTCCGGGACGTCCGCGAGGCCCAGGGCGAGCGCCATGCGATGGCGCACCGCGGGGCCCTTGCCGCCCATGCCTTCCAGCGAGCCCACGGGCCCGCCCAGCTGCAGCGCGAGCGCTGCCGCCTGGGATTCGGCGAGCCGCTCGCGATCCGCCGCGAGCGCCGCCGCCCAGCGCGCGATCTTGAGCCCGGCGGGCATCGCCATAGCCGGCTGCAGGAGCGTGCGCGCGAGCATGGGCGTCGCGCGGTGCTCGCGGGCGCGGCGCGCGAGCGAGCGCACGGCGGCGTCGAGCGCGCGGTCTGCTTCCTCGAGGCAGGGACGAAGGCACAACGCCGTCGCCGTATCGAGCACGTCCTGGCTGGTGGCGCCGCGGTGGACGTCCCCGGCCGCGGCCTTCGACGCCCGTGCCACGTGCTCGCGGAGCATCCGGACCAGGGGCACGGCGAGGCTCGCGTTGCGGCGGGCTTCATGGACGAGCGCCTCCTCGTCGATCGCGACCGTGGCGCACCCCTCCACGATCGCGCGCGCGTGGGCTTCGGGGACCAGCCCCTCGGCCGCCTGCGCCTGCGCGAGGGCGGCCTCGAAGTCCAGCATGGCGCGCACGAAGGCGCGCGCCCCGAAGGCGTTCTCGAAGGAGGGGCGGGCGAGCGTGCGTGCGGCGAGGCTCGCGGCCATCACGCGCTTCAGGCCGAGAAGAAGACGGTCTCGCCTTCGCCCTGCAGGCGCACGTCCCAGCGGTAGGCGTCCGCGCCGGCGGGCGTCGCGACGAGCGTCTTCACGCGCGGGGAGGCGGCGATCGGCTTCAGGGCGGGATCGGCGCGCACGCGGTCCTCCGCAACGAGATACACGCGCGTGCGAAGGGCCTTGAGGAGTCCCCGCGCGAAGAGCGACACGTCGATGTACGGGCAATCGCCGCCGGGCATCGCGGTCTCGATGCGGAAGCTCCCGTCCCTGGCCGTCTCGACGCGGCCGAAGCCGTGCGGGCGCGCGCTTCCGGCGGCGGGCGAGGGCGGCTTCCCGGCGGGCGAGAGCTGCCACGTCTCCATCATCGCCTCGCCCACGGGCGCTCCGGCGCCATCGACCACGCGCCCGGTGACGACGATGCGGCGCCCGGCCTCGGCGAAGGTGACGTTCCCGCCGTCCTTCCAGCGCAGCGCCTCGTGGAAGAACGGCCCGATGGTCTGCGAAGGCGTGCGTTGCGCGGCCATGTCAGATCGCGAGCGGCGTCGATTTCGCGCCGCCCAGCACGATGTCGAACGTGTAGCCCAGGGCGATGCCCTCGATGCCCGTCTCCAGCGCGAGCGTGGAGACCATGCGCGTGCGCGCGCGCTCGTCCGGCACGCTGTTGTACACGGGGTCGATGGCGAGCAGCGGATCGCCGGGGAAGTACATCTGCGTCACGAGCCGCTGCACGGGCGCGTTCCCGAGGAGCGAGAAGTGGATATGCTGCGGGCGCCACGCGAAGGCATGGTTCTGCCAGGGGTACGAGCCCGGCTTGACCGTCACGAACCGATAGCGCCCCTCGTCGTCGGTGAAGGTGCGGCCGATGCCGGTGAAATTGGGGTCGAGCGGGGCGTCGTGCTGGTCGCCCGGATGCGCGTAGCGGCCGGACGCGTTCGCCTGCCACACCTCGATGAGCGACCGCCGGATCGGCCGGCCGTCCGCGTCGAGGAGCCGCCCGGTGAGCACCATCTTCTCCCCCAGCGGCGCGGACTTCCCGTGGATCGTGAGGTCGTTGTCGCCGTTCCGCGCAAACCCTTGCGGCACCGTGGGGCCGGGAACGTCGAGCGCGCCGGCGGGAAGCGCCACGAGCGGCTCGCGCGGCGAGCGCAGCGTCGTGCTCTTGTAAGCCGGGTAGAGATAGGGCGGATCGACGGCGTCGGGGCGGGTCATGTCGTTCATGTCGGTTCCTGTGCGGCGGGCTACGGGCCCAGCGCGGTGATCATGGCCGGAACGTAGCTCTGGTCCGAGACCACGACCAGCATCTCCACGCCGGAGCGAAGGGTCTTCAACGTCGCGTCCTCCTCGGCTCCCGTGCCGTCCGGGGGGACGATGTAGAGCGCGGTGACGGTATGGCTGCGGCTGTGCGCGATGCGGCTCACGACGGGTGCCAGGCCCACGTCGTCGCCGCGGCACGCCACGATGAAGATCATGTCCGCGCCCATGAGGTCGCGCTGCAGGTCGCCGCCGCCGGCCTGGATCGACGCGAGCGCATCCCCGCCCGCGGCGCTCTTCGCGAGCACGTGCACCTGCAGGTTCGGATGCCCCTCGGCGGCGATGGAGCGCGCGATCGCGGCGCCCCCGTCGCCGAGGCCCACCAGCGCGATGGAGCGCGGCTTCGAGTTGGGCGCCTGGATGCGGCCGGGAAGGCCGAAGGCGGGGCGCTGTGCCATGACCGCGCTCACAATGTCTCGCCCTCCTTGAGGAGCCCCGCCGCGCGGAGCGACGCCTCGAGCCACTTCGGACGGAGGTTCTTTCCCGCGGCGATGTCCGCCAGGCGCGTCTTCTCGTCCGCGACCTTGGAAGTGGCCGCATCGAGCAGCGAGGCCGCCTTCTCGCGCTCGATCACGACGACTCCGTCCGCGTCCCCCACGACGAGGTCTCCCGGCTGGACCGCGACGCCGCCGCAGGAGACCGGCCAGTTGATGCGGCCGGGGACGAACTTGGTGGGACCGTTCGGGTTCGCGCCCACCGCGTAGACGGGAAAGCCCAGCGCGCGCAGCTCCTCGGTGTCGCGCACGGCGGCGTCCAGCACCGCGCCCGCGAAGCCAAGCTTGCGGCACGCGCTGATCATGATCGAGCCCATGAGCGCGCAGGTGCGATCGGCCTTGCCGTCGATCACCAGCACGTCCCCGGGACGCGCCATCGTCATCGCCGTGTGGATCATGAGGTTGTCGCCCGGGCGCACCTCGACGGTGAAGGCCGGGCCGGCCATGCGCATGGACGGCGCCACGGCGGCGATGCGCCCGTCCATGGTGCCGCGGCGGCCTGCGACGTCGGCGAGGATCGAGGCGGCGAACCGCGAGGCGCGCTTCACGACGTCGGGGGAGACGCGCTCGAAGTCGCGGCGAATGTCGGAAAACGGGGAAGCTGCCTTGTCGTTCATCGCATTTCCTTGGCGGCGGCCTTGCGTGCGGGCTGGCCGCGTTTCGTGAGCTGCGCGTCCAGGCGCGGATAGACCCGGCGGGCGTTGCCCTCGAAGATCTTCTCGCGATCCCCGGCGGCGAGGTCCTTCAGCTGGTCCACGTAGCGCTTGGTGTCGTCGTAATGGTGCCCGGTGCGCGGGTCGATCCCCTTCACCGCGCCCAGCATCTCGGAGGCGAAGAGGATGTTGTCCACCGGGATCACGCGGGCCATGAGCTCGATCCCCGGGAAATGGTACACGCAGGTATCGAAGAACACGTTCTTCAGCAAGTGCTCCTCGAGGAGCGGCTTCTTCATGTCCTGCGCGATGCCGCGGTAGCGTCCCCAGTGGAACGGCACCGCCCCGCCGCCGTGCGGGATCACGAACTTCAACGCCGGGAAGTCCTTGAAGAGGTTGCCCTGCAGGAGCTGCATGAACGCCGTCGTGTCGCCGTTGAGGTAATGCGCGCCGGTGAAGTGCACCGCCGGGTTGCACGAGGCCGTCACGTGGATCATGGCCGGCACCTCGAGCTCGCACATCTTCTCGTAGATCGGGTACCAGTAGCGGTCCGTGAGGGGCGGGGACTTCCAGTAGCCGCCGGACGGATCCGGGTTGAGGTTGATCCCCACGAAGCCGAGCTCCTTCACGATGCGCTCGAGCTCCGGGATGCAGTTCTCGATCGGCGCGCCCGGAAATTGCGGGAGCTGGCCCACCCCCGCGAAGTTCTCGGGAAGGAGCGTGCAGATGCGGTGGATGAGGTCGTTGCTCACGCGGCACCACTCGCGGCCGATCGATTCGTTGCCCACGTGGTGGCCCATGCCGGAGGCGCGCGGCGAGAAGATCGTGAGGTCGCTTCCGCGTTCGCGCTGGAACCGGAGCTGCGGCTCGACGCTCTTGAGCATCTGCTCGTCGGTGATGCCGAGGTCGGTGGTCGTGGGCCGGCGCGCTGCATCCGCGAGCCCGGCGAGCTGCTTGTCGCGGAAGGCGTGGAGCGCGGGCGGCTCGGTCGTGTAGTGGCCGTGGATGTCGATAATCATTCGTGGCTGGCGCGGATCATTTCTGGCTGGCGCGGATCATGTCAGGCGGGTTGGCGAGCCGAGGCCGAGGCGAGGAAATCGAGGACGCGCGGCGGCGCGTTCTCCGCCGTCTGCGCATCGACCGCCACATCCCAGTATTCGGAGCGCGGGAGGCACTCCTCGAGGTAGCGCGCCGCGGAAGTGGCGTGGGATTCGTCGTGGCCGGGAACGATCAACGCGGGCGCCTCGACGCGCAGGAGGTCCTGCGGTTCCGCGCCCGGCGCGGTATCGCGGTCGAGGAGGGCGTCGCGCATGCGCTCGACCGTGGCGATGTAGCGGTCGCGATCGAGCTTCGCGTAGGAAGCGGCGAATGCCGGGTCCTGCCGGATCACCGAGGCCCACGGCCCGCCGCGCGGCTCCGCCCCGAACGCCTTTCCCTCGCGGGCGAGCAGGTCCACGACGGCGGAAAGCCCGTTCTCGCGCACGAACGCGAGGTGGTCCGAGAAGCGCTGCCGTCCCTTCATGCGGTATTTCGGGCCGCCGACCGGCCACCACAGCACCATGCCGAGGACACGCTCCGGATGGGCCACCGCGAACGCGAACACCGGCGAGCATCCCATGCAGCCGCCCATGAGGAAGGCGCGGTCGATCTTGAGATGGTCGAGGAGGCCGCGGCCCTGCGCGACGTAATCCGCCCACGTGACCGCCTCGACGCGCCCGCCGGACTGGCCGCACTCGCGCCGGTCGAAGAGGACGCACGTGTGGCGGCGGGGGAGATGGTCCATGAGCTTCACGCGCGCATAGACGCCGAGCGAGCTCCACTTCTCGATGGTGGCGTCGAAGCCGCCCGGGGCGTACATGAGGAGCGGCGGCCCCGAGCCCACGACCTCGTAGCGCGTCGAAATGCCGTCGATGAGCGCGGTCGCCACGTCTTCCTCAGGGCTCGTTCATCAGGCTTGCGGGGGCTTCACCGGGATGCCGCCCTTGATCTGGCGCGCCGCCCGCACGTCCTCGGCATACGCCGTGATCGCGTCGAGCGTCACGCGGGCGACGTTCGCGTAGGTCTCGGTTTTCGACTCGAGCGTGGCCGCGGCGTAGCCGATGGCGGCGTGCGCCATCCGCATGCGCCCGTCGAGCCAGGGACCGCCGCCCAGCCCGCCGATCACCGGGATCTTCACCGCGCGCGCGACCTCGGGGCCCGCGGTCGCGCCCGAATTGGTGAAATCGATCAATGCTGCGCCCGCCTTCTCGAGGCTCTTCGCCTCCTCGACCAGGCGCGCGGTCATCGCGGCCGGAACCTGCGTGGCACCCTTCAGCATCGTCGCGTAGTCCACGCCGTACTGGAGCGCCGTCTGCGGCGTGAGGCCCATCTGCGCGAAGACGGGGATGCCCGCCCGCGTGATCGCGGCGACCGCCTCCGGGAATTCCGCCGCGCCGTCGAGCTTCACCATGTCCGCGCCGCCTTCCTTCACGAGGCGGATCGCGGCGGCGAGGGCGGTTTCGGTTCCCTGCTGGAGCGGCCCGAACGGGAAGTCGCAGCTCACGAGCGCGCGCTTCACGCCCCGGCGCACCGCGCGGCAGACGAGGACCATTTCGTCCATGGTGACCTCGAGGGGGTTCGCGTGCCCCCAGAGGTTCACGCCGACCGAGTCGCCGACGGAGACCAGGTCCACGCCCGCGCGATCGACGATGCGGGCGATCTGGTAATCCCACGCCACCACCCCGACGATCTTGCGACCGTGGTACTTGAGCTGGTGCAGCGCCGGGATGGTGACGGGGGACGCGTCGCTCATGGAGCTCCTACTTCCAGGCGCGGTTGTCGACGGTGTTCTCGAAGGTGGCGCCCGGGACCACCATGTTCCACTTGACCGTCCAGTTGTAAGTGTCGTCGAAGCGCTCGCGCGTGTACGGCTGCGGCGGCGCGTGCAGGAGCCGCCAGGTCTGGAGCTCCTCGGGCTTCAGGAGCCCGCCCGTCTCGGCGACGAGGTAGTGGATGTACGGACGCGGATCCTTCTCCAGCAGCTCGACGGCGCGGGCCTGCGCGCGGAACATCTTCGCGAGCGTGGATCCGTCGAGGTCGTCGCCCGCCGCCTCGCTCCTCGTCGAGTGCGATTCGATGAGGATGCGAAGTCCCTGCTTCTGGGCCACGCTGATCCAGGGCTCCATCAGGCTCACCGCGGCGACCTTGCCCTCCTTCAACGCCTGGATCCGCTTGGGCATCGAGCCCGCGCCGGTCGTCTTCACGTGCTCGGGGTCCAGGAAGCCCTCCATCATCTTCAACGTCGTGAAGTGGGAGCCGTTGTTGGGCGTGACCGCGATGGGCTGGTCCTTCAGCATCTCCGGCTCGTAGAATTTCGAGTCCGGCCGCACGGCGATCGCGAACATGGACATCGAGGCGCCGAGCGCCACGATCTTCCGGTGCCGCAGCCCTTCCGCGTCCGCCTCGACCGCGCGCTTCATGATGCCCCACTCGCACATGCGGAACTGGTCGATGCCGCCGTCGTTGTAGGCGGAGTCGAGCGGCCGGTCGAAGACCGAATCGAACTTCACGAAGTGGCTGGTCGTCACCTGCGCCATGCCCGGCGTGGTCACGAACTCGATGTCGAGCCCCTCGTCCTTGAAGAATCCTTCGTCGCGCGCGACCAGCACGGGCAGGTCGTGGACGGCGTTCATGATGGCGACCTGCGGCTTCTTGCCCACCTGCGGCTTGCGTACGGCTTCCTGAACGGTCATCACGGCTCTCCTATGATCGGTTCCCGTGGGCCGGATATGGCCCGGTTGCCCCTTGTCCTCCTGGCTCCATCATCCCACCAGCGCGCGCGTCGCGGGAGCGAAGAGCTCGTCCAGCGCGAACGCCCGGCTGATGATGCCCTGCTCCTTCGCCGATCCCACCAGCTCCTCGAGCGGCCCGCGGTTGGGCGCGATGCCGTAGGGCAGGGGATCGCCGCCCGTGATCTGCATCACGCGGCGGTGCATCTCGTCCATCGCGGTGGGCTTCTCGATCGCCCCCGCGCGAAGCTTCTCCACGTACCGGCGCTTCGATTCCGCGAACGCGCGGAAGATGTCCGCGGCCACCTCCGGGCGCGCGGCGAGCACCTCGTCCTTCACGACGATGGCGTGGTTGATCGGGTAGTGGCCGCGGCTCCTCAGCGCCTCGAAGCCCGCTTCCTTCGCGTTCGGAATGAGCGGCCTCACGTCCGGGTGGTCGATCTCGACGTTCACCGCGGCGGGCAGCTCGCCGGAGATCACGAGGTCGGCCATCTTCCGGCCGCGCTCGAGCGGCACCACGTTGGGCGGCGGGACGAATTCCGCGACGTGCTCGTCGCCGGAAAGGACCCAGGTCACCTTCTTGAGATCCACGCCGTGCTCGTGCTGGAGGACGCTTCGCGCCCACACGCCCGTGGTCACCGTGTAGCCGCGGTTCACGCCGACGCGCTTCCCCTCGAGGTCCCTGGGCGAGCGGATGCCGGACTTCGTGTTCACCACGATCGCGCCGTGGTGGAACGCGCGCACGAGGAAGATCGGGAGCGCCGTGAAGCGCTTCCCGTGCTCGCGGGCGCTCAAGTACGTGGTCATCGCCATCTCGGAGACGTCGAACTCGAGCCCGCGCACCATGCGCCGGAAGGCGTCGATCAGCGGATCGACCTCGACGAAATCGAACTCGAAGGTGGCGGGCTTCACCGCGCCTTCCTTCAGCGCGCGGTTGTTGCCCTGGGTGCGGGTGACGGTCTTCAGCCGGGGGAGCGCCATGGTGTCGTCCGTGCGGTCAGCAGCATTCGCATTCGATGCCGTCCGGCATCGCGAGCGCGTCCTTCATCCACGACGGGGGAAGGTCGTCGCACGCGACCGCGGCGAGCGGCTTGAAGACCTTGAAGTGATGGCGCAGGCCCTCGCCGGTGCGGAACTCGACCACCGTCTCGAGCGGCGGGGACCCCGGGACCGTGGACGCCACCTCGGAAACCGCGACCGGGTCGTCCGGCCCGAGCGCGAAGCGCTCGCGCGTCCATTGCCGCACGCGGCCGCGGGCCTCGAAGAACGGCGTGTCCTTCCTCAACGTCGCGAGGAGCGCCTCGTCCGCGACGCGTCCGCCTCCCGAGGCGCCCCGCTTGAGCCGCGACCAGCTTCCCGAGGCGTCCATGGCCGCTCGCTATTTCCAGGGCATGAGCGAAGCGTGGATCACGTCCGGCACGCCCTGGCCGCCCACCGCGCGGATGGCGCGGTCGACGTCCTTCAGGCCGAACGTGTGCGTCGTGATCTTTTCCAGCGGGAAGCGGTGCGAGGCGAGCTGCTGGAGTGCCAGCTCGCACGCCTTGTAGCTGTGGCCGCGGGCGCTCTTCAACGTGATCGCCTTCACCGTCACGCGGCCCACCGGGAAATTGGGGAATTCCGCCATCTCGCCCTGGATCACCATCGTGCCGGCCTTGCGCTTCAACGCCTCGACGCCCAGGAGGATCGGCATGGTCCCGGCGCCGGCGGTGCAGTCGAGCACCACGTCCACGCCCTTGCCGCCCGTGATCTCCTTGATGCGCGCGAGGGGATCCTCCTTCTGCACGTCGATCACGTGGTCCGCGCCCAGGAGCTTCGCCACGTCCATCCGCGCGCGGTCCTTGGCCGTGCCCGTGACGATGATGAGCGAAGCCCCCGCCTGCTTGCAGATGACCGTCTGCGAGAGGCCCTGCTGGCCCGGTCCCTGGATGAGCACCGTCGAGTTGTAGCCCACGCCGCCGTCGAAGAGGGACCATTCCACGCCGTTCGCCATGGGCGTCACGAGGCCCGCGAGCTCGGGGCTCACGCCCTTGGGCACGTGGTGGAGCACCGCATTCCACGGCAGGTACACGTACTGCGCGAATCCGCCCCACAGGTACGGCGGCTTGTCCGCGGCGGTGTAGCCGTAGCGCACCGCCTCCGGGTTGTAGCGCCAGTCCGTGTTCTCGCAATGGCGGTACTGGCCCAGGTGGCACCACTCGCACTTGCCGCACGAGACGTAGTGCTCGACGAAGACGAGGTCGCCCTCCTTGAAGCCCTTGCGGCGCGTGAACTCGCGGCCGGCCTTCGCGATGTAGCCGATGTTCTCGTGGCCCATGATGACCGGGGCGGGCGACGGCGGATGCTGGTAGAGCTTCACGTCCGTGCCGCAGATGCCGGCCACTTCCATCTTCATCAACGCGCTGTCGTCCGGAATCTCCGGCATGGGAAATTCACGGATCTCGGTCTTGCCCGGGCCGACGCGGACGGCCGCCAGAACTTCTTCCAACTTGTTTTTCTCCTGGTTTGCTAGACGGAGGTCTGCGCGACGCCTTCGCGCGCCTTGAGGGCCTCGCCGGCCCCTTCCTTGAACGGCGTGCCGGACGGGAGCACGAGCGCCACGGAGCGGACCTTCTGGTGCGCGGGATCGCGACCGGCCGGGAGCGCGCCCTTGGCGGCCAGCTCCTTCGCGGCCTTGATGAGGCGATGGCGCGCCATGATGATGCCGTTGTCCGTCGACACGAGGTTCTCCTTCGTGCGGTCCTGGATCGGGCCCATGCTCTCCTGGAGCGAGGCGTCCTGCATGCCGATCCCCTCCACGCCGCTGAACGTCTTCCCTGCCTTCTGCGCCGCGCGGTCGATGAGGTAGTCGTTGTCCCGGTTCTGGAGCGGCCGGAAGCCCTTGTCGACGCGGACATGCACGCCCTTGCCCGCCTCCATCGCCTCGCGCTCGAGCTCCGAGAGCGCCCGGACGGGATGGTAATCGAAGCTCCACGCCATGCAGCTCTCGTCGTCCATCGGCACCCAGAAATGCCCGTGCATCGGGTGGTCCGCGCGCGGGGGCACCATCGTGAAGCACGGCATCACCCACGGCGTGATGCGCCAGTAGTACTTCCCGTCCTCCGCGTTCCTGCGCGCGCCGATGTAGAGGCCGCCCTCGCTCTCGGCCACCTCGAACACGGGCTTCTTGTCGCCCAGGTTGTACTGGTTGCCCTTCGAGCCCTTGAAGAGCGGATCCGTGTTGAGCGCCCCGCTGTGGAGGAAGGACACGTGGCTCGAATCGATGCCGCCCTCCATCGCCTGCAGCCAGTTGCATTCCTGTACGCGCTTGGACACGTAGCTCTGCTCCGCGGGGACGGTCGCGAACTCCCACTCCGGCTCCGGCGGGCGCTGGTCCGCGGGGCCCATGTACACCCAGATCACGCCGCCGCGATCGAGGAGAGGATAGGACTTGAGCTTGATCTTCTGGCAGAAGCCGCTTTCCGCGGGCTCGGACGGGACGTCGACGCATTGGCCGTTCACGTCGTACTTCCAGCCGTGGTACGGGCAGCGCAGCCCGCATTCCTCGTTCCGGCCGAACCAGAGCGACACGCCCCGGTGCGCGCAGAACTCGTCGATGAGGCCGAGGCGTCCCTGCGTGTCGCGGAAGGCGACCATGCGCTCGCCCAGGCATTTCACGCGAACGGGCGGGCAATCCGGCTCCGGGAGCTCCCAGGAAAGGAGGATCGGGAGCCAGTAGCGGCGAAACAGCTCGCCCATGGCGGTGCCGGGCCCGGTCCGGACCAGGAGTTCGTTCTGTTCGGCTTTCATGAGGATCTCTCTGAAGGAAAACCCCGGGGGCGGGGCGCTCGAGGCCGTTCCCCTATATGGAACGGCGTTCCTGTACGTGGTTTCAACGTTAACATTCGGGCTACAATGCGGTCAACGCCAGTGCACTTTTCCAGCTTGCCATGTCCGCATCCGAAACGCTGATCGAGCTTTGCGCCGCGAGCGAGGTTCCCGAGGGCGGCGCGCTCAAGGTCGAGCGCCCCGGGCTCGTCCTCGCCGTCTTCAACCTCGGCGGCCGGTTCTTCGTGACCGACGACGCCTGCACCCACGGGCCGGGATCGCTCTCGGAGGGCGAGGTCGACGGCGAGATCGTGGAATGCAATTTCCACAACGGGGCGTTCCACATCCCGACGGGACGCGTGGAAGCGCCGCCGTGCATGGTGCCGCTGCGCACCTATTCCGTGAGCGTCGCGGACGGGAAGGTGTGCATCGCCCCGCCGGCCGGCACCTAGCCGCGCGCCTTTTCCTCGGCGAGGGCGCGCACGCGGGCGGCAAGGCCGTCCAGCTCCTTCACCTTGTCGAAATAGCCGTCCGCTCCCAGCTCCATGCATCCGGCGCGAAGCTGCGGCGAGGTGTGGTTGGAGGTGACGATGAGGCGGGTCGCGCAGACCGAGGGGTCCGAACGGACTGCCCGGATCACGTCGGTGCCCGAGCCGGTACGCAACTGGAGGTCGAGGACCACCGCGTCCGGCGCGAGCCCCCGGATGGCCTCCAGGGTATTGGCCTCGGTATCGGCCACGCCGATGACCTCGACCCGGCCCGGATCGGTGAGGAGCTCCCGTAGCATTTCCGCTACCGGCTTGGAATCGTCCGCGATGACGAGTTTGAGAGGAAGGTTGCGTCCGGAGGTGCCCATTGTTTTTGGCTTTCCAGCCGCATTTTCGCCGATTGCGGTGTCGTCATTGTAGCCCGTGAGCCACCCCGACGAGAAAACCCCGGGATGTAGGCATCCTCCTACATTCCTGTCCCAAAGCGGCATCCTATACTCGTTCCAGCCCCCGGGAATTCGCGCAGCGCGCCTGCCGATTTCCGTGCTCGCGGGCTTTCCGGTGGAACCATGACGACGACGATATTGAAGGTCTCGAGGAACGCCGCCGGCCGCGAAGCCATGCTCCGCGCGCTGAAGGATGCGGGACTCGGCGTGGTCGAGGTCGAGGACTGGACGCAGGCGCGCGAGCGCCTGTCGACGGCGTCCTCCGCGGTGCTGGTTTGCGATCCGGAGAGCATCGCCGGCGACGCTTCGGAGCTCGCGCAAGCGCTCACCGCCGTGGGCTCGCGAACGGCGTCGGCGACCGCGGTCCCGACGGACGGCATCCGCGCGCTCTCGCACGAGCTGCGCACGCCGCTTTCGGCGATGGCGGGGTGGATCCACCTCCTCGATTCGGGGAAGCTCGATCCGGCAGGCACCAAGCGCGCGCTCGAGAAGCTCCGCGGGAACATCGAGGACCAGGTGCGCACCCTCGATCGATATGTCGCAGGCAAAACACACGAAGGACATCGCTGACATGAAGGACACCACCATGGACGAAACGGGATCCGCGGTCGCATCGCGCAAGCGCGCGGCGACGCAGGCGCAGGCGGTGAAGGCGCCCGAGACGAACCCCGCCGAAACGCGTGCCATCCTGGCGGCGTTGAGCGCGCTCAAGCAGGGCGACAGCTCGGTGCGGTTGCCGGTCGAGTGGACCGGCCTGCAAGGCAAGCTCGCGGAGACCTTCAACGAGGTGGTGGAGCTGAACGAGCGGATGGCGGAAGAGCTGGCGCGGCTGCGCCAGAAGGTCGGCAAGGAAGGCAAGCTCAAGCAGCGCGGCGAGATCGGCGACGTGCGCGGCTTCTGGCGCGATTCGATGAACTGCGTGAACGACCTGATCGACGACCTCGTGCACCCGACCAGCGAGACGGCGCGGGTGATCGGCGCGGTGGCGCAGGGCGACCTCTCGCAGACCATGGCGCTCGAGGTCGACGGGCAGCCGCTCGAAGGCGAGTTCCTGCGGACCGCGAAGACGATCAACAAGATGGTGGACCAGCTCGGATCGTTCGCATCCGAGGTCACGCGCGTCGCGCGCGAGGTGGGCACGGAAGGCAAGCTCGGCGGCCAGGCGAAGGTGAAGGGCGTGGCCGGCACGTGGAAGGACTTGACGGACTCGGTGAACTCCATGGCCGGCAACCTCACGGGCCAGGTGCGGAACATCGCGGAGGTGACGACGGCGGTCGCGAACGGCGACCTCTCGAAGAAGATCACGGTGGACGTGAAGGGCGAGGTGCTCGAGTTGAAGAACACCATCAACACGATGGTGGACCAGCTCCGTTCGTTCGCTTCGGAGGTGACGCGGGTCGCGCGGGAGGTCGGT
>DATAMY010000148.1:0-2597 GCA_036266535.1 Usitatibacter sp. | reverse complement strand
TCCCCGCGAACTCGACCGAGCGGATCTGCAGGACCTTCGAGCCCAGGGAAGCGAGCTCCAGCATCTCCTCGAACGTGATCGTGTCCAGGCGCCGCGCCTCGGGGACGATGCGCGGGTCGGTGGTGTAGACGCCGTCGACGTCGGTGTAGATCTGGCACTCGTCGGCCTTCAGCGCCGCGGCGAGCGCGACCCCCGTGGTGTCCGATCCGCCGCGGCCCAGCGTCGTGATGTTCTCGTCGTCGTCGATGCCCTGGAACCCCGCGACGATCACCACGTGGCCGGCGTCCAGGTCCGCCTTGATGTTGCGCTCCTCGATCGCGAGGATGCGCGCCTTGCTGTAGGCCGCGTCGGTCACGATCGGGACCTGCCAGCCGGTGTAGCTCTTCGCCTTGAGCCCCTGCTTGTGCAGGGCCAGCGCGAGCAGGCCGATGGAGACCTGCTCGCCGGTGGAGGCGATCACGTCGAGCTCGCGCGGATCGGGGTCGGGATTGATTTCCCGCGCGAGGCCCAGGAGCCGGTTGGTCTCGCCGGCCATGGCGGAAGGCACGACCACCAGGCGGTGGCCTTGGGCGGCGAAGCGGGCGACGCGCCGCGCGACCTCGCGGATGCGCTCGGGGCTGCCCATGGAGGTACCGCCGTACTTCTGCACGATCAGCGACACGGTGGGGAATTCGCGGAAAAACCGCTATTCTATCGTGGCACCCATCGGATCCATGGACCGCCCCCAGCGACCGCAGTTGATCGCGCTCGCCGCCCTGGCGCTCGGCGCGGCGGCGACGCTCATCGCCTGGCTCGCCACCGGCTGGGAGGCCGCGCGCGAGGCCGACATCGAGTTCGGCACCCGGGCGAGCCGCTCGGCGGCGCTGGTCGAGCAGCAGGTCCACCGCTACCTCGACGTCCTCTACGGCGTGGCCGCCCTCGCCTACCACGACGCCTTCGTCACCCGCGGCGAGTTCTCCCGCTACGCGAGCGCGCTCGACATACCGCGGCGCTTCCCAGGGATCCGGGCGATCGAGTACATCGAGCGCGTGCCGCTCGCCAAGCGGGACGCATTCATCGCCCGCGGCCGCGAGGACCGTTCCCTCGAGCCGGACGGCTACCCCGACTTCGCGATCCACCCGCCGGGCGACCGCGACGAATACTGGGCGATCATGTACGCCGAGCCCCTGGCCGGGAACCGAGGCGTGCTGGGGCTCGACCTGCGCACCCGGGACATCCCCCGCATCGCGGCCGAGCACGCCCGCGACAGCGGCGAGGCCACGGCCACGGGCAAGTACCGCCTCGTCCAGGAGAAGGCGACGAGCTACGGGCTGGTGATCTACCAGCCGGTCTACCTGCCGGGCGAGCATCGCACCGTCCCGGAGCGCCGCGAGGCCCTGCGCGCGTTCGTGAACGTCGTCACGCGGGTGGACGACATCTTCGCCTCGCTCGCCGCCGAGCAGCCGAGAGAGATGAGCGTCCGGCTGTACGACCTGGGGCCCGCGGGCGGCGCGTCGCTGCCGCCGGGCGATTCGACGCTCTTCTACCAGAGCCGGGCGGTGCCCGGCGGCGAGGCCCCTCCCTGGATGGCGAAGCCGCTGGAGGACTCGCGCGACATCCGGGTCGCTGGGCGCCAGTGGCGGGCGGTCTTCAACGAACCGCCCGCGTTGAGCCCGTGGCTCATGCCCCTTCCGCTCACCGCGCTGGGCGCCGGGACCGCCATGACGCTGCTCCTCGCCGGGCTCGCGCACGCCATCGCGCGCACCCGCGGCGAAGCGATGGCGCTCGCTTCCAAGGCCACCCGGGCGCTCCGCAGCCAGCTCTCCTTCACCCAGCAGCTGATCGAGGCGCTGCCCAACCCGGTCTTCTACAAGGACTCGGCCGGGCGCTACCTCGGCTGCAACCGCGCCTTCGAGCGCTTCTTCGGCCTGCCGCGCGAGCAGGTGGTGGGCCGGACCTACGCCGAGATCTCCCCGGGCGCACCGAGGGAGAACCAGGAGCACTCGGACGCGAAGCTCCTCGCCGAGCCGGGCGCCGTGAGCTATGAATCGACCGCCATCTCGGCGGGCGGCGTGGTGCGCGACGTGCTCGTGAACAAGGCGACCTTCCTCGATCCGGGCGGCGACATCGCGGGCATCGTGGGCTCCCTCGTGGACATCGACGAGCGCAAGAAGCTGGAGGGCGCCACGCGCGCGAGCGCCGAGCTCTTGCGCGCCGTGATCCACGCGGCACCCGTGGCCATCGTGGCGCGCGACCTCGACCGCGTGGTCTCGATGTGGAACCCGGCCGCCGAAAGGATGTTCGGGTGGAAGGAAAGCGAGGTCGTCGGCACACCCACCAGCATCGTGCCGAAGGACCGGGTCGACGAGGCGCGGGCGCTGCGCGAGCAGGCGCAGGAGGGAAAGACCTCGTTCCTCGAGGAAACCCGGCGGTTGCACCGCGACGGGCGCGAGATCCCGGTCGCGCTCTCCGCCGCCCCCATCTACGGCGCCGACGGCAAGGTGACGGGAACCATGGTCACCATCGAGGACATCTCGCGGCGCAAGCTCGCGGAGGCGGCGCTGCGCGAAAGCGAGGCGCAGCTTCGCCTCGCCATGGACGCCGCGCAGCTCGGCATG
>DATAMY010000147.1:0-2846 GCA_036266535.1 Usitatibacter sp. | reverse complement strand
GACGGGTCGCCGCTACGCGGTCGCGCCCGTGGCGGTGCCCGCGCAGAACCGCGTCGTGATCCGCTCGGTGCTGCTCGCGCGCGCGCTGGAGGACATCGGATTCACCCGCGAGACCAAGCTTCGCGTCCCGGACATCGTGTGGCGCGGCTCGGAATCGTGCGTGAAGGGGTACCTGCGGGCGCTCTTCCAGACGGACGGCACGGTGAACGTGTCGTCGAAGAGCCAATCGTGCTCCGTGCGCTTGACCTCCGTCGAGCGGCCGCTCCTGCAGGACGTCCAGGTGCTGCTCTCGAACTTCGGCATCTTCAGCCGCATCCACCTTCGGCGCGAGGCCGGCGAGAAGGATATGCCGGACGGCAATGGCGGCTCAGCCTCGTACCGCTGTCGCCCCTTGTTCGAGCTCATCGTCGACGGCGAATCGCGCTCGACCTTCATGCGGGAAATCGGATTCCTCCTGCCCGCGAAGAACGAGAAGTACCACGCGTGGGCGGAAGACAGGGCCTTCCTCAAAACGCAGCGATTCGCGACGCGCATCGAATCCATCGAGCCCGCCGGCCGCGAGGCCGTGTACGACACGACGCAGGCCGACCACAACACCGTGATCTTCAACGGGCTCGTCACGGGGCAATGCGCGGAGCAGCCGTTGCCGCCCTACGGCTGCTGCGACCTGGGCTCGATCGACCTCACCCATTTCGTGAAGGATCCGTTCGGCGAGGTCGCGGCCTTCGACTTCGACGCGTTCGGCTCTGTGGTGGAGGTCTCGATCCGCATGCTGGACGACGTGCTCGACCTCACGCCGTGGCCCCTTCCCGCCCAGCGCGCGGAGGCGATGTCCAAGCGGCGCGTGGGGCTGGGCTACACGGGCCTGGGCGACGCGCTCGCGATGCTGAAGCTGCGATACGACACGGAGAGCGCGCGCGCGATGGCCGCGAAGATCTCCGAGTTCATGCGCGACCGCGCGTATGCCGCTTCCGTGGAGCTCGCGAAGGAGCGCGGCGCGTTCCCGATGTTCAACGCGGACATGTACCTCTCGGGCGGCAACTTCGCGTCCCGGTTGCCGACGGCGCTGAAGGAGTCGATCCGCAAGCACGGCGTGCGCAACTCGCACCTCCTCTCGATCGCGCCCACCGGCACCATCAGCCTCGCGTTCGCGGACAACGCGTCGAACGGAATCGAGCCGCCGTTCTCGTGGACGTACACGCGCAAGAAACGGATGGCGGACGGCACGCACAAGGAATTCCGCGTCGAGGACCACGCCTGGCGCCTGTATCGCCACATGCACGGCGAGGCGGCGAAGCTGCCGGACTACTTCGTGACGGCGCTCGAGATCTCGGCGGACGCGCACGAGGCGATGGTCGCCGCCGTGGCGCCGTACGTCGACACCAGCATCTCGAAGACGGTGAACGTGCCGGAGGATTACCCCTACGCGGACTTCGAGGGCCTCTACGTGAAGGCGTGGAAGGGCGGCTTGAAGGGGCTCGCGACGTACCGGCCCAACAACGTGCTGGGCGCGGTGCTCACGGCGGATTCCGCGAAGCCCGCCGCGCGTGGGATCCTCGAGGGCGGGAACGACGCGAACCGCCGGCTTTCGATCAAGACGTTGCCGCAGCCCGTGCTCACGAGCCTGCGCTGGCCCGGCCGCCCGGAGCTCCCGGAGGGCAACCTCGCCTGGACGTACATGATCGAGTCGCCCTCGGGCCGGTTCGCGCTCTTCGTGGGCCAGGTCGAGGAGGCGGGCCGCATGTTCCCGTTCGAGGTGTGGGTGAACGGCGCCGAGCAGCCGCGCGGCCTCGGAGCGGTCGCGAAGACGCTCTCGATGGACATGCGCGCGGACGACCGCGCGTGGCTGCGCATGAAGCTCGACGTGCTCGCGCACACCGTCGGCGACGACGCGTTCGACATGCGCTTCCCGCCCCACGGCGAGAAGCGGCGTGTGCCCGGCGTGGTGTCGGCCGTGGCGCAGGTCGTGCGCTGGCGCTGCGAGCAGCTGCGCGCATTCGAAGGTTCCGCGAAGACGCCGGTGGTGGACCACATGTTCAGCGTGGACGAGCCGCGCACCGGCACCGAGGGCACGCTCTCGTGGACCGTCGACGTCGCGAACCCGGCGTCCGGCGACGAGTTCGTGCTGGGGCTGAAGGAGATCCAGCTCCCGGACGGCACGACGCGCCCGTACTCGATCTGGCTCTCGGGACACTATCCGCGCGCGCTGGACGGCCTCACCCGCATCCTCTCGCTCGACATGCGCGTGGTCGATCCCGCGTGGATCGGGATGAAGCTCCGGAAGCTCCTCGACTACTCGGAGCCGCTGGGCGACTTCATGGCGTTCGTGCCCGGCGAGCGGCGGCAGCAGAACTGGCCGTCGACCGTCGCCTACCTCGCGCGCCTCGTGATCCATCGCTACGCGATGCTGGGCGTGCTCGACGAGCGCGGCTATCCCACGCGGGAGATGGGCGTGCTCGAGGCCCCGCGCGACGAGGACGAGCCCGCGCTCATGAAGGGCGCGCGCTGCAAGGAGTGCGGAAACTACACCGTCATCCGCAAGGACGGCTGCGATTTCTGCAGCGCGTGCGGATGGGTGGGGGTTTGCGGGTAGACGGCTGCGGAGATGGGCCCCCGCCTTCGCGGGGGCGGAAAACCTAACGGTTTTCCGGTCTCACCAGCGGCACGAAGCGGTGGTAGAGCGGCATCGTGAAGACCATGCCGACGACGACGCCGATGGAGGCGCCCGCGAGCGCGACCAGCTTCGAGTTGAACGCGTCGCCGATGAACCAGAGCCCCAGGATCGCGAAGAGGAACACGGGAATCGAGGCGAGGTGCGCGCGTCCCCACGGCACGCTCACGCGGCG
>DATAMY010000146.1:0-51793 GCA_036266535.1 Usitatibacter sp. | reverse complement strand
CGACGGCGTGGTGCGCCGCGGCTCTTCCGTGCGCCTGATCCGGGGCGGCGTCGTGGTCCACACGGGCGAGCTCGATTCGTTGAAGCGCTTCAAGGAGGACGTGCGCGAGGTGAAGGCGGGCTTCGAGTGCGGCCTCTCGCTCAAGGGCTACAACGACATCCAGGTGGGCGACCAGCTCGAGGTCTTCGAGGTGGTCGAGGTGGCGCGCACCCTCGCCTGAAGCCGCGCGCCGCCATGGACAGCCCACGGCGCGCGCGCATCGCCGACCAGATCCAGCGCGAGCTCGCGGAGGTCGTCCGGCTGGAGCTGCGCGACCCGCGGGTCGGCATGATCACCTTCACCGGCGTCGAGCTCTCCCGCGACCAGTCCCACGCGAAGGTCTTCTTCACCGTGCTGGGCGCGCCTTCGGACGCGGAGCTCGCGGGCGAGGGACTGCAGCGCGCGGCCGGGTTCCTGCGCTCCCAGCTCGCGCACCGCCTCACCACGCGGAAGGTCCCCGAGCTCCATTTCGAGTACGACGAGTCGGTCGAGCGCGGCGTGCGCCTCACGCGCCTGATCGACGAGGCGGTGAAGCCGCAGCCGGCCGCGGCGCCCGCACGCCGTCCGCGGGGCCGGACCGGGCGCTAGGCGGGATGGCCTCCGGGCGTACTCCCTGCCACGGCGTCCTTCTCCTCGACAAGCCGGCGGGCTACAGCTCGACCCAGGCGGTCGCGCGGGCGAAGCGCTTCCTCAATGCCGAGAAGGCGGGCCACACGGGGACGCTCGATCCCTTCGCGACGGGCCTCCTCCCGGTTGTCTTCGGCGAGGCGACCAAGTTCTCGCGCTTCCTCATCGACGCCCGGAAGGCGTACGACGCGGTCCTCGCCCTCGGCCTCGAGACCACGACCGGGGACCCCGAGGGTGCGGTCGTCGCACGCCGGGAAGCGCCCGCCGACCTCGCGCGGATCGACGCCGTCCTCGCGGGCTTCGTCGGGCACCAGCAGCAGACCCCTCCCATGCATTCGGCCCTCCACGTGAACGGCAAGCGGCTCTACGAGTACGCCCGCGCGGGCGAGGAGGTCGAGCGGGCGTCCCGGGCGATCGAGATCGAATCCCTGGAGCGGCGGTTCCTCCGGGAGGGCGAGCTGGGCATTCGCGTCGCCTGCTCCAAGGGGACCTACATCCGGACGCTCGCCATGGACATCGGGCAGGTGCTGGGCTGCGGGGCGTCGCTCGTCGCCCTGCGCCGCACCGGCGTGGGTCCCTTCCGGCTGGACGACGCGGTGCCGCTCACGCGGCTGGAGGAGGACCCGGAAGGGGTGCGCGCGTCGCTCCTGCCGCCGGAGGCGCTGGTGGCCGGGCTCCCCCGCCTGGAGGCGACGCCCGAGGACGCCCGGCGCTTCTCCCATGGGCAGCCGATCGGCTGCGACGGGGCCGCCCCGCAGGCCGAGATGGCCCTTTTCGCGCCGGACGGGCGGTTCCTGGGGGTGGGGCTCGCGGGTCCTGGCGGAATGGTCGCCCCGATCCGGCTGGTCGCCTCCCGAAACGACCCCGGATGCCCCTGATTTGCTTGAGCAAGTGGCGCAAAACGCGCTAGAATGTCAAGTTCATCGCGACGACAAGATTTTGCAGAGTTACACGGAGAATTTCCCATGCCCGTCACCACCGAAGACAAGGCGCGCATCCTCGCCGAACACCAGCGCGCCAAGGGGGATACCGGTTCCCCCGAGGTCCAGGTCGCGCTCCTCACGGAGCGGATCAACATGCTCACCGAGCACTTCAAGAAGCACGTCAAGGATTTCCATTCGCGCCGGGGCCTGCTGAGGATGGTGAGCCAGCGGCGCAGCCAGCTCGACTACCTGAAGCGCACCAAAGTCGAGGCGTACCGCTCGCTGATCGAGCGCCTCGGCCTGCGCAAATAAGGACGCCGCCGGACGAACGAGCCCCGCGAACGCTCGCCTGCGCTCGCGGGGTTTTTGCTTTCCGGCGGTCCATTCATCCGGCGACGGGGCCTTAACGCTCCCGTCATCCCCGCGAAGCGCGGGGATCGCGCCCAAACCCGACAGGATCCCTCGATGAAATCGATCAAGAAGACATTCCAATTCGGCCGTCACGAAGTGACGCTCGAGACCGGCGAGATCGCCCGGCAGGCCGACGGCGCCGTGCTCGTCACCATGGACGACACCGTGGTCCTCGTGACCTGCGTCGGCCGCCGCGACATGAAGCCGGGCCAGGACTTCTTCCCGCTCACCGTCGACTACCAGGAGAAGACGTACGCCGCGGGCCGCATCCCGGGCGGCTTCTTCAAGCGCGAAGGCCGGCCCTCCGAGAAGGAGATCCTCACCTCGCGCCTCATCGACCGGCCGCTTCGCCCGCTCTTCCCGCACGGCTTCTACAACGAGGTGCAGGTCATCGCGACCGTGCTCTCGATCAACCCGGAAGTCGACTCGGACATCCCGGCCCTCCTGGGCGCTTCCGCCGCGGTCACGCTCTCCGGCATCCCGTTCGATGGCCCGATCGGCGCGGCGCGCGTGGGCTACATCGACGGCGAGTACGTGCTGAACCCGACCAAGACGGAGCTCGAGGGCTCGAAGCTGAACCTCGTCGTCGCCGGCACGGAGCAGGCGGTGCTGATGGTGGAATCCGAAGCGAACGAGCTTTCGGAGGAAGTGATGCTGGGCGCGGTGGTCTACGGCCACGAGCAGATGCAGGCCGCGATCGACGCGATCAACGAGCTCGCGGACGAGGGCGGCAAGGACGACTGGGACTGGGAGCAGCCCGCCCCGGACGAGACGCTCATGGAGAAGATCCGCGCGATCGCGGAGGACGCCCTGAACGAGGCCTATCGCCTGAAATCGAAGTCGCTGCGCTCCGAGAAGCTGGACGAGATCAAGAAGCGCGTGCTGGACGAATGCGTCGTGAACGCGGAGACGCCGGCGGACGCGAACGTGGCCCGCGGGATCCTGAAGGACATGGAAGCGAAGATCGTCCGCGGCCAGATCCTCAACGGCGAGCCGCGCATCGACGGGCGGAACACCCGCACCGTGCGCCCGATCTCGATCCGCCCGACGCTCCTGCCGCGCGTGCACGGAAGCGTGCTCTTCACCCGCGGCGAGACGCAGGCGATCGTGACGACCACGCTCGGCACGGGCCAGGACGAGCAGATCATCGACGCGCTCCAGGGCGAGTACACCGAGCGCTTCATGCTGCACTACAACTTCCCGCCGTTCTCCACCGGCGAGACGGGCCGCGTGGGCTCGCCCAAGCGCCGCGAGATCGGCCACGGCCGGCTCGCCAAGCGCGCGCTCCTCGCGGTGCTCCCGACCAAGGAGGAATTCGGCTATACGCTGCGCGTGGTCTCGGAGGTGACGGAGTCGAACGGCTCCTCGTCTATGGCGACGGTGTGCGGCGGCTGCCTCGCGCTCATGGACGCGGGCGTGCCGCTCAAGGGCCACGTCGCGGGCATCGCCATGGGCCTCATCAAGGACGGCGGGCGCTTCGCGGTGCTGACCGACATCCTGGGCGACGAGGACCATCTCGGCGACATGGACTTCAAGGTGGCCGGCACGGATCGCGGCGTGACCGCGCTCCAGATGGACATCAAGATCAACGGCATCACCAAGGAGATCATGAAGGTCGCCCTCGACCAGGCGAAGGAGGGCCGCATGCACATCCTGGGGCTCATGAAGACGGCCGTCCCTGGCCCGCGCGAGGAGCTCTCGGAGCACGCGCCGCGCGTCATGAAGATGAAGATCAACCCGGACAAGATCCGCGAGGTGATCGGCAAGGGCGGGAGCGTGATCCAGGCGCTCACGCGCGAGACGGGCACCACGATCGACATCGAGGACGACGGCACCATCTCCATCGCGTGCCTCTCGGAAGACGCCGGCAAGGCCGCCATGGACCGCATCCGCGCGATCACGGCGGAAGTGGAAGTGGGCAAGGTCTACGAGGGCCCGGTGCTGCGGCTCCTCGACTTCGGCGCGATCGTGCAGCTGCTGCCCGGCAAGGACGGCCTGCTGCACATCTCGCAGATCGCCCACGAGCGCGTGAACTCGGTCTCGGACTACCTCAAGGAAGGCCAGGTCGTGAAGGTGAAGGTGCTCGAGGCGGACGACAAGGGACGCGTGCGGCTCTCCAGAAAGGCGCTGCTCGATCCCCCTGCGCGCCGCGAGGAGTCGCCCCCGCCCGCGCCGGCGGAGTCGGCTTCGAACTAGTGGGCCGCGCTATACTTTCGCCCACGGCGGGGTGTAGCGCAGTCTGGTAGCGCACTTGCTTTGGGAGCAAGATGTCGGGGGTTCGAATCCCTCCACCCCGACCCGCAGGATTCGAGGAAGGCGCCCGTAGCTCATCCGGATAGAGCACCGGCCTTCTAAGCCGGGGGTAACAGGTTCGAATCCTGTCGGGCGCGCCAATATCCGGTTGGCAACCACGGTGGCTGTAGCTCAGCGGTAGAGTCCTGGATTGTGATTCCAGTTGTCGTGGGTTCGAATCCCATCAGCCACCCCAGCATTCGAAAAGGCCCGCGCCCGCGGGCTTTTTCATTCGCATCGGCATTCGCCTACGCGAGCGTGGCCGCATGGCCACGCGGCGGGAGGAAACCGCTTCCGGCATCGCGCGTCAAAAGGGCACAGGAGGTGATGCCCATGCATGCGATCCGAATCCGTTCCATCCTCGGTCCCGTCGCGGCGATCGCCGCGCTCGCGGCCGGCGCCGCGCAGGCGGCGGAAATGACCGTGTTCAAGCAGCCCAATTTCACCGGCCAGAAGCTCACGCTCCGCGGCGACGCGACGAGCCTCTCGGGCGCGGGCTTCGATGACCAGATCTCGAGCGTGGTCGTGCGCTCGGGGCGCTGGCAGGTCTGCTCCCAGCCCGACTTCAAGGGCGATTGCATGGTGCTCGCGCGCGGCGAGTACCCGCAGCTCGCGCAGAACATGAACCACCGCATCGAGTCGGCCCGCGAGATCGGCAACGTCGCCGAGAACGGCGTCGACAACCGCCGGTTCGCCGAGGCGGAGCCGGGCTTCGCGCGCGGGTATCGGCGCGGCGGCGCGGTCGAGCTCTTCCCAGGCGCGGGATTCCGCGGCGAGTCCGTGTGGCTGGACCACAGCGTCGCCCAGCTGGACGGGCGCCTCGCCGAGCGCGGCGTGTCGAGCATCGTGGTCCACGGCGGGCGCTGGCAGGCCTGCACGCGACCCGGGTTCGAGGGCCGCTGCGAGGTGCTCGAGCCGGGGAGCTACGCCGACCTGGGCCGGCTGGACAACCGGATCGGGTCGCTGCGCCGGCTGGGGTAAGGAGCTAGGCCTTGCGGCGTAGCAGCCGCTGCTGCTCGCGCTGCCACTCGCGGTCCTTCTCGGCCTCGCGCTTGTCGTGCTGCTTCTTGCCCTTGGCGAGGCCGATCTCCAGCTTCACGCGCCCCTTCGTGTAATGGAGATCGAGCGGCACGAGCGTGTAGCCGCGCTGCTCGACCTTCCCGATGAGCCGCCGGATCTCCTCCGCGTTGAGGAGGAGCTTCCGGCTGCGCGTGGGGTCCGGACGCACGTGCGTCGAGGCCGTCGGGAGCGCGCTCACGTGCATGCCGATGATGAAGGGCTCCGCGCCCTTGAGGATCACGTAGGCCTCCTTGATCTGGGCGCGCCCTGCCCGGATGGCCTTCACCTCCCAGCCCTCGAGCACGAGCCCCGCCTCGTAGCGCTCCTCGATGAAGTAGTCGTGGAACGCCTTCTTGTTGTCAGCGATCGCCATCCCGCTAGTTTACCGGCCGCGGGAGCCCCGGCCGTCCGCGCCGCGAGGCCTTAGAATCGCGGCATGCCGACCGTACGCAAGTCCGTGATCGTGAGCCGGCCCGCGGCGGCGATGTTCGCGCTCGTGGACGACGTCGAGAGCTATCCTCGGTTCCTGCCGTGGTGCTCGGGGGCGGAGGTCTTCGAGCGCACGGACAAGGTCACGGTCGCGCGCCTGGACATCGACTACCACGGCCTCACGACCTCGATCAAGACGCGCAACGAGAAGCGGCCGCCGGAGCGCATGTCGCTCGACTTCGTCGAGGGTCCCTTCGAGCGCTTCAAGGGCGGATGGCGCTTCGTGGACCTGGGCGGCGAGGGCTGCCGCGTGGAATTCGCCCTGGACTACGCCTTTTCGAGCGTCGCGCTGGAGACGCTCCTGGGCGGCGTCTTCGGCCACATCGTGGAGACCCTGGTCGATCGTTTCGTGCAGCGCGCGGAGTCGATGCCGGCCTCGCGCAGGGACCGCTCCGCGTGACGCTGCGGGCGACGGTCGCGATCGCCCTCCCGGATCGCCAGCACGTGGTCGAGCTCGCGCTTCCCGACGGGAGCCGCGTGGCCGACGCGCTCGCCGCGCCCGCCGTGCGCGCGCTCCTCGAGGCGCACGGCATCGCGCCGGACGCGGTGGGCATCTGGTCGCGGCGCTGTCCTCCCGAAACGCCGCTCCAGGAAGGCGACCGCGTGGAGGTCTATCGGCCGCTCGCCGCGGATCCGAAGTCGATGCGCCGCGAGCGGGCGCGGCTCAAGCCTTCGACTCGATCTCGTAGCGGGCGCTGATCCAGTCCGCGCCCTTCGCGACGATGCGGTTCAGCCGCGCGTGATATCGCACGCCGCCCACGCGCAGCGCATAGCGGCTTCCGAGGCGGAAGTCGCCCAGCGGCAGGAGGAGCGTGTCCGCGCGGCCGTCGGCCGCATCTCCGGGGAGGAAGAGCGCCGGCACGTTGGACGGCCCTTCGGGCTCGAGCTCCACGGGAATGGGACGGTACCCCACGACCTCGACGCCCAGCAGCACCTCGCCGCGCACCGCCCCGGGGAGCTTCCGCACGATGGTGCCCACGATCCAGCCGCCGGTCTCGTGGTTGCGAAGGCCCACGATGCCGTTCAGGAGCACGGACTCGCTCGCGGTGCGGTCGACGAGGAGGCCGTAGCCGGTCGTGCTCACGTCGCGCACGCGCCAGCGCTCGACCTCCGGATCCGGGATCGCGGGGTAGACGAGCGCGCCCTCGCCGGGCGTGCCCGCATCCTGCGCCTCGCGGACCTTCCGCAGCACGCGCTCCATGCCGCAGCAGACGTCGACCTCGCGGTCGTCGAAGGCCACGCGCTCGCGCGTGCGCGACTCGCCGCCCAGGGCGATCGAGCGCTCGAGCTTCTCCACGGAGGCCACGAGCGCCGCGTGCTCCTCGATCGCGAAGACGGCCCCCGCGCCGACGGGGGACTCGAGCCGTCCCCTGCGAAGATCCGACTGCAGTGCCTCGATGTGGCCCCGCATCGCGTCGGCGCGGAGGTACCGGGGATTCGCGGCCCCGCGCTCGCGCGCGGCGAGCACCAGGCCTTCGCTCGACGCGAGGTCGGCCATGAACGTGTGCGTCTCGGGGCGCCCTCCCTTCTCCATGGCGTAGGCCGCGCACCATGCGGCGAGCCAGCCGTCCGCGATCTCGACCTGCGGCCGCGAAAGGCTTCCCGTGTTGAGCGCGTCGAGGAGGAGGGCGCGGATGTAGAGGCTTTCCACCGTCGGCGCGAAATGCGGGCTCGACGCGTGGAGCACGAAGGGCGCGCGGGCGTAGCCGTCGGCTTCCGCGAGCGCGAAGAGCGCGTGGAGCTGCTTCCACGCGGCGTTGCGGCCGGTCTCGCCCAGGAAGTAGCCCCACTTGGCCGCGCCGTGGATCGCGTTCATCGCGCGGCCCGTGACGCGGTACATCGTCTCGAGCGCCTCGCGGGTGCGCGCCCAGCTCGCGCGGTTGCGTAGGAACCGCTGGAAGCCGTTGGCCGCGTCGAGGTGGATCCGCTGGATGTCGAGCGCGAACTCGCGCTCCGGATCCGAAGGCATCCCGTCCTCGCGGAGGAACTCGAGCTGGCCGTAGAGGAGGAGCGCCTGGAAGTGGTCCTCGAGGCGGATGAGGCGAGCGAGGCGCTCCGCGGTGTAGCCGCCACCCTCGCGGCCCAGCTCGCGGATCGCCGCTCGCAGCTGCGCGCGCGCGGCGCCGTCCCGGACCGTCGTGACGGCGAACGCGGCATCGATGTCCGGTGCGGTTTCCGGGGCGGCCGGCGTCGCCTCGGACACTTCAGGCCACCGTGAAGTCTTCGGATTTCCGCAGCGCCGGCGTGGGATCCGCGCGCAGGTCGGTCTCCCGCACGGCCGCCTCCGCCATGAGGCGCTGGCGCAGCTCCGAGGCGAGTGCCGTGTCGCCCTTCGCCGCCGCGATCCGCAGCCAGTCTTCCTGCTCGGCATCGAACGAAGCGGCCGCGTCGGGACCCTGGTAGAGGGCATCGCCCGGGTCCATGCCGCGGCCGATGCGCAGGACCTTCCGCCAGGCGGGCGAGCCTTCGTGGCGCTCCGCGAAGCGGCGCGTGAGCCGGCCGAACTCGCCCACGAGGCGCTCGCGGCGGAAGATCTCGAAGAGCGCGAGCCAGGGCGCCTCGCGTCCGGCGTCCTGCTCGATCGCGAACTGGAGGAGCTCGATCGCGCGGGGCACGGCGCCGTCCTCGTAGAGGAGGCGGGCCGCGTTCACGACGGAGTCCGGGTCGTCCAGCACCAGCGCGCCGTTCACGATCTCCGGGAAGCGCTCCTCCATGTAGCGGCGGCGCAGCTCCTCCTGGTCCTCGCTCGGGATGCGCGGCGGGGCGACGGGGTCGAGCGCGATCACGAGCGTATCCATGTGGCTGGGCTCGGCCGCCACGGGCTCGGGCTCGACCTCGACCTCCGCGGGCGCGTCTTCGGCGGCCGCTTCCCCGGGTACGGCCTCCTCGTCGAAACCTTCCGCCGGCGCGCCTTCGATCGGCTCATCCCCTTCGTACTCCGGCGCGGCGGAGCGGCGCCGCACGAGCCAGCCGGCGAGGAGCGCCGCGAGGGCCGCGAGGAGCGCGGGCAGCATCCACGGCGATTCATACCAGGCGCCGGCGTGGACGGCGCGCGGGGGGCGGGGCGTGGGGGCGGCAGGCGCCGCCGCGATGGCTGCGGCGGGCGCGACGGGTTGGGCGGCCTCGACGGGCGCGGGAGGCGGCACCGGCGCGGCGGCCTCGACCGGTGCGGGGGCCGCCACCGTTGCAGGCGAGGCGGGCTGCGGTGCGGGCGGGGCGGGCTGGGGCGCCGGCGCCGCGATCGGCGCGCGCGAGAGCTTGAGCTCCATGTCCGCGATGCGCGCCTCGAGCTTGCGGATGGTGTCGCGCATGGCGAGCATCTCCGCCGTGCGGTCGTCCGAGTCCAGCACGCGCAAGCGCTCGCGCAGCTCCGCGCGCTGCTGCGCATCGAGCGTGCGCGTGGGCGCGAGATCGATGGTGGGGCCCGAGAGCTTCAACCGGAATCCGGACGCCGCGGGCTCTGGCGCCGGCTCACGCGGGGCCACCTGCACGGGCGGCGCCTGCACGGACGCAGGCTTCGGCACGGGCGCCGGCTGCGGCGTGGAGACCGGTATCCGCGCCGGAGCGGCCCGAACCGGCCCCGGCGCCCTCGCGGCCTTCGGAGCGGCCGCGGGCGCGCGGATGGCCTTGCGGCTCGCGGCGAACGCGTGGAGGTCCGGAAGGGCGATCGAGGTGCCGGCGGCGAGCGGCTCGTCGTCCGCGATCGCGGCGAGCGCCGGGTTGGAGTCGCGCAGCGCCGCGAGGTAGGCGGTGCGGGCCGGAGACGCTTCGGGAAAGATCATTCGGGCGAGCGCGCCGAGGCTGTCGCCCGCGGCGGCGGCCAAGGTCACGACGGTCGGGAGCGCCGTGCGGCGGGGACCCGGCTCCGCCGGCCGCGTGGCGGCCGGCGCGAGCGCCGCGGTAAAGAGATGCGGCTCCGCCGGGGCGCCGGGACAACCCACGGCCACCGCGACCGCGATCGACGCGCCCTCGACCGGCGCGCGCGTGCGCACGATGAGCTGCGCGCCCGCGGCGCGGCGCCGCAATTCGAGCGTGGTGCCCGGGGCGGAGCCCGGCGCGGGCGCGAAGCACGCACCGCGCAAGAGCTCGCCGGGGGCGACGGAGACGGGGATCCGCGCTTCGAGGGGCTCCCCGGAACGGGAGCGGACCTCGATCTCGCCCAGCGAGATGGCGAGCGCGGGAAACGCGGTGAGGGCCAGGGCGCCGGCAGCGAGCGCGCGGCGCCGGGCCTCGATCATGATTTCTTGCAGGCCTCTTCCATCTGCTGCTTGCTCTTCGCGCGGCCGGCCTCGATCTCGTCGTCCGTCATGTACTCGCGCTCACCCTTGTCGTTGTACTTGAGGAGCCGGCCGCCTTCCTCGAACGACTTGTAATTGGCCTGCGCCTGGGTGCAGCGCTCCTCGGCCGCCTTCGCCTGGGCCGCGCTCTGCTCCGACTTCTTCTCCTTCTCGGCGGCTTCCTTGCGCTGCTTGTCGAGCTCCTTGTCGCGCTCGACGTACGACTTCGGCGCCGAGGTGGACGCGGGCGCGACGTGGAGCTGCTTGCTATCCGCGTTCACCGGCGGCTGGTCCGAGTAGACGGTCTTGCCGTCCTTGTCGACGTACTTGTAGAGCTCGGCCGAGGCGAGCGGCGCGAGGGCGCACGCGAGGGCCGAAGCGAGGGCAATGACGGCGAGGCGTTTCACGTGGGTGTTCCTCCCTGGTCGGTTCATTTCACGGCCGGATAGGCCAGCTGCTCGAGCCCCAGCTGCGAGAGCTCGCTCGCGAGGCGCGCCCGCTCGCTCGCCTTGCCGAAATCGCTCGCGGCGAGCGCTTCGCGCGCCGCGAGGAGATCCTCCCACGCCGGGAGCCACAGCGCGCGCTTCGCACGGGCGCGCTGCACGTCCGTCTCGGCCTGCGCCACGAGCGCGCGCGCCTCCTCGGCAAGCTTCACGCGGCGCGCCTCGCGCGCGGAGCGCTCCTGCTCCGACGCCGCCGGCGGCGCGACCGCCTGCGTGGCCGGCGCGGGCGGCGGCTCCTGCGTCGCGCACGCGGCCGCCGCGAGCGTGATCGCGAAGGCGCCGGCACGGATGCAAAGACTTGATCTATCAATCATTTACCGAACCTTAGCGAGAATCGACGCGAACGTCAATGAAGCGCTTCCGATTCCCGTGTCCCGCGCCGCTCCCGCGGATTTGTTCGGGAAGGGGGGCATCTGTATAATTTCGTTTTGCGACGAGGGTATTTACGAATGCGCGTCATCCAGAAGGCGCTCACTTTCGACGACGTCCTGCTCGTTCCCGCCCACTCGACCGTCCTCCCCCGCGAAGTCAACCTCGCCTCCCGCCTCACCCGGGCGATCACCCTCAACATCCCGCTCCTCTCCGCCGCCATGGACACGGTGACGGAGTCGCGCCTCGCGATCGCGCTCGCGCAGGAAGGCGGCATCGGCATCGTCCACAAGAACATGCCGCCGCGCCTGCAGGCCGCCGAGGTGGCGAAGGTGAAGCGCTTCGAGAGCGGCGTCGTGAAGGAGCCCATCACCGTCGCGCCGAACATGACCGTGCGCGAGGTCCACGAGCTCACCCGCAAGCACCGGATCTCGGGCCTGCCGGTGCTCGAGGGCAAGCGCGTCGTGGGCATCGTCACCAACCGGGACCTGCGCTTCGAGACGAACCTCGACCAGCCGGTGAAGAACATCATGACGCCGCGCGACAAGCTCGTGACCGTGAAGGAAGGCGCGCAGCTCGAGGACGCGAAGGCGCTCATGCACCGGCACCGCCTGGAGCGCGTGCTCGTGATCAACGGCGACTGGGAGCTCCGCGGCCTCATCACGGTGAAGGACATCCTCAAGTCGTCCGAGCACCCGTACGCGTCGAAGGACCTGCAGGGAAGGCTCCGCGTGGGCGCCGCGGTGGGCGTGGGCGAGGGCACGGAAGAGCGCGTCGAGGCGCTCGTCGAAGCGGGCGTCGACGCGATCGTGGTCGACACCGCGCACGGCCACGCGCAGGGCGTGCTCGACCGCGTGCAATGGGTGAAGAAGCGCTTCCCGCAGATGCAGGTGATCGGCGGCAACATCGCGACCCGGGACGCGGCGCGCGCGATGGTCGACCACGGCGCGGACGGCGTGAAGGTCGGCATCGGCCCGGGCTCGATCTGCACCACGCGGATCGTCGCGGGCGTGGGCGTGCCGCAGGTCACCGCCATCCAGGAAGTCGCGGACGCGCTCGAGGGCTCGGGCGTGCCGTGCATCGCGGACGGCGGCATCCGCTACTCCGGCGACATCGCGAAGGCCATCGCGGCGGGCGCCTCCAGCGTCATGCTGGGAAGCCTCTTCGCCGGGAGCGAGGAGGCGCCGGGCGAGATCGAGCTCTTCCAGGGCCGCTCGTACAAGGCCTACCGCGGGATGGGATCGCTGGGCGCCATGCAGAAGGGCTCGAGCGACCGCTACTTCCAGGACGCCGAGATGAACGCGGACAAGCTCGTGCCGGAAGGCGTCGAGGGGCGCATCCCGTACAAGGGACCGGTCACCGCGATCATCCTGCAGCTGATGGGCGGCCTTCGCGCGAGCATGGGCTACACGGGCTGCCGCACCGTCGAGGAGATGCGCGCGGGGGCCGAGTTCGTCGAGATCACCTCCGCCGGCATGCGCGAATCCCACGTCCACGACGTGCAGATCACGAAGGAAGCGCCGAATTACCACGTCGACTGACAGGATCCTCATCCTCGACTTCGGTTCCCAGGTCGCGCAGCTCATCGCGCGGCGCATTCGCGAGACCGGCGTCTACTGCGAGCTCCATCCCCACGACGTGAGCGGGGATTTCGTCCGGGACTTCGATCCCCGCGGCGTGATCCTCTCCGGAAGCCACGCGTCCGTCACGGAGGAGGAGACGGCCCGCGCGCCGCAAGCCGTGTTCGACCTGGGCGTGCCCGTGCTCGGCATCTGCTACGGCATGCAGACCATGGCGGCGCAGCTGGGCGGGGCGGTCGAGCCCGGCAAGGTGCGCGAGTTCGGCTACGCCGAGGTGCGCGCGCGCGGCCATTCGAAGCTCCTCGAAGGCATCCAGGACCGCGTGAACGAGAAGGGCGAGGCCTTCCTCGAGGTCTGGATGAGCCACGGCGACAAGGTGACCGCCATGCCGCCGGGGTTCAAGCTGATCGCCTCCAACCCCGTGTGCCCGATCGCCGGCATGGCGGACGAGTCGCGGCGCTTCTACGCCGTGCAGTTCCACCCGGAGGTGACGCACACGAAGAAGGGGAAGGAGATCTACGCGCGCTTCGTGCACGACATCTGCGGGTGCGGCGCCACGTGGGACATGCCCGGCTTCGCGCCGCGCGCCGTGGAGCGCATCCGGGAGCAGGTGGGGCGCGACGAGGTGATCCTGGGCCTTTCCGGCGGCGTCGATTCGGCCGTCGCCGCCGCGTTGATCCACAAGGCGATCGGCGACCAGCTCACGTGCATCTTCGTGGACACGGGCCTCCTGCGCCTCGACGAAGGCGATCAGGTCATGACGACCTTCGCGAAGCACCTGGGCGTGAAGGTGGATCGCGTCGACGCGGCGGACGAGTTCCTGGGCGCGCTCGCGGGCGTCGCGGATCCCGAGCAGAAGCGCCGCATCATCGGCCGGCTCTTCGTGGACGTCTTCCAGCGCGAGGCGAAGAAGCTTCCTTCCGCGAAATGGCTCGCGCAGGGAACGATCTACCCGGACGTGATCGAGTCCGCGGGCGCCAAGACCAAGAAGGCGGTGAGCATCAAGTCGCACCACAACGTGGGAGGGCTTCCCGAGACGCTGCATCTCAAGCTCCTCGAGCCGCTGCGCGAGCTCTTCAAGGACGAGGTGCGCGACCTGGGCGTGGAGCCGGGCCTGCCGCGCGAGATGGTGTTCCGCCATCCGTTCCCGGGGCCGGGCCTGGGCGTGCGGATCCTGGGCGAGGTGAAGCGCGAGTACGCGGAGCTCCTGCGCCGCGCGGACGCGATCTTCATCGAGGAGCTGCGCGCCGCGGTGACGTCCGAAGGCGTCTCGTGGTACGACCAGGTGGCGCAGGCGTTCGCCGTGTTCCTCCCGGTGCGAAGCGTGGGCGTGATGGGCGACGGCCGCACCTACGAATACGTGGTGGCCCTGCGCGCGGTGCAGACCACCGACTTCATGACGGCGCACTGGGCGGAGCTTCCCTACGAGCTCCTCCGCCGCGTCTCCAGCCGCATCATCAACGAGGTGCGCGGCATCAACCGGGTCACCTACGACATCTCCTCGAAGCCGCCGGCGACCATCGAATGGGAGTAGGTCCTTTCCGACCGCGGAGCAGGGGCCCCGCTTGCGGGGATGCGACCGGTCGAAAGGATCGCGGCCGACACGTGCTGCGTCAACCTTGGAAACGGCGATAGGAGGCCGCTCGGTGCTGCCTGAGGACTTCATGCGAGAGGCGCTCGCCCTGGCGGCCGCGGCGGCCGCCGCCGGGGAAGTGCCGGTAGGCGCCGTCGTCGTGAAGGACGGGCGCATCATCGGCCGCGGCTCCAACCGGCCGATCACAGCCTCGGATCCGACTGCGCACGCGGAGATCGTGGCGCTCCGCGAGGCCGCCGCCGCCGAGAAGAACTACCGGCTCACCGGCTGCGAGCTCTATGTGACGCTCGAGCCCTGCGCGATGTGCGTGGGCGCGATGGTCCACGCGCGCCTCGCCCGGGTGGTCTTCGGCGCCCGGGACCCCAAGACCGGCGCCTGCGGCAGCATCACCGACTTGACCACGCTTCCCACGAACCACCAGACCGCCTTCGAGGGCGGCGTCCTCGCGGCCGATTGCGGCGCGGTCCTCAAGCGCTTCTTTTCGGAGCGCCGGTAGCGTCGCGCGGCGCCCGCGCGCGCCCGCCGGGGCGGTAGAATGGCATTCGCCGCCCGCGCGCCGAAAGCCGCATGACCGCACCTCGCTTCGTCCACCTCCGCCTGCACACCGAGTACTCGATCGTGGACGGCATGGCGCGGGTCGACGCCGCGGTCGCCGCCGCCGCGGCGGACGGGATGCCGGCGCTCGCCATCACCGACCTCTCCAACGTCTTCGGGGCGATCAAGTTCTTCGAGGCGGCACGCGGGGAGGGCGTCCAGCCGATCATCGGCTGCGACCTCTGGCTCACGAACGACCGGAACCGCGACGCTCCCTACCGCATGGCGGTCCTCTGCCGCAACCGCGCGGGGTACCTGCGCCTGTGCGACCTCCTCACCCGCGCCCACGCGGAGAACCACTGGCGCGGCCGGGCGGAAGTGAAGCGCGAGTGGCTGCGCGAGGCGCATGGCCTCATCGCGCTCTCCGGCGGCGAGGCGGGCGACGTGGGCGCGGCCCTCGCGTCCGGCAACGCGGCGCAGGCGGAGGCGCTCGCGCTCGATTGGGCGCGCGACTTTCCGGGATCGTTCTACATCGAGCTGCAGCGCGTGGAGCCCGTGCGCAGCGCCTCCGCGGTACAGGCGCTCGTGACCCTCGCCTCGCGGCTGAAGGTCCCGGTGGTCGCGACCCATCCGATCCAGTTCGTGCGGCCGGAGGATTTCCGCGCCCACGAGGCGCGCGTGTGCATCGCCCAGGGCTACGTCCTGGGCGACAACCGCCGGCCGCGCGATTTCCACCCGGCCCAGTACTTCAAGACGCAGGCGGAGATGGGAGCGCTCTTCGCGGACATCCCGGAGGCGCTCGAGAATTCCGTCGAGATCGCCCGGCGCTGCACCTTCGAGTTCTCGCTCGGCAAGAGCCGGCTCCCGGATTTCCCCACGCCCAACGGGGAGTCGATCGAGGAGTTCCTCCGGAGCGAGGCGCGCGCGGGCCTCGAGCGGCGGCTGGCCGCCCTTTATCCGGACGCGGGCGAGCGGGACGCGCAGCGCCCGCGCTACCTCGAGCGGCTGGAGTACGAGGCGAAGACCGTCGTGCAGATGGGCTTTCCCGGCTACTTCCTCATCGTCGCGGACTTCATCAACTGGGCGAAGACGCACGGCGTGCCCGTGGGCCCCGGCCGCGGTTCGGGCGCGGGGTCGCTCGTGGCGTATGCGCTCGGCATCACCGACCTCGACCCGCTGCGCTACGAGCTCCTCTTCGAGCGCTTCCTGAACCCGGAACGCGTCTCGATGCCGGACTTCGACATCGACTTCTGCCAGGACGGGCGCGACCGCGTGATCGACTACGTGCGGCAGAAGTACGGCGCGCAGAGCGTGTCGCAGATCGCCACCTTCGGGACGATGGCCGCGAAGGCGGTCGTGCGCGACGTGGGCCGCGTGCTGGGAATGCCGTACGGAGAGGTGGACCGCATCGCGAAGCTCGTGCCCTTCGAGCTCGGCATCACGCTCGAGAAGGCCCTCGAGATGGAGCCGCAGCTGAAGCAGCTCGCCGACGAGCAGGAGGAGGTGGGGGAGCTCATGGCCCTCGCGCGGGCGCTGGAGGGCCTCTCCCGCAACGTCGGCATGCACGCGGGCGGCGTCCTCATCGCGCCGGGGAAGCTCACGGACTTCACGCCGCTCTACTCGGCGGACGGCTCGAGCGCCACCGTGAGCCAGTTCGACAAGGACGACGTCGAGAAGGTGGGCCTCGTGAAGTTCGACTTCCTGGGGTTGACCACGCTCACCATCCTCGCCGAGTCGGAGCGGAACATCCGGGAATCCATGGTCGAGGAACGAGCCGACAGGGATCAAAAAACGGCCGACTTCGACATCCAGCGGATTCCGCTGGACGATCCCGCCGCCTACAAGATCTTCTCCTCCGGGAACACGGTCGCGATCTTCCAGTTCGAATCGCGCGGCATGCGCGACCTCATCATGAAGGCGCGCCCGGACCGGCTGGAGGACCTGATCGCCTTGAACGCGCTCTATCGCCCCGGTCCGATGGACCTGATCCCCGAGTTCATCGAGAGGAAGCACGGACGCCAGCGCTGGGAGTACCTCGATCCGCGCCTGAAGGAGATCCTCGAGCCCACCTACGGCGTGATGACGTACCAGGAGCACGTGATGACCATCGCGCAGGTCATCGGCGGCTACACGCTGGGCGGCGCGGACCTCCTGCGCCGCGCGATGGGCAAGAAGAAGCCGGAGGAGATGGCGAAGCAGCGCGCGATCTTCACGCAGGGTGCCACGGAGCGCGGGCTCGCCCACGACAAGGCGGCCGTCCTCTTCGACCAGATGGAGAAGTTCGCGGGCTACGGCTTCAACAAGTCGCACTCCGCGGCCTACGCGCTCGTGGCCTACCAGACGGCATGGCTGAAGGCGCACCATGCCGCGGCCTTCATGGCGGCGAACATGTCCGCGGTGATGGACGACACGGACAAGGTGCAGATCCTCTACGACGACGCCGTGAAGAACGGGCTCGCGATCGCGCCGCCGGACATCAACACCTCGACCTACCGCTTCGTGCCGATGGACGCGAAGCGCATCCGCTACGGCCTGGGCGGCGTGAAGGGGACGGGCGCGGGGGCGATCGCCTCGATCGTCGCGGCGCGCGAAGCGGCCGGGCCCTTCGCCGGCATCGCGGACTTCTGCCGGCGGGTCGACCGCCGCCTCGTGAACCGCCGCGCGATGGAGGCCCTGATCCGCGCCGGGGCGTTCGATTCGCTCGAGCCCAATCGCGCGAGCCTCCTGGCCTCCCTCGCGGACGCGATCGAGGTGGCGGAGAAGGCCGAGCAGTTCGCCGCCCAGACGAGCCTCTTCGGCGGCGCCGCGGGGGGCGCCACCGAGGCGTTCGCGTTGACGCCGTGCGCGCCTTGGGGCGAGCGCGAGCGGCTCCGGAACGAGAAGCAGGCGCTGGGCTTCTATCTCTCGGGACACCCGTTCAACGGCTACCGCGAGGAGCTGCGCCGCTTCGCGCGCACGCCGCTCGCGAACATCGCGCCCCAGCACGAGCCGATGATGCTCGCGGGCGTGATCTACGGCGTGCAGGTGCGCAACTCCCGCCGAGGGCGCATGGCGATCCTCACGCTGGACGATGCGAGCGCGCGCGTCGAGGTCGTGGTCTACGGCGAGCTCTTCCAGGAGAAGCGCGCGATGATCCAGGAGGACCAGGTGGTCGTGGTCCGCGGGAAGGTGTTCCCGGACGAGTTCTCCGGGGGCCTGCGCATCACCGCGGACGACATCCTCGACCTCTCCGAAGTGCGCGCCGCCCACGCGCGGCTCCTTCGCCTCTCGATCAACGGACAGGCGGATTCCGCGAAGCTGAAGGCGCTCCTCGCGCAGTACTCCGGCGGGGGCTGCCACGTGGCGATCCGCTACCGCAACGCGAAGGGCGAGTGCGACATCCGGCTCCCGGAGAGCTGCAAGGTGAAGGTCTCCGCGCCGCTCCTCGATTCGCTCTCGCAGTGGCTGGACGAGCGCAACGTCGAGGTCGTCTACTAGTTTTCCCGGGAGGAAAGATGGACCTGAAGCTCGAGGGGCGCGCCGCGCTCGTCACGGGGGCGAGCTCCGGCATCGGGCGCGCCATTGCGCGGGCGCTCGCTCGCGAGGGCGCACGCGTGGCCGTGACCGGACGACGCCGCGAGAACCTGGAAGCGCTCGCCGCCGAGGTGCGGGGCGAGGGCGGGACTCCGCCCGTGATCGTCGTGCACGATGCGATGGACGCGGGCTACGTGGAAGTCGTCGCGACGGAGGTTTCCGCCGCGCTGGGACCGGTCCAGGTGCTCGTGAACAATGCGGGGGGCAGCCGCGCCTTCGGGAAGGACGCGACCGACGCGCAATGGGACGAGGCGTTCACGCTCAACTTCACCCGCCACCGCCAGCTCACCAATCGCCTCCTCCCCGGCATGACCGAGGGGAAGTGGGGACGCGTCATCAACATCACCGGGAAGTCGGAGCCGGACAATGTGAACGGCGCGTTCTGCGCGAAGGCCGCGCTCACCGCGTGGTCGAAGGGCCTCTCGCGCGAGGTGGGCAAGCACGGCATCACGGTGAACTGCATCCCGCCGGGGCGCATCCTCTCGGACCAGATCCTTCGCAACTACACGCCGGAGTACCGCGCTTGGCAATCGGAGCACGAGATCCCGATGGGCCGCTACGGCGAGCCGGAGGAGCTCGCGGACCTCGCGGTCTTCCTCGCCTCGCCCCGCGCGGGCTACATCACCGGCGCGGTCTATCCGGTGGACGGCGGCCTGCGGCGCTACCAGTACTGACGATGGCGGCGCTCGGCGGCACGCGCACGTGGGACGTCCTCGTGATGGGCGGCGGGAACGCGGCGCTCTGCGCGGCGATCACGGCGCGCGCGGCCGGGGCGAGCGTGCTGCTGCTCGAGGCGGCGCCGGTTCCTTTCCGCGGCGGCAACAGCCGGCACACCCGGAACATGCGCACGATGCACGAGGGACCGCTCGCACCCCTCACCGACGCCTACCCGGAAGAGGAGTACTGGCAGGACCTCCTCAAGGTGACGGGCGGCCTCACGGACGAGACGCTCGCGCGCATGGCGATCCGTGGGACGGCCCTCCACGTGCCGTGGATGATCGAGCACGGCGTTCGCTTCCAGCCCCCGCTCGGCGGCACGCTGCACCTTTCCCGCACCAACGCGTTCTTCCTCGGCGGTGGCAAGGCGCTCATGAACGCGTACTACGCCGCGGCTGCGGCGCTGGGCGTCGCGGTCGCCTACGAGACGGAGGTGATCGACCTCGCGATGGAAGACGGGCGCTGCACGGGCGCGGTGGTCCTCCACGGCGGGGCACGTCACGAGCTGCGCGCGCGCGCGGTCGTCGCGGCCGCCGGCGGCTTCGAGTCGAACCTCGCGTGGCTGCGCGATGCCTGGGGGCCGCCCGCGGACAACTTCATCGTGCGGGGCACGCCGTACAACATGGGCACGGTGCTGAAGCTCCTCCTCGCCAAGGGCGCGCGGCCGGTGAGCGACGCGACCCAGGGCCACTGCGTCGCGATCGATGCGCGCTCGCCGCGCTTCGACGGCGGGATCGTCACGCGCGTGGACGCCGTGTCGCTGGGCATCGTGGTGAACAGGGAATCGAAGCGCTTCTACGACGAGGGCGAGGATTTCTGGCCCAAGCGCTACGCGATCTGGGGGCGCCTCGTCGCCGCGCAGCCGGACCAGATCGGCTATTCGATCATCGACGCCAAGTCGATGGGCAGGTTCATGCCGCCCGTGTTCCCGCCGGTGAAGGCGGCGACGATCGCGGAGCTCGCCCGCGCGCTGGGACTGGACGCCGCGGCGCTGGAGGCCACGATCGCGCAGTTCAACGCGGCGGTGCGGCCGGGCATGTTCGACCACGCGCGCCTGGACGATTGCCGCACCGAGGGATTGGCGCCGGCGAAGACGCACTGGGCGCGCGCGATCGACACGCCGCCCTTCTTCGCCTATCCGCTGCGTCCGGGCATCACCTTCACGTACCTGGGCGTGGGAATCGACGGGAAGGCGCGCATGCGGATGGCGGACGGAAGCCTCGCGGAGAACGTCTTCGCGGCGGGCGAGATCATGGCGGGCAACATCCTGGGCAAGGGCTACCTCGCCGGCATCGGGATGGCGATCGGGACCACGTTCGGCCGGATCGCGGGCGAGGAGGCCGCGCGCGTTGGCCGCGCCTGAGACCGTGCCGCTGCAGGACCTCGTCGCCGAGGCGCAGCGCGTGCTCGCGATCTGCAACGCGTGCCGCTACTGCGAGGGCTATTGCGCCGTGTTTCCGGCGCTCGAGCGGCGGCTCTCGTTCGACGAGGGCGACGTCCATTACCTCGCGAACCTCTGCCACAACTGCGGCTCGTGCCTCTATGCATGCCAGTACGCGCCGCCGCACGAGTTCCAGCTCGATTTCCCGCGGATCCTCGCGCAGGTCCGCGGCGAGACGTACCGCAAGTACGCCTGGCCCGCCGCGTTCGGCGCGCTTTTCCGGCGGAACGGCACCGCGGTCGCGTTCGCGATCGCCGGGAGCCTCGTGCTGGCGTTCGCCTTCCTCGCGGAATTCGCCGGGCCGGAGCGCTTCTTCAGCCCGTGGACGGACGCGCAGGGCTCGTTCTACGCGCTCCTGCCGCACGGTCCCATGGCGGCGATCTTCGGCGCGGCCTTCATCGCGGCCGCGGCGGCGCTCGCGGCGAGCTTCGCGCGTTTCTGGCGCGCCACCGGAGAGCCGTTGGGCGAGCTGGCCGCGCCCGGTCCGGTCGCGAGCGCCGCGGGCGACGCGCTCACGCTGCGCTATCTCGACGGCGGCGGAGACGGTTGCACGTATCCGGATGCCAAGCCCTCCTTCGCGCGGCGGCGCTTCCACCACCTCACGTTCTACGGCTTCCTCCTCTGCTTCGCGGCGACGTGCGTGGCGACGGTCTACCACTATGCTTTCGGATGGGAGGCGCCGTACCCGTACCTCAGCCTTCCGGTCGTGCTCGGGACGCTGGGGGGGATCGGCCTGGTCGCGGGCCCGATCGGATTGCTGGCCCTCAAGGCGCGGCGCGACCCGGAGCTCGCGGATCCCGCGCAGTCCGGCATGGACGTGGCGTTCCTGGCGCTCCTCTTCCTCACGGGCGCCACGGGCCTGGTACTCCTCGCGTTCCGCGAGACGGCGGCGATGGGCACGCTCCTCGCCGTCCACCTCGCCATGGTGCTCGCGAGCTTCGCGACGTTCCCTTACGGGAAATTCGTGCACGCCGTGTATCGCGTCGCGGCACTCGCCCGGTTCCACGTCGAGCGCCGCCGGCCGGTCGCGGACGTCGCCGCGGAATAGCTCAGGCGGTCGGGCGCTTCTCGAAGCGGACGAGATCGCCCTCGACGGGCGCATCGGCCACGTCCAGCCGCTCGACCTCCGCCGCCTCGGGACCGCGCCGCGCCCAGGCGACGAGGGCCTCGACCGCCGCGGGCGAGCCCTGGGCGACCGCCTCGACCGTTCCGTCGCGGCGGTTCCTCACCCAGCCCGCGACGCCCAGCCGCTCGGCCTCCTGGCGCATCCCCTCGCGGAACCACACGCCCTGCACGCGGCCGTGCGCGACGAGGCGCAGCGTCCGGCGCGGCTCACTCATCGGAGGCGACCCGCCCGCGCGAGCGCTTGGTCCGGCCCACGAGCTTCTTCTCCTCGATGCGGCGCTTCTTCGCTGCCCGGCTGGGCCGCGTCGGCACGCGCTTCTTCGGCACGTGATTGAGGCGCGCGAGGCGCTCCACGAGGCGCTTGAACGCGGTCTCGCGATTGCGGTACTGCGAGGGCGAATCCTGCGCGATCACGACGACCCCGGACGGCGGGTGCGTGAGGCGCAGCGCCGACTCGGTCTTGTTCACGTGCTGGCCCCCGGGACCGCTCGCGCGGAAGACGTCCACCTCCACCTCGCGCTCGAGCACGTCGCGATCGAGCGAGTAGGGCGGGGGACGCTGGGGGACGCGGGTCTTCATGGAATGGCGCGGCCGATTACAGGTGTATTTCCCGATGTGAACGCCGTCACTGGCGCGCGGGTCCGGATCGGCGAGGATGGCACCGTCTTCCGGGCGCGCGTAACGCCCACGATTTCCCGCAAGGCGCACAGCACTTGCGACCCGCCCGCCGGAACCCACGTCCGGCGGGCGTTCTTTTTTACTTGATCCGCATCCCCGGCACCGCGCCCGAATCCGGCGCGAGGAGGTAGATCGCCGCGCCGTCGCCCGCCGCGAGCACCATGCCCTGCGACTCGCCGAAGCGCATCTTGCGGGGCGCCAGGTTCGCGACCATCACCGTGAGCCGCCCGACCAGCTCCTTCGGCGTGTACGCGGAGCGGATGCCCGCGAAGACCGTGCGGTTGGCGCCCAGCCCGATGTCGAGGGTGAGCTTCAGGAGCTTGTCCGCGTCCGCGACGAGCTCCGCCTCGACGATGCGCGCCACGCGCAGGTCGATCTTCCCGAAGTCGTCGATCGAGATGGTGTCGTCCACCGGGGCGATCACCTGAGGCTTCGGCGCCTCCACGGGCTCCAGCTTGAATTCCGGCGCGTCCGGCGCGGCGGCGGCCTTCGCGGGCGCGGCGGGCTTCGCGGCGCCGTCCGGCTCGAGCAGCTGGTCGATCTGCTTGGGATCGATCCGCGAGACGAGGTGCCGGTAGGGTTGCACCTTGTGGCCGGGCTTCAGCGGATTGCCGACGTCCTCCCACGTGAGGGGCTTCGCGAGGCCGAGGAACGCCTCGACCTCCTCCGCCATCTTCGGGAGCACGGGCTTGAGATAGATCGTAAGGATTCGGAAGAGCTCGAGGTAGAGCGTGCAGAACCACTGCAGCGCCGCGTCCTGTCCGCTCTCCTTGGCGATCTCCCACGGCTTCTGCTCGTCCACGTACTGGTTCACGCGGTCGGCGAGGAACATCACCTGGCGGATCGCCTTCCCGAACTCGCGGGCGTCGTAGTCGGCCGCGATCGCGTCCGCGAAGCTCCTCACCTCGAAGAGGATCGAGGGCGCCTGGTCGTCGTCCGGGGCGGGGGCGGCCAGGCTTCCGCGCATCTTGTAGCGCAGCTCCCGCACCGCGGAGAGCGGCTCCTCGGTGAGCGCGCCCGCGAAGCGCTTCGCGATGAACCCGGCGGCGCGGCTCGCGATGTTCACGTACTTCCCCACGAGGTCCGAGTTCACCCGGGCGAGGAAGTCGTCCGGGTTGAAGTCGAGGTCCTCCACGCGGGCGTTCAGCTTCGCCGCGAGGTAGTAGCGCACCCACTCGGGATTGAGCCCCAGGTCGATGTACTTCTGCGGGCTCACCGAGACGCCGCGCGACTTCGACATCTTCTCCCCGGAGAGCTGCAGGAAGCCGTGGACGTACACGTTGTCCGGGATCTTCCGCTCGGCGAACTTGAGCATCGCGGGCCAGAAGAGCGTGTGGAAGTAGATGATGTCCTTGCCGATGAAGTGCACCTGCTCGAGCTTCGGGTCCGCGAGGTACTTCGCGAAGTCCTGCCCCTTCCTGTCGAGGTAGTTCTTGAGCGAGGCGAGGTAGCCGATGGGCGCGTCCAGCCACACGTAGAAATACTTGCCGGGAGTCCCGGGGATCTCGATCCCGAAGTACGGCGCGTCCCGGGTGATGTCCCAGTCGTTGAGTCCCCCGTCCAGCCACTCGAGCACCTTGTTCGAGACTTCCGGCTGCAGGCGCCCGTCCTGGGTCCAGCCCTTCAGGAATTCCACGCAACGCGGGTCCGACAGGCGGAAGAAGAAGTGGTCCGACTTCCTGAGCACCGGCTTCGCACCCGTGAGCGCCGAGTACGGGTTCTTCAGGTCGAGCGGCGTGTAGACCGCGCCGCAGTTCTCGCAGGAGTCCCCGTACTGGTCCTTGGTGCCGCACTTCGGGCACTCGCCCTTGATGTAGCGGTCCGGGAGGAACATGCCCTTCACCGGGTCGAAGAACTGCTCGATCGTCTTCGTCTCGATGAAGCCGGCCGTCCTCAGCGCCTCGAAGATCTCCGCGGAGAGCTCGCGGTTCTCGTCCGAGTGGGTGGTGTGGAAGTTGTCCCAGCTGATGCCGAAGCGCTGGTAGTCGCGCCGGTGGGACTCGGCCACCTTCGCGATCAGCTCCTCCGGTGTGGTCCCCTCCGCCTCGGCCTTCAGCATGATCGGGGCGCCGTGGGTGTCGTCCGCGCAGACGAAGGTCACGCGATGGCCCTGCAGGCGCTGGAATCGCACCCAGATGTCCGCCTGGACGTACTCCATGATGTGGCCGATGTGGAACGGGCCGTTGGCGTATGGGAGCGCCGTGGTGACGAAGATCTTGCGGGGCATTGAGCGGGGGATTTCGAGGCTCCGCGATGATAGCAAATTGCTTTAAGATTCCATGTTCGCCTCCTCGATTTTCCCTCCCCCGCATGGCCGCCACCGAGAACGAAGTCCTCTCCGCGCTCTCCGAGCTCGTCGACCCCGTCACGGGCAGGAACTACGTCGAGTCCAAAAGCGTGAAGAACGTGAAGGTCGAGGGCGACCGGGTCTCGCTCGACGTGGTCCTGGGCTATCCGGGCCGCGGCGTGCTGGAGACCGTGCGCCGGCAGGTCTCGGAGCGGCTGGGGAAGCTCCCCGGCGTCGCCCACGCGAGCGTGAACGTCGCCTCGCGCATCGTCTCCCACGCGGTGCAGCGCGGCGTGAAGCTCGTCCCCGGCATCAAGAACATCATCGCCGTCGCCTCCGGGAAGGGCGGAGTCGGCAAGAGCACGACCGCCGTGAACCTGGCGCTCGCGTTGGCCGCCGAAGGGGCCTCGGTCGGGATGCTGGACGCGGACATCTACGGGCCGTCCCAGCCCGTGATGCTCGGGATCACCGGCCGGCCGCAGTCGAAGGACGGGAAGACCATGGAGCCCATGGAGGGCCACGGCATCCAGGCGATGAGCGTGGGCTTCCTGATCGAGGCGGATACGCCCATGGTCTGGCGCGGCCCGATGGTCACCCAGGCGCTGGAGCAGCTCCTGACCGAGACCAAGTGGCGCGACCTCGACTATCTCGTGGTGGACCTCCCGCCGGGCACGGGCGACATCCAGCTCACCCTCGCCCAGAAGGTGCCGGTCACCGGCGCCGTGATCGTGACGACGCCCCAGGACATCGCGCTGATCGACGCCCGGAAGGGCCTCAAGATGTTCGAGAAGGTGGGGATCCCGATCCTGGGCGTGGTCGAGAACATGGCGATCCACGTCTGCTCGAATTGCGGCCATGCGGAGCACATCTTCGGCTCCGGCGGCGCGGAGAAGATGTCCCGCGACTACGACGTGGAGGTGCTGGGGAGCCTCCCGCTCGACATCCGGATCCGCGAGCAGGCGGATTCCGGGAAGCCCACGGTGGTCACGGACCCGGACGGCCCGATCGCCGCGATCTACCGCGACATCGCGCGCAAGGTCGCCGCCCGCATCGCCCGGCAGGCCGAGGACCGGACGTCCGTCTTCCCGAAGATCGTCATCCAGAATAATTAGCCGTCACCCCCGCGCAGGCGGGGGCCCAGGGAGATAAAGGCTTGAGCATCAAGAGCGACAAGTGGATCCGCCGGATGGCGGTGGAGCACGGCATGATCGAGCCGTTCGAGCCGGGGCAGGTGCGCTCGTTCGAGGGGCGGCGGATCGTGTCCTACGGCACCTCGAGCTACGGCTACGACGTGCGCTGCTCGGACGAATTCAAGGTCTTCACCAACGTCTACTCGACGGTCGTGGACCCCAAGAACTTCGACGAGAAGTCGTTCGTGGACCTGAAGGGCGACGTCTGCATCATCCCGCCCAACTCCTTCGCGCTCGCGCGGACGGTCGAGCGCTTCAAGGTCCCCCGGAACGTGCTCGTCGTTTGCCTCGGGAAGTCGAGCTACGCGCGCTGCGGGATCGTGGTGAACGTGACGCCGCTCGAGCCCGAGTGGGAGGGGTTCGTCACGCTCGAGTTCTCCAACACGACGCCGCTTCCCGCCAAGATCTACGCGAACGAGGGCGTGGCGCAGATGCTCTTCTTCGAGTCGGACGAGGTGTGCGAGACCTCCTACGCCGACCGGGGCGGCAAGTACCAGGGCCAGAAAGGGGTGACGCTCCCCAAGATGTGACGCGCGTCACAGCCCCCGGAACCAAGTCGCGCGATTTGCGACAAAAAAGTTTCAACGGGGGCGGATTTTTGCCCTATACTTCGCGCAATTTTTTCCCACCCCCGGAGGGGATGTGAAGAGACTTCGATGCCCCGAACCGCCACGATAAAGCGGCTGCGCCCGCAGCCGGAGTTCCCGCTCGATTCGCACCCGGAAGTCAGCCTCGACTTCACCCGGGTCAAGCAGTTCCTCGCGAAGCACCCCTACAAGAAGCCCGTCCTCCTGGTCGACCTGGACATCGTCCGCGGCAAGACCCGGCGTTTCCGCGCGGCGCTTCCCCGCGTGCGGCCGCACTTCGCGGTCAAGGCCAATCCGGACCCGCGCGTCCTCAAGGTGCTGATCCAGGAGGGCGCCGGCTTCGAGATCGCCTCCATCGCCGAGCTGGACATCCTGATGGGCCTGGGCGTGCCGCCGGCCGAGATCTTCTACTCGAACCCGATGAAGTCGCGCGCCTACCTCGAGTACGCCTCCGCCAAGGGCGTGGAGTGGTTCGTCGTGGACAGCGTCGAGGAGATCCGCAAGGTCCAGTCGGTCAAGGCGGACGCGAAGATGTACCTGCGGATCGACGCCCCCAACATCGGGAGCGACTGGCCGCTCGCGGGCAAGTTCGGCGCGCACATGAACGACGTGCCGGAGCTGATCGACACCGCCGTGGACTGCAAGGCGGACCTGGCCGGCATCACCTTCCACGTGGGCTCGCAGTGCCTGAACCCGGAGAACTGGCGCGTCGGCATGGAGCGCGCGCGCAAGGTCTTCGCGACGATGCGCTCCGTGGGCCTGAAGCCCCGGCTCCTGAACCTGGGCGGCGGCTACCCGGTGCGCCACGTGAAGCCGATTCCCTCGATCGAGACCATCGCGGAGCTGATCAACAAGGAGCTGCGCCACTTCGGCCCGGAGATCCAGGTGATCGCGGAGCCCGGACGCTACCTCGTCTCGGACGCCGGCTACTACATCTGCCGCGTCGTGGGGACGGCGACCCGGAACAACCAGCGCTGGATGTACTGGGACGCGGGCGTCTTCGGCGGCGTGATCGAGACCACGGAAGGCCTGCGCTACAACATCTACACCGAGCGCGACGGCGAGCCCGTGGCGTGGAACGTGGCCGGCCCCACCTGCGACTCGGTGGACGTCGTGATGCGCGAGGAGCTCTTCCCGGCGGACCTGCAGGAAGGCGACCTCATCTTCATCAAGAACGCCGGCGCCTACACGACCGCCTACGCGAGCAACTTCAACGGCTTCCCGCTCCCTGAAGTGGCCACGCTCGCCGGCTGAGCGCCGGCCGGGCGCCGAGGGAAGATCCTAGTGGCCCAGGACTTCTGGGCATCGAGCGGCTTCCGCGGGCTGAGGCCCGGTCCGGAGGGGCTCGAGCCCACGGACGCGTGGCTCGCCCGCTTCCTCGAACGCGACGAGCTCCTGCCGCCCCCCGAGGCCGGCCCCCGCGAGCGCGCGCTCCACGCGCGCCTTTCCGCAGATCCGCGCGCGGCCGTGGCGCCGGAGACCCTCGCCGCGCTGGAGGATCCGGACGCGCGCGGGAACTGGGACGCGTTCCTGCGCTTCCGCGACCGGCTCCTCGCCCATCGCACCCTCGAGGCCTGCTACGTCGATCTCTTCCGCCGGGGCGTGGACGTGGCGCCCGCGTTCGTGGACGCGCTCGCGCAGGCCATCGTCCGCGGCCTCCTGGACGGGACCGGGGACGCCTGGCTCTGCCGGGCGGGCGAGATGCTCTTCCGGCCGCAGCGGATCGCCGTGGAAGGCGGCCGCATCCTCGCCGCGGACGCCGCGACGATCGAGGTCTACGCCGAGACCGGCGGATTCGGCAACGTGGGACGGTTGCTGCGCTCCCAGGCCGCGCCCACGGCGGCGGTGAAGATGGACGTCCTCTCGCACGAGAACGCGCCGCTCTATTTCCTGCGCGACGAGCTCCATGGCTTCGTCCTCGACCTGGCGCCCGGCGGCGAGGGCGCCGCCGCGCTCGCCCGCGTCCTCGAGCGCTGGATAGGCCGGCTGGCGGGGGCGGCCGTCACGATCGAGCCCGCCGCGCGGGTGGACGATGAGCGGTGGCGGTGGCACGTCGGGCTCGACGTGGACGCGACGGCGATCCTGAACGCGCTCTATCGGGGCGAGCCGGTCGCGCCCGCGGATCTCGAGCGCCTCGTGCTGCTCTTCCGCCTGCGGTTCCGCGATCCGGCCGACGCGCTTCCCGAGCTCGCGGGAAGGCCCGTGTACCTGGGGCTCGCCTGCCGTCCGGACCGGTCGCTTCGCATGAAGCCCCAGAACCTCCTCTCCAACCTGCCGCTCGCGGCCCCCGGCCGCGCGGGCGAGTAAAATCGAATGCTCACAGGAGCGATGCCGATGACCACCACGATGCAGGACACCACGACCTTCATGCTCTCGAGCGAGATCGAGCTGCTCATGACCGAGCGCGCCCGGCTCCTCCGCGTGGCCGGGGCCGCGGCGCAGTTCGTGGCGGTGATGGACAGCCGGAGCCTCCCGGAGAAGGTGGCGACCGAGGCGGAGATCCTCGCGGAGAGCGTGAACGCGCTCACGGAGGACACGCTGAAGGACGCGCTCGCCGCGATCACCCGCCCCGCCACCAGCCCCACCGCCTGAGGAGGCCCCGCATGAATCCCGACGCGTTCAACATGAGCATCCGGAAGTTCCTGAAGATGGTGGGCGTGCATTCGCAGCGCGAGATCGAGGCCGCGGTCGAGCAGGGCATCAGCACCGGGAAGCTGAAGGGCATGGAGAGCCTGCCGGTGAAGATGACGCTCACGCTCGGCGGCACGGACCTGTCCGTCACCTTCGACGACAAGATCAGCCTCGAGTGAACGACAACGCCGCGCCGGCCCCGGTCACCTACGCGGACATCGAGGCCGCCGCCGCGCGGCTGGCGGGCGTCGCCCACCGAACGCCCGTGGCGACCTCGCGCCAGTTCGACGCGCTCGCGGGGTGCCGGGCATTCTTCAAGTGCGAGAACCTGCAGCGCATGGGCGCCTTCAAGTTCCGCGGGGCGTACAACGCGCTCGCGAAGCTGGGACCCGATGCGCGCCGCCGCGGCGTGGTGGCGTTCTCATCCGGGAACCACGCGCAGGCGGTGGCGCTCGCCGGGCGCCACCTCGGCGTGCCGGCCACCATCGTGATGCCCGCGGATGCGCCCGCGGTGAAGGTCGCGGCGACCCGCGAGTACGGCGCGGAGGTGGTCTTCTACGATCGCGCGGCCGGGCAGAGCCGGGAGGCGGTGGCCGAGCGCGTCTCGAAGGAGAAGGGCGCGACGGTGATCCCGCCCTTCGACCATCCGGACGTGATCGCGGGCCAGGGGACGGCCGCGAAGGAGCTCATCGAGGACGCGGGCCCCCTGGATTTCCTCTTCGTGTGCTGCGGCGGCGCGGGGCTCCTTTCCGGCTGCGCGGTCGCCGCGAGCCACCTCTCGCCCGCCACACGGGTGATCGGCGTGGAGCCCGCGGCGGGCGACGACGCGGCGCGCTCGTTTCGCACGCGCACGCTCCAGCGGGTCGAGAATCCCGTCACCATCGCGGACGGCGCGCGCACCCAGTCCATGGGCGCGGTCACGTTCCCGCTGGTCCTGCGCCACGTGCACGACATCATCACTGTGACGGACGAGGAGCTGGTCCACGCCATGCGTTTCCTGTGGGAGCGGATGAAGCTCGTGGTCGAGCCCACGGGGGCGCTCGCGACCGCGGGCGTCATGTCCGGCGCGATCGACGTCCGCGACCGCCGCGTGGGGATCATTCTCTCCGGCGGCAACGTGGACTTGAAGGCGATGGCGGCGCTCTTCGCGTGACCGCGGTCCCCGCCCTGGGCGACGCGCTTCCCCAGCGCGGCAACCCGGCGGCGCGGGCTTTCGGGCGTGGAGTGCTGGCGCTCCTGGGCTGGGAAGTCGAGGGCGAGATTCCCAACACGCCCAAGCTCGTGATCGCCGTGGCGCCCCACACGTCGAACTGGGACTTCGTGGTGGGCATCGCGGCGATGTTCGCGCTGGACCTGCGCCTCACCTTCCTCGGCAAGCACACGCTCTTCCGCGGCCCGTTCGACGCGATCCTGCGCTGGATGGGCGGCATTCCCGTGGACCGCGCGAGCGCGCACGGCGTGGTCGGCGACTCGGTCCGGGCCTTCGACGGCGCCCACCGCCTGGTCCTCGCCCTGGCGCCCCAGGGGACGCGCAAGGGCGCGGGACATTTCCGCACCGGGTTCCTGCACATCGCGCGAGGCGCCGCAGTCCCCGTGCTCCTCGCGTCCCTCGACTACGACGCGCGCCGCCTGCGGCTGGGCCCGCTCATCGAGCCCACGGCGGACGTGGAGGCGGACCTGCGGCGCGTCGAGGCGCACTTCGCGGGCGTCCGCGGCAAACGGGCACGCCTTCCCGCGCGCGCGGCGGACCTATAATCGGCGGGCCACCCGGAGCCCGCATTGAGCCTCCTCGCACTCCTCGTCTGCCTCCTCGCGCAGCACGCCTATCCGCCCGCGCCGCGCCAGGCGCTCATGGCGTTCTACGGGCGCATGTGCCTCTCGGCCGCGAAGCGGCTGGACGCGGGCGATCGCAATTCCGGGATCGTCGCGTGGATGGCGCTCATGGCCGGCGTGATGGTCCCCGCGGCGCTTCTCACGGCGGCGGCGGGCGCGATCCACCCGCTCGTCCTCTGGCTCCTCGACATCGTGGTGCTCTACGGCACGCTCCGGTTCCTGCAGACCGCCGGGGAGCTTTCCGCGATCGAGAAGCGCCTGCGCGAGGGCGACCTCGCGGGCGCCGCCGGCCGGCTCGCAGAGTGGCAGGACGAGCCGGTCGTGGCGGACGACGCGGGCACCCTCGCGCGCCTCGCGGCCGAGCAGGCGCTGCGCGAGGCGCACCACGGCGTCTTCGCCCCGCTCTTCTGGTACCTCGTCCTTCCCGGGCCCCTGGGCCTCGTCCTTTATCCGCTGGCACTCCGGGCGGCCCGGAGCTGGGACCAGGTCGTGGACCCGCAGGAGCGCGATTTCGGGTGGTTCGCCGGGCGGGCATTCCACGCGATCGACTGGATCCCCCAGCGGCTCACGGCGTTCGCCTTCGCGGTGGTGGGCGATTTCGAGGACGCGATCTACTGCTGGCGCTCGCAGGCGGCGGCGTGGATCCGGCCGGAGGAGGGGATCGTGCTCGCGAGCGGCGCGGGGGCGCTCGGCGTGTGCCTGGGCGACCCGATCTCGTCGGGCGGCGCGCTGGTCGTCCGCCCCCGGCTCGGGGTGGGCGAGGACGCCCGGGAGGATGCGCTCGCGAGCCTCGAGGGACTCCTCTGGCGCGCGCTCGCGCTGTGGCTCATCGTCTACCTCCTCCAGGCGGCGGCACGGCTGGGCTAAAGCCGCCGGAACCCCTTGCGGAAGTGCTAGGCTGGACGCATCTCCTGTCGCTACGGAGGAGATCCCATGTCCGCGATTCGCCCGGCTGCCGTGGCCGGCAGCTTCTATCCCGGCGAGGCCTCGGCGCTCGCCGCGGAGGTGACGAGCCACGTCGCCTCCGCCCCCCGGAACCCCGCCACGCCCGTGCCCAAGGCGATCATCGCCCCGCACGCGGGGTACGTCTATTCGGGCCCGATCGCGGGCTCGGTCTACGCGCGCGTGGCGCCGCTCGCGGGCCGCATCCGGCGCGTGGTCCTCGCGGGGCCGGCGCATCGCGTTTACGTGCACGGCATCGCCGTCCCCGCGACGGCCGGGTTCCAGACGCCGCTCGGGCCCGTCCGGCTCGATCTCGACGCGGTCGCGAGCCTGCGCGAGCTGCCGTTCGTGGAAGTGAGCGACCGGGCGCACGCGCTCGAGCATTCGCTGGAGGTGCACCTCCCGTTCCTGCAGTCGGTGCTGGGCGATTTCGCCCTCGTGCCGCTCGTCGTGGGCGACGCCTCGCCCGGGGAGATGGCGCGCGTGCTGGACCTCCTCTGGGGAGGGGACGAGACGCTCATCGTCGTGAGCTCGGACCTTTCCCATTACCTGCCGTACGACGCGGCGCGGGCGCGGGACGGCGACACCGCGCGCGCGATCCTGGGCCTCGACCCGACCCTCGTGCCCGAAGAGGCGTGCGGCGCGGCGCCGATCAACGGCCTCCTCGCGCTCGCGCGGCGGAAGGGCCTCACGCCGGAGTTGGTCGACCTGCGCAACTCCGGCGACACCGCGGGGAGCCGCGATCGCGTGGTGGGATACGGCGCGTTCGCATTTCACGAGGCGCCCGGCCATGGATGAGCACGCCCGCCGCGGGCGCATCCTCGTCGCCATCGCCCGCGAGGCGATCGAGGCGGATCCGTCCGGGCAATACGGGCCGCTCGAGTGGCAGGAGGAGTGGCTGCGCGAGACGGGTGCCAGCTTCGTGACGCTTCGCGAGGCGGGAGAGCTCCGCGGCTGCATCGGAACCGTCGATCCGCATCGCGCGTTGGGCGACGACGTGGCGCACAACGCCCATGCCGCCGCGTACCGCGATCCGCGCTTTCCTCCCGTGCGTCCCGCGGAGAGGGCGGGCCTCGAGGTCGAGGTGTCGGTGCTCTCCCCGCGCGCGTCGATCGCGGCGCCCACGGAGGCGGAGCTCGCCGCGGTGCTCCGCCCCGGGGTGGACGGCATCGTGCTCGAGTACGACGGCCACCGCGCGACGTTCCTCCCGCAGGTGTGGGAGAGCCTTCCGGACCCGATCGATTTCCTCGCGGAGCTCAGGCGAAAGGCCCGGCTGCCGGCGCGCTTCTGGCATCCCCGCATGCAGGTCTCGCGCTACACGGTGGAGAAGTTCCGGTGACCGCACGCCAACCCGACCCGATCGAGGGGACTCTGCATCCCGGCCGCTGGTGGCGCCGGTTGGACGACGGTCGCGTGCAGTGCGACCTCTGCCCGCGCGAATGCCGGCTCCACGAGGGCCAGCGCGGCGCCTGCTTCGTGCGCGCGCGCGTGGGCGACGCGATGGTGCTCACGACGTACGGGCGCTCCTCCGGGTTCTGCGTCGATCCCATCGAGAAGAAGCCGCTCAACCATTTCCACCCCGGAAGCGCCGTGCTCTCGTTCGGCACGGCCGGCTGCAACCTCGCGTGCAAGTTCTGCCAGAACTGGGACATCTCGAAGTCGCGCGACATGGACCGGCTGATGGACGAGGCTTCGCCCGAGGCGATCGCCCGCGCGGCGGTCGAATGCGGCGCGGCGAGCGTCGCCTTCACGTACAACGACCCGGTGATCTTCGCGGAGTACGCGATGGACGCGGCGGACGCGTGCCGCGAGGCGGGCATCCGCACGGTGGCCGTGACCGCGGGCTACATCTCGCCCGAGCCGCGGCGCGAGTTCTACGCGAAGATGGACGCCGCCAACGTGGACCTCAAGGGCTTCACGGAGGACTTCTACGTGAAGCTCACCGGCGCGCGCCTGGCGCCCGTGCTCGACACGCTCGCCTACCTCCACCACGAGACGGACGTGTGGCTGGAGATCACGACGCTCCTCATCCCCGGCAAGAACGACTCGGACGCGGAGATCCGGGAGGAAAGCCGCTGGATCCGCCGCGAGCTGGGACCGGACGTGCCGCTCCATTTCACCGCGTTCCATCCCGACTACAAGATGTCCGACATCGCGCCCACGCCGGCCGCGACGGTCGCGCGCGCCCGGCGCATCGCGATGGACGAGGGGCTCAACTACGTCTACACGGGAAACGTCCACGACCGCGAGGGCGGGACCACGCATTGCCCGGCCTGCCGCGCGGCGTTGATCGAGCGCGACTGGCACAGGATCGGCGCCTATCGCCTGCGGGACGACGGGCGCTGCCCGGATTGCGGCACGGCGATCGCGGGACGCTTCGGGCGGTTCGACGCGGGGGCGCAGTTCGGCCGCCGCCGCATCCCCGTGCGCATCGCCCGCTAGAGGGTCAGCGCGACCACTCCGGGTGCGCCTCGTGGAGCTCCCGGTGCTGCTCGATCAGCACCTGGTAGAACGAGAGCCGCTCGCGCGTGATCTCCCCGCGCCCCGCCGCCTCGATGATCGTGCAGCCCGGCTCGCCCAGGTGCGCGCAGTCGTTGAACTTGCAGCGGCCGAGGAAGGGCCGGAACTCGCGCATCGCTTCCCCGATCTGGTCCTCCGTCAAATGGAAGAGGCCGAAGGACTGGAAGCCGGGCGTGTCGATGATCGCGGTGTCCTTGTCCAGGCGGTAGAAGCGCGAGAAGGTCGTGGTCTGCGCCCCCGTTTCGCGCGACGCCGTGAGCTCGCCCACGCGCGCCACGTCCGAGAGCACGAGGGCGTTCACGGTGCGCGACTTCCCCATCCCGCTCTGGCCCACGAGGAGCGTGAGCTTCTTCTCGAGGTGCGGCCGCAGCGGCTGCGCCGTGTCGAACTTGGCGGACATGGTGATCACGGTGTAGCCGATCCGCTCGTAGGGGGCCAGCTTCTTCAGGGCGTCCGCGTGCTCGGGAAGGTCCGACTTGTTGAGCGCGATGATCGCCGGGAGCCGCGCCGCCTCGCACGCGACGAGCGAGAGGTCGAGGAACGCCTCGCTGAAGGGCGGCTTGGGCGCGACCAGGATCACGACCTGGTCCACGTTCGCGGCGAGCGTCTTCTCCCGCCACTGGTCGGACCGGTAGAGGAGGTTCCGGCGCGTCCCCAGCCGCTCGATCGAGCCCTGCGAGCCGCCGGTGAGCCGCACCTCGACGAAGTCGCCGCACGTCGCGTCCTGCTTCTTGCCCTTGCGGGTGCAGACGACCTGGCGGCGGTCGGCCAGCTCGACCAGGAACTCGCGGCCGAAATCCGCGACCACCCGGCCCTCGACCACGACTTGTTGTTCTCGCTCCCTCCGCGTGGTCATTTGAGGCGAACGAACCACAGATGAACACAGATGAACACAGATGGATTTCCTGGCGCCATGAGCGTTGCGGAAGTGTCAGTCATCGGGTCTTCGAAGACTGGCGAAGTGTCCAACTTCTCGAAGAACTATCTGTGTTCATCTGTGTTCATCTGTGGTTGATCCGCCTTAGATCTCGAAGAGGGCGTCGAGCTTCGCGGCGCAGATGAAGTCGTTCTCGGAGAGCCCGCCGATCGCGTGCGTCACGTACGAGACGCGGCATTTGTTGTATCCCACCAGCATGTCCGGATGGTGGTCCTCGCGGTGCGAGACCCACGCGGCGGCGTTCACGAACGCCATCGTCTCGAAGTAGTTCCGGAACTGGTAGGTCTTCGCGATCGCGCCGTCGGCGAGCGACCAGCCGGGAAGGCCCTTCAGCAGGGGCTTCACCTGCTCCGGCGTGAGCGGGGCGACCCCGCCCTCGCAGGGCTTGCATTTCTTTCGGGCGAGCTCGTTCATGGGAGCGCTTCGCGGCCGCGCCGGAGATGGTCGATCCGCAGGGTCGCCGGGGGATGCGAATCATACACCAGCGAATGCAGCGGATCCGGCGTGAGCGTCGAGGCGTTGTCCCGGTAGAGCTTCGCCAACGCGCTCACGAGGTCCGCGGCGCTCGCATGGCTCGCCGCGAAGGCGTCCGCCTCGAACTCCTGGCGCCGCGCCATGAGGCTCGAGAGCGGCTGGAACGGGAACGTGAACACCGGCACGATGAGGGCGAAGCCCGCGAGCGCGGCGCCGATGTGCGGCTCGCTCATGTGGAGCGCCCCGTAGAACGCGGGCTCGCGGAAGAGCCAGCCCAGGATCGCGAGGAGGAGGAGTGCCAGGCCGAAGCGCACGAGGAGGAGCCGCGGGATGTGGCCGCGGGCGAAGTGGCCCAGCTCGTGGGCGAGGACCGCCTCGATCTCCGGCGGCGTGAGGCGGTCCATGAGCGTGTCGAAGAAGACGATCCGCTTGTTCACGCCGAAGCCCGTGAAGTACGCATTGCCGTGGCTCGAGCGGCGGGAGCCGTCCATCACGTACAGGCCCTCCGCGCGGAAGCCGCAGCGGCGCAGGAGCGCCTCGATCCGCGTGCGCAGCTCCCCTTCCTCGAGCGGGGTGAAGCGGTTGAAGAGCGGGGCGATCCAGCGCGGGAAGATCGTGACGAGGAGGAGCGTGAAGGCGATCCACGCGAGCCACGCGTAGAGCCACCAGTACGTGCCCGTCTCGCGCACCAGCCAGAAGATCGCGAGGAGAAGCGGCGTTCCCAATACCGCCGCGAGGAGCGCGCCCTTCACGAGGTCGGCCACGAAGAGCGCCGGCGTGGTGCGGTTGAACCCGTAGCGCGACTCGATGCCGAAGGTGCGCCACGCCTCGAAGGGGAGCGAGGCGAGCGTGCTCGCGAGCATCACGCCGAAGACGGTCGCGAGCTCCCGCGCGTGCCCGCTCCCCAGGACCCGGTGCGAGAGCGCGTCGATCGCCGCGACGCCGCCGCCCAGGGTGAGGAGGAGGAGCACGCCGCCGTCGACGATCCAGGACTCGAGCATCCCGATCCGCTGCTTGTCGAGCGTGTAGTCCGCGGCCTTGCGGTGCGCCTCGAGCGGGATCAGCGCCGCGAAATCGCCCGGGACGTGGTCGCGATGCCGCACCACGTGCCGGGCCTGGCGCGCGGCGAGCCAGGTGCGCCAGGCGAGCGCCGCGAGCACGAAGACGGCGAAGACGATCGAGAAGACGGAGGCGCTCACGGTGTATGGTGGTGGCCCGGGCGCCGTGACACAATCGGCGCGACGCGCGAATTCCTTATCTCATGGCACAAGTCACGCAGGACAGGACCCCGCTGGTCTGGATAGACATGGAGATGTCGGGGCTCGTTCCCGACCGCGACCGCATTCTGGAGGTCGCGATGATCGTGACGGACGCCGACCTGAACACGATCGCGGAGGCGCCGGTGTACGTCCTCCACCAGCCGGACGCGGTGCTGGAGGCCATGGACTCGTGGAACAAGGCGACCCACGGGAAGTCCGGCCTGGTGGACAAGGTGCGCGCCTCGACGTTCGACGAGGCGGAGGTCGAGTCGCGCCTCGTCGAGTTCCTGAAGCCGCTCGTGCCCGCGCGCACCGCGCCGCTCTGCGGGAATACCGTGCACCAGGACCGGCGCTTCATGGCCCGCTACATGCCCGCCTTCGACCAGTACCTGCACTACCGCATCGTCGACGTCTCGACGCTGAAGGAGCTCGCGCGCCGCTGGCGCCCGGAAGTGCTCCAGGGCATCGCGAAGGAGGGGCGCCACGAGGCGCTCGCGGACGTGCAGGAATCGATCGAGGAGCTGCGCCATTACCGGCGCCACTTCCTGCGCCTCGATCCGCCGGAGACCTAGCCGCTCACCCATCGGCCGCCCAGCCGCGGGAGCGCTCGACCGCGCGCCTCCACGCCCCCAGGCGCTCTTGCGCGTCCGTGCGCGCCATCCGCGGCTCGAACACGCGCTCGCGCGCCCAGAGGGCCGCGATCTCGTCCGTGTCCTTCCAGAAGCCCACGCCCAGGCCCGCGAGGTAGGCCGCGCCGAGGGCCGTGGTCTCCGTCACCTGCGGGCGCACGACCGGCACGCCGAGGAGATCCGCCTGCAGCTGCATGAGGAGGTTCGAGGCGGTGGCGCCGCCGTCCACGCGCAGCTCCTTCAACGGGATGCCGGAATCCGCGGCCATGGCGCCGATGAGATCCGCGCTCTGGCAGGCGATCGCCTCCAGGGTCGCCCGCGCGAGGTGCGCGCGCGTGGTGCCGCGCGTGATGCCGAGGATCGTCCCCCGCGCGTGCGGATCCCAGTAGGGAGCGCCGAGGCCCGCGAGCGCGGGGACGAGGTGCACGCCGCCCGCGTCCGGAACGCTCGCCGCGAGCGCCTCGATGTCCGAAGCCTTCCCGATGATCCCCAGCCCGTCGCGCAGCCACTGGATCGCCGCGCCCGCGATGAAGATGCTCCCCTCGAGCGCGTAGGCCGTGCCGTGCGCGCCGCTCCACGCGACGGTCGTCACGAGCCCGCTCTTCGATTCGGCGGGGCGCGTTCCCGTGTTCATCAACGCGAAGCAGCCGGTGCCGTAGGTGTTCTTGGCCATGCCCGGGACGAGGCAGGCTTGCCCGAAGAGCGCCGCCTGCTGGTCGCCCGCCATGCCGGCGATGGGGATGCCCGCGGGAAGCCCCTCGCACGCGGTTTGCGCGAACGGCGCGCTCGAGGACACTACGGCGGGAAGCACCGCGCGCGGGATGTCGAGGATCGCGAGGAGCTCGTCGTCCCAGTCGAGCGCGTGGATGTCGAAGAGGAGGGTGCGCGAGGCGTTGCTCGCCTCGGTCACGTGCACGCGAGCGCCGGAGAGCTGCCAGGCGAGCAGGTATCGACCGTGCCGAACGCGAGCTCGCCCGCTTCCGCCCGCGCGCGGGCCCCCGGGACGTGCTCCAGGAGCCATGCGAGCTTGGTCCCCGAGAAGTACGCATCGAGGACCAGGCCGGTTTTCCGGCGGAAAAGCGGCTCGTGGCCCGCGTGTCGCAACGCGTCACATCGGGACGCGGTACGTCGGTCCTGCCACACGATTGCATTTGCAACGGGTCGCCCAGTGGACCGCTCCCAGAGGAGGGTGGTCTCCCGCTGGTTGGTGATCCCGATGGCGGCGACGTCGTCCCGCGAGAGCCCCGCCCCGGCGAGGGCCTGGCCCGCGACTTCCCTCTGGGAATGCCAGATCTCGAGGGGATCGTGCTCGACCCAGCCTGGTTGTGGGAAGATCTGGCGGAATTCTTGCTGTGCTTTCCCCAGGATCCGGCCGTCATGCCCGAAGGCGATCGCGCGGGAGCTGGTGGTGCCCTGGTCGAAGGCGAGAATGGCCTTCATCTGAAATGGAATTGGGCTCCGGCTTTTGGTTTCCGCGGGGATCATACGTTAAAATCCGCCCCTGACTGCCGGAATCCTAAGGAGGTTCCGTGGGACTCTTAGACGATCTGAAGAAACAGGCGGACGCGCTCAAGGCGCAGGACGTCGACCGGACCGAAAGCATGCGCGCCACCGCTGTCGCGGTGGACCACGCGCTGCGCCGCACGTTCCTGTATCTCAACGACCTCGGCAAGCAGTTGAACGTCGTCCAGATGCCGAGCCCGTTTTCGTTCGACCTCCCCACCGTGGGCAAGATCGACGGCCTCGTCGTGAAGGACTTCTTCTGCGACTTCCGGTCGAAGCATTTCATCGACAAGGACTACTACGGCGAGGTGCAGGTCGGCTACCGCTGCTGGTCGGACAAGATCCTCACGGTGAAGAAGGGCCCGGACGAGATGGAGAAGTTCCGGGACATCCTCTGGCAGTCGAACATCGAGCACAAGAGCGAGCAGTTCAGGAACGAGCGCAAGGTCATCACGCACGAGGTCTTCAAGGTGAAGTGCGACTTCCGCGTGCAGGCGAAGGTCGAGGGCGACCACGAGACCGGCAAGATGAAGATCGTCTCGAAGAACGTGGGCGGCTTCACCGTCGACTTCTTCAACCTGCTCGCCACCGAGATGAACGACCAGGGCGTCGAGGAGTTCGCGAAGTACTTCATCGGCCGGCCGAACCAGTGGGCCGAGGTCGTGAAGCGCTCCTCGCTCTCCGCGCGTCCCGCCGCGGGCGCCCCCGCGCGCCCGAAGGTCGAGCCGCAGTACGTCGTGCACAAGGCGCCCGAGGAGCCGACGGCCGAGGAAAAGCGCGGCCTGCTGGGCTCGCTCAAGTCCCTCATCCGCAAGGAGCAGTAGTCCCACCAGGGAGGCGGCATGCCGGGGCTTCGCGTCCTCGTCGGAACCCGCAAGGGCCTGTTCGTCCTGAAATCGGACCGGCGCCGCCGCGCCTGGTCGATGGAGGGCCCGCACTTCCTCGGCCAGATCGTGAACCACGCCATCCTCGACCCGCGCGACGGCCGCACGATCGTCGCCGCCGTGCGCGCGGGGCACCTGGGGCCCACGGTCTACCGCTCGCAGGACGGCGGGAAATCGTGGAAGGAAAGCGCGAGGCCGCCCGCGTTCCCCAAGGCGGCCCAGGGCGCGAAGGGCGCTTCCGTGAGCCACGTCTTCTGGCTCACGCCGGGGCCCGCGAGCGCGCCGGAGCGCTGGTACGCCGGCACTTCCCCGCAGGGCCTCTTCGTCTCGGACGACGGCGGCCGCACGTGGGACGGGGTCGCCGGCTTCAACGACCATCCGGACCGCGTCACGTGGATGGGCGGGCTGCAGGAAGCGCCGCCGGACGGGGGCACGCTCCATTCCATCGATCTCGATCCGCGCGACCCGCGGCACCTGTACATGGGCATGTCCGCGGGCGGCGCTTTCGAGTCGCGGGACGCCGGGGCCACCTGGACGCCGTTGAACCGGGGATGCGCCGCGGATTTCCTCCCCGATCCGGACGCGGAGTACGGGCACGACGTCCATTGCCTGCGCGTGCATCCGCAGTCCGGCGACCTCTACCAGCAGAACCACTGCGGCATCTATCGCCTGGACCGGAAGGCCTCGCGCTGGGAGCGGATCGGCCGCGCGATGCCGAAGAAGATCGGCGACGTGGGTTTCCCCCTCGTGCTCCATCCGCGCGATCCCGCGACGCTCTGGGTCTTCCCGATGGACGGGGGGACCGTGTGGCCGCGCGTGCCGATCGACGGGAAGCCCGCCGTCTATCGCAGCCGCGACCGGGGCGAGAGCTGGGAGCGCCAGGACGAGGGACTGCCGCGCGCGCAGGCCTGGTACACGGTGAAGCGCCAGGCGATGGGCGCCGATGCGCTCGCTCCCGTGGGGCTCTACTTCGGCACGACCGGGGGCGAGGTCTGGGCGAGCTTCGACGAGGGCGAGCGCTGGAATTGCCTGTGCCTGCACCTCCCGCACGTCTATTCCGTGGAAGCCGCGCTCGCCGCGTGAAGGTGCTCCTCCCCACGCCGCTCGCCGAGTACACCGCCAGCCGCCGCGAGGTCGAGGCCCACGGCGCGACGCTGGACGAGCTCCTGCGCGACCTGGACCGCCGCTACCCGGGCATCCGCTTCCGCGTGGTGGACGAGCAGGACGCCATCCGGGCGCACATCAAGATCTTCGTGAACCGCTCCCAGGAATCGCGGCTCGCGCGGAGTCTCGCGGCGGACGACGAGGTGCTGGTCGTGGCGGCCCTTTCCGGCGGCTGAGCGGCGTCCGGGGCAAGGAACCGGCATTCCATTCGTTGTACCATTGGGCCGGTCACGCGAGCGCGGAAGTCCAACCCACAATCGCTCGCGGCCATCCTTGGAGGGGACAGCCCAGATGATCCGCAAATCGCTCGCCGCGCTCGCCGCGCTCGTCGCATTCGCCGCACCGAACGCCTTCGCGCAGACCGAGATCCAGTTCTGGCACTCCATGGCCGGCGCCCTGGGCGACAAGGTGTCGGACCTCGCGAACCAGTTCAACAAATCCCAGAGCGCATACAAGATCGTGCCGGTCTTCAAGGGCGGCTATCCGGAGTCGATGACCGCGGCCATCGCCGCGTACCGCGCGGGCAACGCGCCGGCGATCCTCCAGGTCTTCGAGGTGGGGACCGCGACCATGATGGCCGCGAAGGGCGCCATCGTCCCGGTCTACAAGCTCATGAAGGATGCGGACGAGCCGTTCGATCCCAAGGCGTACCTGCCGCCGGTCTCCGGCTACTACACCGACAGCAAGGGCAACATGCTGTCCTTCCCGTTCAACAGCTCGACCGTGGTTTTCTACGTGAACAAGGATGCCTTCAAGAAGGCGGGGCTCGATCCCGAGAAGGCGCCGAAGACGTGGAAGGAGTTCGTGGCGGACGCGGAGAAGCTCAAGGCCGCGGGGCAGCAGTGCGTCTACACCACCGGCTGGCCGTCGTGGACCCACATCGAGAACTTCTCGGCGTGGCACAACGTGCCCATCGGGACGAAGGAAAACGGCATGGCGGGTCTGGACACCGAGTTCAAGATCAACTCGCCGCTCCACGTCCGGCAGATCGCGATGCTGGGCGACCTCGCGAAGCGCGGGATGTTCACCTACGCGGGCCGCGGGAACCAGGCGGAGGCCAAGTTCGCGAGCGGGGAGTGCGCGATGCTCACCTCGTCGACCGGCGCCCAGGCGAACATCCGCCGCCAGGCGAAGTTCCAGTGGTCGGTGAATTTCCTCCCGTACTGGGACGACGTGAAGGGCGCGCCGCAGAACTCCATCATCGGCGGGGCCTCGCTCTGGGTGATGTCCGGCAAGACGAACAACGTCTACAAGGGGGTCGCGCAGTTCTTCCGCTTCCTCTCCCGGCCGGAGGTGCAGATGGACTGGCACGTGAGCACGGGCTACGTGCCGATCACGATCGCCGCCTACGAGCTCACGAAGAAATCGGGCTACTACGAGAAGAACCCCGGCGCGGACGTCGCGGTGAAGCAGCTCATGAACAAGCCGCCGACTCCCAACTCGAAGGGCCTGCGCTTCGGGAACTTCGTGCAGGGCCGCGAGGTGATCGAGGAGGAGATGGAGAGCGTCTTCTCCGGCAAGAAGGACGCGAAGGCGGCGCTCGACGAGGCGGTGAAGCGCGGCGACGAGATCCTGCGGAAGTTCCAGGCGGCAAATCGCTGACCCCGTATCCGTCATCCCCGTGCAGGCGGGAATCCAGCCAAGGCGATCGACCTGACTGGGTTCCCGTCTTCACGGGAACGACGCAGGGGACGGAATAGGGAACGGCGGACGGCACCCAATGGAAAAGCGCGTCGTCTTCCAATCGGCCTGGCTGCCGTACGTGCTCCTCCTGCCGCAGGTCGCGGTCACGGTCGTGTTCTTCTTCTGGCCGGCGATCCAGGCCGTCTACTACTCGTTCCAGGTGCAGGACGCGTTCGGGCTCTCGAGCCAGTTCGTGGGGCTCCAGAATTTCGCCGAGCTCTTCCACGACTCGCACTACCTCGACTCGTTCCGCGTGACGGCGGTCTTCAGCGCGCTCGTGGCGTCGGCCGGGATCTCGATCTCGCTCGTCCTCGCGACCATGGCGGACCACGTCGCGCGCGGGGCGCTCGTCTACAAGACGCTCCTCATCTGGCCCTACGCCGTCGCGCCCGCGATCGCGGGCGTGCTGTGGGCCTTCATGTTCGCGCCCTCGATCGGCATCGTCACGTACTTCCTGCGGAAGGCCGGCATCGACTGGAACTGGATCATCAACGACAACCAGGCGATGCTCCTCGTGATCGTGGCGGCGACCTGGAAGCAGATCAGCTACAACTTCCTCTTCTTCCTCGCGGGCCTGCAGTCGATCCCCAAATCCATGATCGAGGCGGCGGCGATCGACGGCGCGGGGCCGATCCGCCGCTTCTGGACGATCGTCTTCCCGATGCTCTCGCCCACCACGTTCTTCCTCCTCGTGGTGAACATCGTCTACGCCTTCTTCGACACCTTCGGCGTGATCGACGCCACGACCCAGGGCGGGCCGGGGGAGTCGACCAAGATCCTCGTCTACAAGGTGTACTACGACGGCGTGCGCGCGGCGGACCTCGGCGGCTCGTCCGCGCAATCGGTGGTCCTCATGTTCATCGTGATCACGCTCACGGTGGTCCAGTTCCGCTTCATCGAGCGGAAGGTGCAGTACTGATGGCGACCCTCGCCGGCGGCATGGTCGAGAACCGCCCCGTGGGCACGTTCGTCGCCCACGCGGTGCTGATCGCGGGCGTCGCGGTCGTGGCCTTCCCGCTCTGGGTCACGTTCGTCGCCTCGACGCTCACCTTCGACCAGATCGTGAACGTGCCGATGCCGCTCACGCCGGGGACCCACGCCTATTCCAATTTCCACCAGGCGCTCGTCGCGGGCTCCGAGAACGGCTCGTCCGCGCCCGTCTCCACGATGCTCTTCAACAGCCTCGTGATGGCGCTCTCGATCGCGATCGGGAAGATCGCGATCTCGATCCTCTCCGCGTTCGCGATCGTCTACTTCCGCTTCCCGCTCCGGAACTTCTTCTTCTGGATGATCTTCGTGACGCTCATGCTGCCCGTGGAGGTGCGGATCATCCCCACCTTCAAGGTGGCTTCCGACCTGCACCTGCTGGATTCCTACGCGGGCCTGGCGCTCCCCCTCATCGCCTCCGCCACCGCGACCTTCCTCTTCCGGCAGTTCTTCCTCACGATCCCGGACGAGCTGGTGGAGGCCGCGCGCATCGACGGCGCGGGACCCATGCGCTTCTTCTTCGACGTGGTCCTGCCGCTTTCGAAGACGCACATCGCCGCGCTCTTCGTGATCCTCTTCATCTACGGCTGGAACCAGTACCTGTGGCCGCTCCTCATCACCGGCAAGGAGTCGATGTACACGGTGGTGATCGGCATCAAGCGCATGATCTCGGGGGGCGACGCCTTCAACGAGTGGAACATCATCATGGCGACCGCGATGCTGGCGCTCATGCCTCCCGCGCTCGTGGTCGTCCTCATGCAGAAATGGTTCGTGAAGGGCCTCGTGGACACGGAGAAGTAGAGCACATGGCGGAGATCTCCCTTCATGGCGTGAGCAAGACCTTCGGGAAGACCGAGGTGATCCATCGCACCGACGTCGCGATCGAGGACGGCCACTTCATCGTGATCGTGGGCCCGTCCGGCTGCGGCAAGTCGACGCTGCTGCGCATGATCGCGGGCCTCGAGACCGCGACCGAAGGCGAGATCCGCATCGGCGGAAAGCGCGTGAACGAGGTCGAGCCCAAGGACCGGAACATCGCGATGGTGTTCCAGAACTACGCGCTCTACCCGCACATGACGGTGTACGAGAACATGTCCTACGGGCTCCGGATCCGGCGCATGGCACGCGAGGAGATCCGCGAGCGCGTGAACCGCGCGGCGGCGATCCTCGAGCTCGCCCCCTACCTGCAGAGGAAGCCCCGCGAGCTCTCCGGGGGGCAGCGGCAGCGCGTGGCGATGGGCCGCGCGATCGTGCGCCAGCCGGCGGCCTTCCTCTTCGACGAGCCCCTCTCGAACCTGGATGCGAAGCTCCGCGTCCAGATGCGCCTCGAGATCCAGAAGCTCCACCGGGAGCTGCGCACGACGAGCGTCTACGTGACGCACGACCAGGTCGAGGCGATGACGCTCGCCGACCGGATGATCGTGATGAACGCGGGGATGGTGGAGCAGATCGGCGCGCCGATCCAGGTGTACGACGATCCGGCCTCGCGCTTCGTCGCGGGCTTCATCGGCTCGCCGTCGATGAATTTCCTCCCGGCCCGGCGCGAGGGAAACGAGGTCGAGACGGGGGAGGGCGTGCGGGTGCCGCTTCCGGAGGCGCTCCGCGCGTCCGCGCCGCAGTCGCTCGTGGTGGGCGTGCGGCCGGAGCATTTCGCGCTCGGCCGCCCGGGCGGCATCCCCTTCCATCTCCGGGTCGAGACGATCGAGGCGCTGGGAGCGGATTCCCTCGTGCACTCGACCTTCGCCGGCGCGCCGGTGGTCGCGCGCGTGGACGGCCATGCGAACCCCGCGGCGGGCGACGTCCTCCCGTTCTCGGTGGAGGCGCGGAACCTCTATTTCTTCGACGCGGAGAGCGGCAAGCGGCTTCGCGCGCCGGGGGCCTGAAGTGGGCGCGCCGGACGACCGGCGGATCGAGGAGCTGAGCCTCAACTCCTCCGCGCCCCCCGGGCAGCTCGTCTACGACGGCTGGCTGCTGCGCCTGCTCAAGGGAAAGGCGAAGCGCGCCCGCTCGGTGAATCCGGTGTACCCGTCGAAGGCGGAGATCGCGACCAAGATCGCCTATTGCGAGCGCCTGTACCGCGCGGCCGGCGTCCCCGCGATCTTCCGCATCACGCCCTTCACGGAGCCCGCCTCGCTCGATGCCGACCTCGAGCGCCGCGGCTATGGACGCTTCGAGCCGACCGCGGTCGAGGCCGCCGCGATCGATCCCGCGCACGTGGGCGCCCACGGCGCCGAGCCCATGGAGCTCGCGGCCTGGGTCGATGCCGTGGGCGCCATGCGCGGCTCGCCGCCCGAGCATCGCGCGGCCCATCGCGCGCGCCTCGAGGGCATGCCGCTTCGGCTGGGGCCCGTGGCGGTGCGCGAGGAAGGCCGGATCGTCGCGACCGGGCTCACCATCGTCGAGGACGATTGCGCGGGCCTCTTCGACATCGTGACCGACGATGCGGCGCGCCGCCGGGGACACGCGCGAACGGTGATGGGTAGCCTGCTCGCGACTGCCTGGGAGCTGGGCGCGCGCCACGCCTACCTGCAGGTGAAGGTGGACAACGAGCCGGCGCGGCGCCTCTACCGCCAGTTCGGCTTCGAGGAGCGCTACACGTACTGGTACCGCGGACGTGCGGGGGAGCAGGGATGAGCGACCCGGTGACGGCCCTCGCCCAGGCGCTCGGCGACGCGTGCCTGCGGCGCAGCCTGTGGGTCGCGACCGCGGAGTCCTGCACGGGCGGGGCGGTCGCGGAGGCGATCACGCGCATCCCCGGCAGCTCGTCGTGGTTCGACCGCGCCTTCGTGACCTACACCAACCAGGCCAAGGAGCAGATGCTCGCGGTCTCGCGCGAGACGCTGCGCGGCAACGGCGCCGTGAGCGAGGACGTCGCGGCGGAGATGGCCTCCGGGGCGCTCGCGGCGAGCCCCGCGGACGTGGTGGTGGCCGTGACCGGGATCGCCGGCCCGGGCGGCGGGACGATGACCAAGCCCGTGGGCCTCGTCTGGTTCGCCTGGGCCTACCGGGGCGGTCCGGCGCAATGCCGCCGCTTCGTCTTCGACGGCGACCGCGAGGCCGTGCGGCGGCAGTCGGTGCTGGTCGCCCTCCAGGGACTCATCGACCTGATCGATTAGCTGGATTCCCGCCTTCGCGGGAATGACGGTCAAAAAAATCGTCATTCCCGCGGTTTCAGGCGGGAATCCATTGCTTGACAACAGAACGCTCGTTCGGTAGCTTGCAGAACATTCGTTCTGTGTCATCGTCCCCGGCCGCCATGGCGTTGAATGTCCAGAAGCCCGCGCTCGATCCCACGTACCTGGAGAAGCTCCAGGACTACTACGCGGAGCACAAGGTGATCCCGTCGTATTCGGTGCTCGCGCACCTGTGGGGGATCTCGGCGAAGTCTTGGGTGGCGGAGTGCGTGCGGCGCTACGAGGAGGCGGGGTACCTCGACTGGACGCCGGACCGGCAGTTGAAGCCCGGCGCCCGGTTCTTCGAGCGGCGCCTCGCGGATTCGGCCGTGCAGGCGGGGCTTCCCAACCCGGCGATCGCGGACGGCTACGACCTCGTCACCCTGGACGACTGGCTGGTGAAGGTGCCTTCGAAGACCACGCTCGTCCGGGTGAAGGGCGATTCCATGATCGAGGCGGGCATCCACGAGGGCGACCTGCTGATCGTCGAAGTGCAGCCCAACGCGAACCTGGGCGACATCGTGGTCGCGATCGTGGACAACGAGTTCACCGTGAAGTACCTGGCGAAGGAGCGCAACGAGTTCGTGCTGAAGCCGGCGAACAAGGCGTATCCCGTCATCCGCCCCCGGGGGCGACTGGAGATTTTCGGCGTCATGGCCGGGCTCGCCCGGCGCACGAGGTAGCTCACGCCATGAGCCTCGCGCCGCATAGTCTCGACACCATCACCAACAACCAACCACTAATGGGATAATTCCAATGCTCAAGGTCATCTCCAGCCCCGCCCCGGACACCCCCAAGATGGACGAGAACAAGGCCAAGGCCCTCCAGGCCGCCCTTTCGCAGATCGAGAAGCAGTTCGGCAAGGGCTCGATCATGAAGATGGGCGACGCGGAAGTGGACAAGGCGATCGCTGTCGTCTCCACCGGCTCCCTCGGCCTCGACATGGCCCTCGGCGTGGGCGGCCTCCCGCGCGGCCGCGTGGTCGAGATCTACGGCCCGGAGTCGTCCGGCAAGACCACGCTCACGCTCCAGGTCATCGCGAACATCCAGAAGCTGGGCGGCACCGCCGCCTTCATCGACGCGGAGCACGCGCTCGATCCGCAGTACGCGCAGCGCCTGGGCGTCGTCACCTCGGAGCTCCTCCTCTCGCAGCCGGACAACGGCGAGCAGGCCCTCGAGATCGCGGACATGCTGGTGCGCTCCGCCTCGGTCGACTGCGTGGTGATCGACTCGGTCGCGGCGCTCACGCCCAAGGCGGAGATCGAGGGCGAGATGGGCGAGCCGCAGATGGGCCTGCAGGCGCGGCTCATGAGCCAGGCGCTCCGGAAGCTCACCGCCAACATCAAGCGCTCGAACACGCTCGTGATCTTCATCAACCAGATCCGCATGAAGATCGGCGTGATGTTCGGCAACCCGGAGACCACCACCGGCGGCAACGCGCTCAAGTTCTACGCCTCCGTCCGCATCGACATCCGCCGCATCGGCTCGATCAAGAAGGGCGAAGAAGTGATCGGCAACGAGACGCGCGTGAAGGTCGTGAAGAACAAGGTCGCGCCCCCGTTCAAGACCGCGGACTTCGACATCCTCTACAACGAGGGCATCTCCCGCGAGGGCGAGATCATCGAGCTCGGCGTGAACCACCGCATCGTGGAGAAGTCCGGCGCCTGGTACGCCTACAAGGGCGAGAAGATCGGCCAGGGCAAGGACAACACGCGCGAGTTCCTGCGCGACAACCCCGCCATCGCCCAGGAGATCGAGCAGAAGATCCGGGAGGCGGTGGGCATCGCCGGCGGCATGCCGGTGGCGGAGATCGCGGCCGAGGCGGACTGAGCGTCCCGTCATCCTCGGCGCCCGGGTGATCGGTCGCCCCGTCATCCTCGGCGCCCGGGTGATCGGTCGACCCGTCATCCTCGGCGCCCGCGCGAGCGGGCAGCGATCGGGGACCCACAAATGAGAAATCGCTCCCAACCCTCCCTCAAGGCGCGCGCGCTTCGCCTCCTCGCGCGGCGCGAGCATTCGCGCGACGAGCTCGCGCGGAAGCTCGCCGTCCACGTGGGGGAGGGCGACGACCTCGCCTGCCTGCTGGACGAGCTGGTGAAGCGCGGCTGGCTCTCGGATGCGCGCTTCGCGGAGCAGACCATCCGCGCGAAGGCCCGGCGCTTCGGCCCCTTGAAGCTCGCCCAGCAGCTGCGCGCCCGGGGCGTGGACGAGGAGACCATCGCCCGCGGGTTTCGCGCCGCGGCGGCGGACGGCGCCTCGAGCATGGAATCGGTGTGGAAGAGCCGCTTCGCCGCCCCGGCGCCGGATCCGCGCGAGAAGGCCCGCCAGGCCCGCTTCCTCCAGGGGCGCGGCTTCCCGCTGGAAGACGTGCTCCGTTTCCTGAGATCCGTGGAGAAATCCGGATGAGCTATCGAATGCAGAATGGCATCGCGGTGCTCGCGATCGCCGCCGTGCTGCTGCTGAACGCGGTGCTCTGAGCGCGCCGGGAAATCGGCTCTCGCGTTGCGGCCGTTAAGCCGGCCGCCATGGACACCGTGGCGACCCGGGCGTATTGTCCGCGCCTTGGGGTCGATAGGAGGCGCCATGGCCGAACGTGATGCTCCCGGTGGGACGAACGGTGGGAAAAACGGCCTGGAGGCAAGGCGCGCCCGCGAGGACCGCTTCCTCGAAGCCGAGCGCCGTGACCCGGATTCCCCCTACTTTCCCGGCGGACTGAAGCCCAGCGGCGCGCGCCGCCGCTTCGTCCTCGGCTCCATGGCCGCGTTGGGCGGCGCTGCGGGGCTCGAACGCGCGCGCGCGGCCGCCTCCCTCGGGGCCGCGGAGCACGAAGTCCCGGCGGACGCGACGCGCGTCCAGGGCTATCCGTTGGCCGATACGAGCTACGGCAGCCGCTCGCAGTTCGAGACCGAGGTGCGCGAGCGGTTCAAGACCGCGACGCCGCAGTCCTCGTGGACCTTCACGCCGCTCCAGAAGGGCCTCGGCATCATCACGCCGTCGGGCCTGCATTTCGAGCGCAGCCACGGCGGGACCGCCGTGATCGATCCCGCCCGGCACGAGCTCTACGTGCACGGGCTGGTGAAGCAGCCGCGGAAGTTCTCGATGCGCGACTTGCGGCGCTTTCCGTCGGTCTCGCGCATCCACTTCATCGAATGCTCCGGCAACGGCCTCACGGAGTGGTACAAGCCCACGATGAAGACCGTGCAGGGGACGCACGGGCTCACGTCGACCTCGGAATGGACGGGTGTGCCGCTCTCGACGCTCCTCAACGAGTGCGGCGTGCCGGGGAACGCCAAGTGGCTGCTCGCGGAGGGCGGCGACGCCGCCGCGATGACGCGCAGCATCCCCCTCGACAAGGCGATGAAGGACTGCATCGTCGCGTTCGGCCAGAACGGCGAGGCGATCCGCCCGGAGCAGGGCTACCCGTTGCGTCTCCTGGTGCCGGGCTTCGAAGGCAACATGAACATCAAGTGGCTGCGCCGGATCGAGGTCTCGGACGCGCCGTTCATGACGCGGGAGGAAACCTCCAAGTACACGGACCTCATGCCGAGCGGGAAGGCCGTCCAGTTCTCCTTCGAGATGGAGGCCAAGTCGGTGATCACCTCGCCCTCGGGCGAGATGATGCTGGACGGCCCCGGCTTCTACGAGATCAGCGGGCTCGCGTGGTCCGGACGCGGCTCGGTGCGGCGGGTCGACGTTTCGGTCGACGGGGGAAGGACGTGGCGCGAGGCCGCGCTCCAGCAGCCCGTGCTGCCGGTCTGCCACACGCGCTTCCGGTTCCCGTGGGTGTGGGACGGCAGGGAGGCGATCCTCCAGAGCCGATGCATGGACGACACGGGCTACGTCCAGCCGACGCTGGGCCAGGTGATCGCGGTCCGGGGCCTCGACGGCCCGCTCGGCTCGATCTACCACCTGAACGCCATCCAGAGCTGGCTCGTCGCGAGCGACGGGAGGGTCTCCAATGTCCACCACTATTGAGCGCGTGCTCATCGCCGCGGCCTTGTCGGGCGCGGCGGCTTGCGCGACGACGGCCATCGCCCCCGCCGGGCCGTACGGTTTCGGCTCGACACCTTCGGCGGCCGAGCTCGCGCGGTTCGTCTCCCCGCTCGCCGACGGCCGCGGGCTCCCCGCCGGCTCGGGCACCGTCGCGCAGGGGAAGGTCGTCTACGCGCAGCAGTGCGAGGCGTGCCACGGCGCGCAGCTCCAGGGCGGAGCGGGCGACCGGCTCATCGGCGGGCGCGGAACGCTCGTGAACGCGGACCCGAAGAAGGCGCCGGTGAAGACGGTCGAGAGCTACTGGCCCTATGCCACGACCCTCTTCGATTACGTGAAGCGGTCGATGCCGCTCAATGCCCCGGGGAGCCTCACGAACGACCAGGTCTACGCGGTCACCGCCTACATCCTCGCGCAGGCGAACATCATCGCGCCGGACGCGGTCATCGACGCGGGCAACCTCGCGAAGGTGGCGATGCCGAACCGCGATGGTTTCATCGCCGACCACCGGCCCGAGACCTTCCCGCCGGCAGCCGACGCGCCGCACCAGGATTTGAAACTGGGTCAAACGCCGTAGGACCGCGAAGGGGGAGCGGCCGGCGGCTTCGTTTTCCCGGTCCGAGTCGTCGCAAGCGGGCTCATCGGTCGTCGTCCAGAAGCACGGAAACCGAGCCCAGGCCGCAACGACGGCGGCGCTGGTCTCGGTTTCACGGCTTCAGGCGACTGACTGCCGGCCGCCCGCTGCGCTTGCGTCCGCTCGAGCCGCGACTCCACGGACCGGGAAAACGAAGCCGCCGCCCGCTCCCGCAGCCATCGCGAATCTCGAGCAAGACTGGCGCCTTAACCCGCATCCCCGGGCCGCGGCCGCGGTTTGGGCGATGCCCAGATC
>DATAMY010000145.1:0-21458 GCA_036266535.1 Usitatibacter sp. | reverse complement strand
TATGGAACGATGATGCAGCCGTACTTTCGGCAGATCGCGAGAGTGGCATCGACCGAGCCCGAGTCGACCGCGATGATCTCCGCGATCGGGGGTACTTGGCGGCGTATGGATTCGAGCGTCCGCTCCACAGTCGAAGCGCTGTTCCACGTACGCACGACCGCCGAAATCGCGGGCATCTCGCTATGCCTCCCGGCAGGAGACTCGAATCGTCGCCCGGCTCGGATCGATATAATCCGGCTTCGCGAGTGAACGGGCCTCAGCCAGTTCCAGGAGGGTCGGCATCCATTGCATTGCAAGGTTTCCAGGTTCGATCTCAGGATCGCCAAGCTCGCGCATCGGCTGCGGCCGACGGACGACAGCCTTCGCGGTATCCGCGTCTCGCTCGATGGTGTCGAACGGCGATTTCATGTGCGCAGCCGAAGCGAAGGTGATCTCGGCGCATTCCATCAGATATTCGTCAATCGGGACTACAGCATCGAGATGTTCCGGCGGCATGCAGACATCCATCGGAAATACAACGCGATCATCGCCTCCGGCAAAGCGCCACTCATTCTAGACGGTGGAGCCAACATCGGGGCAAGCGTCGTCTGGTTTGCCGCAGCTTATCCTCACTCCCATGTCATTGCCATCGAGCCGGAGCAGGGGAACTGCGAGCTGCTGAAGAAGAACTGCCATGGGCTCGATTATTCGCTGATCCGGGGCGGCCTCGGCGCGCGAGAAGGGACCCTCTTCGTCCAGGACCCGGGAATCAGCGATTGGGGCTTCAGACTCGGCGCTTCCGGTGATTATGCCGTGCCTGTCGTGTGCGCGCGCGACCTGGTCGAAAAGGCGGCGGCCGACGACCGGCGCGTACCGTTCATAGCGAAGATCGATATCGAGGGAGGCGAGCAGGAGCTCTTCAGCGAGCGCGTGGAATGGGTTGGCCGCTTTCCGGTCGTGATCATCGAGCTGCACGACTGGCTCTTTCCCCGGGAAGCGCGATCGCGCACCTTCATCAAGGCGATCTCGTCATTGAACGTCGACGTCGTATATCGAAACGAGAATCTGTTCTGCTTCAACAACGACCTCCTATAGAGCCGTGTTAAGTTTCCGCTTTGTAACGACGATGGGCGCTGCACCATGGGGCGGCAGCGAGGAACTCTGGTCGGGAGCGGCCGCCCGCCTGCTGGATGCCGGCCACTCGGTCGCCGCCCATGTATTCGCGTGGCATCCGCGCGTACCGCAGATCGAGAAGCTGAGGAAGGCGGGCGCATCCATCATTGAGCGGCCAGGATGGTCGCGTGCGCCCGTGCGAATGCTGCGCTTCGCATTGGGGCGCCCGCTTTCAGCCGCTCCGTTCGCCCGCGGAGATTCAATGCCGGATCTCGTGGTCGTATCCCAAGGACATCCGTTTGAGGGCGTCCCGGTGATGAACGAATGCGCGAAGCGGGGCTGGAAATACGTGTCGGTCACCCAGGCAAACGGCACGGTGTATTGGCCGGACGATCGGCGAGCCGATGCCGCCCGAACCGCATATTCCAGCGCCCTTACGAACTTTTTCGTCGCCAGGGACAACTGGCGAATGCTTTGCGACCAACTGGCTTGCGAGGTGCGGCACGAGTTGGTAAGCAACCCCTTCACGGTGCCGTCCGAGCCCCAAACGCCGCCACGCATTGGGAAGGCTGGGTTATCGCTTGCTTGCGTCGCCCGGCTCGACCCATTGTCCAAGGGTCAGGACTTGTTCCTTCACGCCTTGGCCCAGCCAAGATGGCGGGCGCGTCCAGTCGAGATCGGGTTCTTCGGCACGGGGCGATGCGAATCCCTCTTGAAAGCCCTTGCGGCGCGCCTCGCGCTCGAGCGGGCGACGTTCCACGGACACGTGGAAAACATCGAGGCGGTCTGGGCGGAGCACGACGCGCTGGTGCTGCCCTCGCGCATGGAGGGAACGCCGCTCGCGTTGATCGAGGCGATGCTCTGTTCGCGCACCGCGGTCGTGACGGACGTGGGCGGGAATGCGGAGCTCATCGAGGACAACGTGAGCGGCTTCGTCGCCGCAGCCCCCACGCCGGACCTCCTCGACGAGGCGCTCGAGCGCCTGTGGCAGCGGCGGGGCGAAATGGCGGCGCTGGGCGAGGCCGCCCGCCGCCGCGCGCTCGCGGTGGTCCCGCGCGACCCGATCGGCGATTTCGCGGACCGCCTCCTCGCTCTCGTCAGGGGTTGAGGCATGGGCGCCCCCCTCGTATCCGTAATCGTGCCCTGCTACAACGCGGCCGCCTGGCTGGACGAGACGTTCGACTGCCTCGAGCGCCAGTCGCATAGCGAGCTGGAGATCCTCGCGATCGACGACGGATCCACCGACGGCACGTGGGAGCGGCTGGAGCGCCGGACCGACCCGCGCCTGAAGCGCCTGCGGCAGGAGAATCGCGGCGCGGCGGAAGCGCGCAACGCCGGGCTCGCGCGCGCCCGCGGCGACTACATCCAGTACCTCGACGCGGACGACGTGATCGCGCCCGACAAGATCGCGCTGCAGCTGGAAGCGCTCCGGGCGCTCGGTGGCCGCTGGGTCGCCGCGTCGCTCTGGGGCCGCTTCCGCGGCAACGTGCGCGATACCGAGTGGCAGCCGCCCTGGCCCGAGCCGCGCCAGCGCGGAGTCGACTGGCTCGTGCACGCGTGGGCCGACGGCGACATGATGGCGCCGCACGGTTGGCTCGTCCCCCGGCCGGTGGCGGATGCGGCCGGGCCCTGGAATCCGAAGGCGGGCATCAACGACGATGGCGAGTACTTCGCCCGCGTGCTCCTGGCCGCGGACGGCGTCGCGCAGGTGCCCGCCGCGCGCGTCCACTATCGCTCCGGGAACGCGAGCTACAGCCAGCGTACCGACCGTTGGGCATGGGAATCGCTGCTCAATTCCTACGAGCTCTGCGCGCGCCACCTCCTCGCCGCGGAGGATTCGCCGCGCGTTCGCCCGGCGATCGTGGCGCGCCTCGAGACGTTCGAGTACCTCGCTTATCCCCGCTTTCCGGACCTGGTCGCGCGAGCCGAGGCGATCTCGGAGGAGCTGGGACTCCCGCCGCGGCGGCCGCACGGCGGCGGGCGCGCCTCGCGCATTGCCGGGCGCATCGTCGGCTGGAAGGCCACGCGGCGCCTCGCCACGCTCGTGCGCGGCTGACGGCACGAATGGCCGGGCGGCTCGCCCCGATCGACCCGGCCGCCGCCCGGCGCTGGAAGCCCTTCGTGCGCGGGCCCCGCGAGCAATGGCTCTCGTGCGAAGGCGCGCTGCCCGCGCGGCTCGCGTCCGCGCTCCACTATGCGTGGCCCTTCGCGCGCGGCCAGTGGCGCATGGGCCAGCTTCTCGGCAAGTTGGGCTGGCCCGCGCTTCGCGCGGTGCCTTTTCGCTCGGGATGCGGCGTGCGGCTGGTGGTGGATATCGCGAGCGAGGATTTCCGGCACCTGTCGGGCCGCCTCGCGCCGGAGCCGCTCGAGGTGGCGGTCATGGCGCGCCTGGTGAAACCCGGCGACGTCTTCATCGACGTGGGCGCGCACGACGGCCTCTACATCCTGCACGTGCTCGGGCGGCTGGGCGAGGCGGGCCTCTACTTCGCGTTCGAGCCCAGCCCCACGCGATTCGCATTCCTCCAGCGCGCGTTCGCCGGCGCCGGGGAACGCTTGCGGCTCTTCAACGCGGCGCTCGCCGATGAGGCGGGCGAGGCCTCGCTCGTGGACGAGGGATCGTCGACCGCGTACCTCGGGGAAGGCGGCGCGGGGGCTCCGGTCCGCGTCGCGCGCCTGGACGAGATGCTGGACGGCGTGCCGCTCGAAGGCCGCGCGATCGTCATGAAGATCGACACGGAAGGACACGAGGCGCGCGTGATCCGGGGCTGCGCCGGGCTCGCTTCGCGCGGCGTGCGCCCGGTCTTCCTCGTGGAGTTCCTGCCTGCGATCCACGGCCAGACCCGCGTCGACGTGATCGGGGCCATCGAGGCCGTCTTCTCCGGCGGCTATCGCTATTTCGGAATCGACGAGGCGACGGGCACGCTCGCGGAATTTTTCGCTTCGCAGGCTGTTGCGGGGCACGTCCGCAACGCGCTCGCCGTGCCTCTGGCAGAGGCGGGCAGGCTCGGCGTAGTCTATGGCGAAGAACCAGGGAGCGCACCGTGACGAAGGTCCTGCACGTCCTCCAGACGTACTTCCAGGATTCGATCGGCGGCACCGAGATATACGTGCGCGGGCTCGCTACGCGGCTGCTCGAGCGCGGCGTGGACTGCGTGGTCTGCGCGCCGGGTCCGAGCGAGCGCGCCTACGAGCATTCCGGCGTCCGCGTGCGCCGCTTCGCGGGCATGGCCCCCGCCTTCGAGTTCGACCATGTGTACGGAGACGGAGATCCGGTCGCGGCCGAAGCTTTCTGCCGCATCCTCGACGAGGAGAAGCCGGACCTCGTGCATGCGCACGCGTTGACCGCGGAGGTCTCGCTCGCCGCGGCGCGGGCGGTGAAGTCGCGCGGCATCCCCCTCGTCTTCACCTACCACAGCGCCGCCACGACCTGCGCCGTGGGCACGCTCCTCAAGGACCGCCGCCAGCCCTGCGCCGGCCGGCTCGAGGCGCGCGCGTGCGCCGCATGCAACCTGCGCCGCCTCGGCATGCCGAAGCCGCTGTCCGGCATCGTGGGGCGCGTGCCCCCCGCCATCGGGAAGATCGTCGGCCGATCCGGTATCCGCGGCCGCCCCGCGACGGCGCTGCGGATGCAGGAGCTCATTGCGCGCAAGCACGCCGCGGCCCGCGAATTCCTCTCGCTCGCCGATGCGCTCGTGGCGCCGTCCCGATGGGTGCGCGACCTCCTCGTGGAAAACGGGGTGCCGGTCTCCAAGATTTCGCTGTGCGGCCAGGGTATCGAGCATTCGCCGGTCGAACGGGTTCCCACGGCGCGGCGGACATGCCTGCGCATCGCGGCGCTCGCGCGGCTGGACGCGATGAAGGGCATGCACATCCTTCTCGAAGCGCTGCGCGCGCGCCCGGCGCTCGATGTCCGGCTCGACATCTTCGTGGCGCCTCCCGCGGGCGTGGAAACGGCGTACGGCCGGCGGCTGCGGCGCGAGGCCTCCGGCGACGCGCGCGTGCGGCTCCTTCCTCCCCTCGCGCACGAAGCGGTGGTGCGGGCGCTCGCGGACTACGACGCCGTCGCGGTCCCCTCGCAAGTGCTGGAGACCGGGCCGCTCGTCGTCCTCGAGGCGTTCGCCGCCAAGACGCCGGTCATCGCGTCGGACCTGGGGGGCATCGCGGAGCGCGTTTCCCACGGCGTAGATGGCCTCCTGATTCCCCCCTTCGAGGCGGACGCGTGGGGATCCGCGATCGAGCGGCTCGCGCGCGATCCCGCGCTCCTCGCGCGCCTGCGCGCGGGTGTCCCCGACGTTCCCTCGATGGACGACGTGACCGAGGCGATGCACTCGCTCTATGCGAGGCTCTGGGCCGCCACGGCGGCGGTGCCGGTCGCGAGCACGACGTCGGCGGGGGGCGCGTCCCGCTCCGCTGGGCACTTCGAATGGATTCCCGCCTGAGGGTGATCCTCAGCACAGCCATCGCCTCCGGCGCCATGCCGCATGGCGGGCCGGTGATCGCGATGCGCCATGCGCGCGCCCTCGCGCGGCAGGGCGCGCGCGTGCACGTCGTCGCACCGGAAGTGGGGCCGGTTCCGGAGGCCGCGGGCGTCACGGTCGAGCGCTATCCCATCACCGACACGCGCGTGCCGTTTTCCGCGTGGCGCCACGACGCACGGGCGGTCGACGCGCTCGCCGCCGCGATCGAACGCCATGCACCGGAGGTCGTCTACGATGTCCACGGGCCGGCATGGGCCGCCGAGGCCGCGAGCGCGCACGGCGTGCCGACGGTCTCGATGGTCGGCGATTTCAACGCCTATTGCAGGCGTACCTTCCTCGTGGATACCGTCGGGCGCCGCTGCACCGGCCCGGAGAGCGCCGGCAAATGCTTCGCGTGCCTCAATCGCGAATCGGCTCCGCGGCAGCGCGCGATCCGGTCGGCGTTGCGCAACCGCCTCGCCGCGCCGATCCTCGAGCGGATCTTTCCTCCCGCGCGCCTAGCGCCGCACCGCCTGTGGGACGCACTGGGCGATTCGCGGGACTACGCTGCTCGATGGCGTGAGCGCATCGACCGATTCGTGGTCGGGGACGAGAACGCCCGTGCGTTCCTCGCCGGGCACGGCATCGACGCGGCGCGGCTCGCGACGATCCCCCAGGGACTTCCTGCGACGGCGCGGACCCTCAAGCGGCGGAACCTGCCCGGAAGCGGCGTGCCGCTCGCGATCGGTTTCGTCGGCCGCCCACACGTGGACAAGGGCCTGCACCTCCTCGCCCGGGCGTTCGATTCGCTCCCGGCCGGCAAGGCGGAGCTGCGCATCATCCACGCGCGCTACGCGACCGAGGAGCTCGTCGCCCCGATGTTTCCCGACCGCGGCCGCCTCCATGGGCAGGTGGCGCGCGGGTCGGTCCGTTTCGTGCAACCCGCGGACGACGAGGCGCTCCATCGCGCGATGGCCGAGGTCGACGTCGCCTGCATCCCGTCGCTCCAGTTCGAGTCGCCGTCGCTGGCGCTCCTCGAATTCGTGGCGCAACGCACGCCCGTCATCCGTTCGGAGTCGGCGGGCATGGACCACGTGATCCAGGACGGCGTGAACGGCCGGACCTTTCCGTACGGCGACTGGCGTGCGCTCCGGGCGGCGTTGGTGGAAGTGATCGAGGAGCCCGCCCTTCTCGCCCGCTGGAGCGCGCGGCTTCCGGAGGTCGGGAGCGACGACGCCTACGCCGCGAGCCTCCTCGCGCTTTTCGCCACCCTGCGGCCGGCCGTCTCACGGCGCATCCATGACTGAGCGCCGGCCCGTCGCGACCGTGGCGATGGTGACGTGGAACTCGTCGCGCTACGTCGCGCAGGCGATCGAGAGCGTGCTCGCGCAGACGCTCGCGGACCTGGAGCTCGTGATCTGCGACGACGCCTCCACCGACGACACCTGGGACATCGTCCGCCGCTACGCCGATCCGCGCATCCGCGCCTTCCGAAATCCGCGGAACCTCGGCGAGTACGCGAACCGCAACCGCGCGCTCTCGCTCGCGCGGGGCGAGTTCCTGATCTTCATCGACGGCGACGACTACCTCTATCCGCACGGGCTCGAGTTCATGGCGCGGCACCTCGCGGCCTATCCGCGCGCGGCGTTCGCCGCGGCCCTCCCCTGGATCGAGCAGCTCATCTATCCGGTCGAGCTCTCGCCGCACGACTACTACGCGTCGCAATTCCTGGGACCGAACGTGACGGGCCGCGATTTCACGCAGCTTCTCTTCCGCGCGCAGGCGCTCCGCGCGGCGGGCGGCTTCGATCCGCGGTTCCGCACCGGGGACACGCACATCCAGTTCGTGCTCGGCGCGGCGGCGCCGGTGCTCCTCACGAGCGACGGCGTGGCGTGGTGGCGGCGCACGCCCGGGCAGGCATCCGAGGCGCTCCTCGCGACGCACCTCGCGATGTCCGAATGGACCGCCTACTCGCTGGAGCTCCTGGCGCGCCCCGGGTGTCCGCTCGACGCGGCCGAGCGCCGGATCGCGACCGCGAACGTCTGCGGCCGGATGCTGCGCACGGCCTTGCGCTACGCGATGCGCGGGAGGATCGCGCATGCCTGGCGGCTCCTCCGCGCGAGTGGCATGCGGCTCTCGCACGTCCGGCACATCTCGGAGCGGCCGCGGCGGCCGTTCCTCGGCGGCCGCGACGGCACCGATCCGCTAGGCCCCTCCTCAGCGCTCCCGCCGCCAGTGGCCGGCATTGCCGTCGACCGGGAGGACCGGCTCGACGATGCCTTCCCGCGCGCGGAAGTCGTCGATCGCCCTCCGGCACGCGGGGATCAGGTTCCAGTCGTCGAGGATCACGTAGCCGCCGATCGATAGCCGCGGATAGAGCGCGGTGAGGCCGTCGAGCGTCGACTGGTACATGTCGCCGTCCAGCCGGATCACCGCGAGGCGCTCGATCGGCGCGGCCGGCAGCGTGTCCTTGAACCATCCCTGGAGGAAGCGCACCTGGCCGTCGAGGAGGCCGTACTTCCGGAACGTGCCCTTCACCTCGTCCAGCGTCACGGCAAGCCAGCCCTGCTCGTGATGGCGGTCGCCGCGGTCCGCGGGGTAGGCCTCCTCGTCCGGCGGCGGAAGACCCGCGAACGAATCCGCGACCCAGACGGTGCGGTCGCGAACGTCGTGCGCCGCGAGCACGGCGCGCATGAAGACCGCCGCGCCGCCGCGCCAGACACCCGCCTCGATGAGGTCGCCCGGCACCCCGTCGGCCAGCACGCGCTCGACGCACGCCCGGATGTTGTCCAGCCGCGCGAGGCCGATCATCGTATCCGCCCGCGGGTTGTTGTCGAGGCCGCGGGCCCGGGCATCCCGAAGGTCGGTCCGCTTGCGGGCGAGCGTGAGGCCCGCGGCGCCCAGGGCGCGCGCGAGGCCGACGCGGAGCCAGTCGCGCGGCTTCACCTCGACCAATTCGGGGCCCTCCTCGAGCGTGCCGGTGAGGCATTTGCGCAGCAGGTCGAGGTACAGGGCGCCCAGGTCGTCGCGGCTCATTCCGCAAGGATAGCGCCCGGCGAGGTTTCCAACCGGTGTTCGCGCGACATACAATCCCCGCTCGCTTCCCTCGCCCTTCCGCCATGACGCCGGAAACGCCGCCGCCCGAGCCGATCGCGACCTCCGGCCCGGCGGTCGGGGGGGCGCCTTTCTTCACGATCGGCATCCCCCACTACAACCGCCGGAAATACCTCGAGCGGAACCTCGCGAGCCTCTTCGGCCAGGACACGCGCAACTTCGAGGTGCTGGTCTCGGACGACGGGTCGAGCGACGATTCGAACGCCGCGATCCCGCCGCTCCTCGCCGCCTCGGGCGTGCCTTTCCGCTACTACGCGCAGCGCGCGAACCTGGGCTACGACGCCAACGTGCGCTTCTGCCTGCGCGAGGCCCGCGGCCGCTATGTGTTCCTTCTCGGAAACGACGACGCGCTCGCCGCGCCGGACGTGCTGGGCCGGCTCGCGCGGGAGCTCGCGCGGCTGGATTTCCCGGAGATCTGCGTCACGAATTACCAGGATTGGGAATCGCGCGCCGTCACGCGCCGGGTCTTCGGGACGCGCGTGCTGGGCACCGGCCCCGCCTCGGCCGCGCACTACTTCCGCTCGTTCAGCTTCACGAGCGGCCTCGTGTTCGATCGCGCCGCCGCCGCCCGGCACGAGACCGACCGCTGGGACCGCTCGATCTACTACCAGATCTACCTCGCGTGCCGGACCCTCGCGGCGGGCGGGCGCCTCGCCGGCATCGACGTCGTGGCGGTGCTGGACCACATCCGGCTGGAGGGCGCGCTCGTGCCCGAGACCTATCGCGTGCGCTACCGCGGAGCGCCGTTCACGCTGCGCCACAAGCACACGGGCCTCGACTCCGTCGCGCGCGTGACGGTCGACGCCATCTCGCCTTACGTTCCGGATTCCGGGAGGTCCGCGCTGGTCCGCAAGGTCTACACGCAGCTCCTCGCGATCACGTATCCCTACTGGCTATTCGAGTATCGCCAGCTCGCGAACTGGGGCTGGTCGTTCGGCATCGCGCGCGACCTCTGGCCCGGCAATCGCCTGGCGGAGTATTCGCTGCGCCCCACCGATCGCGCGTACCTCTGGTGCCTTTATTCGGCCGTGACGCTGGTCGGCCTCACGATCCCCGCGGCGCTCTTCAACGGCGTGCGGGGCCGCCTGGCGGGCTGGGTGCGCCGGCGGCGCGAACGGGTGGTGGCATGACCGACGCCCGGCCGATCCTCATCGTGGGCGCGGGACGCCGCGAGGCGCTCGAGAGCTCGTACGCCCGCGCGTTCGCGCGCCTGGGCCGGACGGTCGAGCGATGGGATCCGCAAGCCGCGTTGCGCCGGGCCGTGCGCGGCGGAAGGCTGGGCGCGCTCTTCTCGACCTTTGTCCATGTCGAGCCGTGGGTGCGCAAGGCGAACGTCGAGCTGCTGCAGCTCGTGGAACGCATCCGGCCGCAGGCGCTTCTCCTCATAGCGACCTCCGGCGTACGGACGGGCACGCTCGCGCAGTGCAGGGTGCTGTCGCCCGCCACGCGCGTCTACATGATTTATCCCGACAGCCCGCACGGGCTGGACGCCGAGCGGATCGAATGCATGCGCGTGTGCGACCGCGTGACCGCTTCCACGCCGCCGTGGGCGGATTCTTTTCGCGCCTTCGGCGCCCGAAGCGCGCATTACCTCCCCTTCGCGGCGGATACCGAGCTCTATCCCGCGAGCGGCGCCGCGCCGGCGCGCGCGCGCAAACGGCAGGTCGGGTTCGTGGGGACCTGGCGTCCCGAGCGCGAAGCGCTCCTCGAGCGCCTGCGGGAATTCGACGTCGCCGTCTGGGGCGGAAAATACTGGGGCGGCCGGACGGACCCGCGCGGCACGGTGCGAGCGCGCTGGATGGGCACGGAGCTCGTGGGCAAGGAGCTCGTCCGGGCGTCCGCCGAGACGGCGGTGATGCTGAACATCCTCGATCCGATCACCTGGCCGGGCCCCAACATGCGCTCGTTCGAGCTTCCGGCGTGCGGCGCGTTCGTGCTCTCGCAACGCTCGCCCGCGATCCTCGAGCTCTTCCGCGAAGGCCAAGACATCGAGTGCTTCGACACCGCCGAGGAAGCCGCGGAGAAGATCCGGCACTACGTCGCGCGCGACGGGGACCGCGAGCGACTCGCGGCGAGCGCCTTCGCGCGCGTGGTGCAAGGCGGCCACACGTACCTCGACCGGGCGAAGACGATCTCGGCGTGGCTCGCCGAGGACGCGTGAGCGGCGAGTGAGAACGCTGCAGATCGTCTTCTACGGCGATCCCAACGGCTATCCGCCCATCATCAATGCGGTCCGCGCGCTCGCCGAAGCCGGCTGGAGTGTGGAGATCGTGTGCCGAGGCGAGCGCTCCCACGGCGAGGTCCGATGGCCCGCGGAGGCCACCCTCGTGCGGAGCGCCGCCGCGCGCGGAGGCGCGTGGCGCGAATACGCCGCGTTCGTCCGCTTGGCGTGGAAGCACGCGAAACCCGGCGCCATCATCGCCGGCCACGACATGCACGGCCTCCTCCCGGCGGCGCTCATGGCGCGCAAAGCCGGCTCGCCGCTCGTCTACCACTGCCACGACTTCGCGGATGCCGCGCGGAACCTCCCCGCCGGGAGCCGCATCGTGAAGGCGTTCGAGCCGATGCTCGCGCGGCGCGCCGCCCTGGTCGTCGTGCCGGACGAGCGCCGCGGCGCGGTGATGCGCCGGGAGCTCGGGCTTCGCGAGCCGCCGCTCGTCGTTCCGAACGCGCCGCGCGCCTTGTCCATCGCGCCGCCTGGCAGGCTGCATGAGGCGCTCGCCTCGCGTGGGCACGCCCGGGGGCGGATCGTGCTCCGCCAGGGGCGCATCGGGCCGGGCCATGGCATCGAGGCGACGATCCGCTCGATGCCGCGGTGGACCGATCCCTCCGCGTCGTTCGTCCTCATGGGTCCGGGCGAGGCGGACTTCGTCCGCCGCATCTCCGCGCTCGCCGCCGAATGCGGCGTGGCCGAGCGCGTGGTCGTGCTGGCGCCCGTGCCCTACGACGAGGTCGCCGGGTTCACGCGGGAGGCGGACGTCGGCCACGCGCTCTACGACCCGGTCAACGTGAACCACGTCGAGATGGGAACGGCCTCGAACAAGGTGATCGAGTACATGGCGGCGGGCATTCCCTCGATCGTGGCCGACACGCCCTCCTTCCGCGAGCTCCTTTCCAGGGCCCGTTTCGGCCTCGCGGCCGACCCGTCGAGCGAGGCGGCGATCGCCGAGGCGGTGAACCGGATCCTGGACAATCCGGCGCTCGCGGCCGAGTTGGCAGCCGCCGGGCGCCGGGCCTTCGAGACGGACCTCCAGTACGACCGCCACGCGGCGGTCCTTCGCGAGCGGTTGGCGGCGTTGGGAGCCGCCGGTTGAGGGCGGCGCCGTACGCCGGAGGGGCCGGTTGTTTCCGGCACGTTCCTCTGGTTATGATCCCGGGTCCCCTTCCCTCGTGAAGCTTCCCCCTTGAGCGCTCCCGCGGTCGCGATCGGCAGTCCCCGCCGGCTTTTCAGCCCGCGGGACTACTGGATCGCCGCGGGCGCGCTCTCCATCGCCGGCGCCATCATCTTCGCGCTCGCGGGGCAGTCTTTCGTATCCGCGCTCCTCGCGTGCATCCTCCTCGCGCTCTGCACCTATCCGTCGATGCGCTACGGCACGGGAAGCGGCTACGACGTCCCCGCGATCCCGATCCTCTCCGCGGCGTACGGCGTCCAATTCGCGCTTCCCGTGTTCTTCTCGGGCGGAACGCTGTGGCTGGTGGGCGGATACCACACGGTGGATCCGGGCTCGATCGACGCGGCCCTCGTCATGGCGATCGTCGCCTTCGTCGCGTTCCTCCTCGTCTGCTACAGCCGCCCCGTGAACCAGCTCGTGGCGAGGCTGCCGGCCCTCAACCTGCACCTGAACCGCGTCCGGGCGCTCGCCTACGTCCTCGTGTTCTCCGCAGCGGTCCTCGTTTCCTCGCGCTACTTCGCGTCGCTGGGGGCGGAGGAGCAGACCACGCTTTCGGGCCTGTACCGCGTGCTGCAGAACCAGCTCCTGGTCGCGATCGGCATCCAGGCCTGGCTTACCTACACCCAGAAGGGCCTCTGGATGCGGCTCCTCTACTACGCGCTCATCGCGGCCGCGGTCGTCGAAGGCATGTCCAGCGGCTTCCTCGAGGCGACGCTCGCGCCCGTGGGCATCATGTTCGCCGCGCAGTGGATCTACCAGCGGCGCCTCAACAAGGCGCTCGCCGCCGCGTGCGTGGCCACGCTGCTCCTGCTGAATCCGGTGAAGGCGGACTTCCGGAACGAGATCTGGTACGCGGGTGGGGAATCGGCGTCGCGGCCCGAGAAGGCGCTCCTCTGGGTCGAGTCGGGCCTCGATTTCTGGGCCGACGTCATCGCGGGCCGGAGCCAGGGCGACGACGCGGCGCTCCAGCTCGTCCGCCGCACGAGCATGGTCGACACCGTCGCGCACGTCTACGAATCGACCCCGGAGGCCGTCCCCTACTACATGGGCGAGACGTACTCGTACTTCGTCTACTCGCTCGTGCCCCGGATCCTCTGGCCGGAGAAGCCGGTGACCTCGGCGAACAAGACGCTCGCCGTGGACTACGGGCTCACGACCGAGGATGGCGCAGAGCGGTCGACCTTCGGGATCAGCCTCATCGGCGAGGGGTTCGCGAATTTCGGGTGGTTCGGGTCCACGCTCGCCATGGTCGTGGTCGCGTTCGCCCTCCTCGTGCTCATGCGCCTCTTCGCGAACCGCGAGTCCGGCCCCGGCGGCTACGCCGTGTTCTTCGCGTTCTTCATCTTCTTCCTGAACGGCCTGGGCTCCAGCGCCGAGATCCTGCTCGGGAACATCCTCCAGGGCACGATCGCGAGCTACGTGCTCCTCTACTGGGCGATCGAACGGCGACCGCGCCGCCGCGGCGCCGGCCCTTGAACCTGTTGTTCGTGGTGCCCTGCTACTTCCCGGCAACGCGCTTCGGCGGCCCGGTCCGCTCGGTGCACGCGCTGGCGAAAGGCCTCCATGCGCTGGGCGACAGGGTGAGCGTCTACACGACCAACTCGGACGGTCCGCGCGACCTTCCCTGCCGGCTGGGCGAGCCCACGTCCATGGACGGCGTGTCCGTCACGTATTTCCAGGTCGAGAAGCCGCGCGGCTATTTCCGCTCGCCCGCGCTCGACGCGGCATTGGGGCGTGACGTCGCGCGGTTCGACCTCGTGTACGCGCCCTGGATCTACGCGCACACCACGCAGGCGGCGGCGCGCCGGGCCCTGGCGAGCCGCATTCCGTTCGTGGTCTCGCCGCGCGGGATGCTCGACCGCGACTCGATCCGGCGGAAAGGCCGATGGCGGAAGACCGCCTTCCTCGCGACCCTCGGCCGGCGCGCGCTCGCGGGCGCCGAAGCGATCCATTTCACCTCGGCCGGCGAGCGCGAGAATTGCGTGAAGCGATTCCCGGTGGAGCGCTCCTTCGTGGCGCCCAACGGCGTGGACGTGGACGAGCTCGCGAGCGGAGCGACCCCGCCGCACGAGCCGGTCGTGCTCTTCCTCGGCCGCCTTTCCGCGATCAAGGGGCTCGACCTCATCGCCGCCGCGTGGCCGCGGGTCCTGGCCGCGGTTCCCGGCGCGAAGCTCGTCCTCGCGGGCCCGGACGACGAGGGTCTCGCCGCCGGGATGCGGAGCGCCTTCGCGGCGAGCGGCACCGCCGCATCCGTCACGTGGACGGGCCTCGTGGATGCGCAACGCCGGAACGCGCTCCTCGCGCGCGCGGCCGTGCTCCTCAACCCCTCGTATCTCGAAAGCTTCGGGATGTCGATCGTGGAGGCGATGGCGTGCGGGAAGCCCGTGGTCGTGACGGACCGGGTGAACATCGCGCCGGATATCGCCGCCGCGGGCGCGGGCCTCGTATGCCCTTGCGATCCGGGCGAGATCGCGCAGGCGGTCGTGCGCCTCCTATCCGATTCGTCGCTTGCGGGCACCATGGGCGCCGCGGGGCGGGCGCTGGTCGACCGGGAATACGCGATCGGTCCCGCGGCCCGGCGCGTGCACGACGCCTTCGCCTCGATCGTCGCCCGGCGGGGCGGGGTCCGATGAGCCTCTCGATCCTGGTCGTGGGCGGCGCGGGCTACGTGGGCTCGCACATGGTGAAGCTCCTCCTCGAGCGGGGGCACGACGTCGCCGTGCTCGACAACCTCTCCCGAGGACATCGCGACGCGGCGCAGTCGGCGCGCTTCGTGCAAGCGGACCTGCTCGATCCGCCCGCGCTCGCTGCCGCGTTCGAAGGCCCCCGCTTCGACGTCGTGATGCACTTCGCGGCGCTCTGCTACGTGGGCGAGTCGGTGGAGAAGCCGCGCGAGTACTACCGGAACAACGTGGTGGGCACGCTGAACCTGCTCGACGCGATGCGCGAGGCGGAAGTCGACAAGCTCGTGTTTTCCTCGACCTGCGCGACCTACGGAGGCCCGGTGCGCATGCCGATGCGCGAGGACCATCCCCAGCGGCCGATCAACCCGTACGGCGCGACCAAGCTCGCGGTCGAGACCGCGCTCAAGGACTACGCGCTCGCCTACGGGCTGAAGAGCGTGGCGCTGCGCTACTTCAACGCGGCGGGGTCGGACCCGGAGGGCCGCATCGGCGAGCGGCACGACCCGGAGACGCACATCATTCCCCTGGTCCTGCAGGAGGCGCTGCGCGTGCGCACCGGGGGCGATCCCGCGGCCACGCGCCTCACGGTGCACGGCGGGGACTACGACACCCCGGACGGCACCTGCATCCGCGACTACGTGCACGTGGACGACCTCGCCATGGCGCACCTCGCGGCGGCCGAGCGCATGGTCGACGGACGCCTCACGGGTGCCGCTGCGTTCAACCTCGGCACGGAGAATGGCTTCTCGGTGCTGCAGGTGATCGCGAGCGGCCGGTCCGTCACCGGCGTCCCGATCCGGCACCAGGTCGGCCCGCGCCGGCCCGGCGATCCGCCGCGGCTCGTGGCCGACAGCACGGCGGCGCGCGGCGTCCTCGGCTGGACGCCCCGCTATCGCGACCTCGACTCCATCGTCGCCACCGCATGGAAATGGTTCGGGCGCGCGGCGTCTTCGTGAGCAGCTGATGCACGTGCTGGGGCTCAACGCCTTCCACGCCGACTCGTCGGCCTGCCTCGTCTCGGACGGCCGCATCGTCGCCGCGGCGGAGGAGGAGCGCTTCACGCGCGTGAAGCATTGGGCGGGCTTCCCGGCGCAGGCGATCGCGTATTGCCTGCGCGAAGGCGGGCTTTCGCTCGCGGATGTCGACCGCGTGGCCGTGAACCACGATCCGCGTGCCGGCTTCTGGCCGCGCGTGGCGTTCGTGCTGCGCCATCCGCCCGCGCCCGCGGCGCTCCTCGATCGCCTGCGGCGCCGCGGCCGCCGGGCCGATCTCGCCGCGCATTTCGCGCGCGCGTTCGGCGACGGCGCGCTTCGCGCGCCGGTCGAGCACGTGGAGCACCACGAGAGCCATCTCGCCTCTGCGTACTACGGATCGCGCTTCGAGCGCGCGATCGCGCTCTCGGTCGACGGCTTCGGCGATTTCGCGAGCGCGGCGTGGGGCCTCGGCGCGGCCGAGCGCCTTGCGGTCGACGAGCGCGTCCGCTTCCCGCATTCGCTCGGCATCTTCTACCAGGCGCTCACGCAGTATCTCGGCTTTCCGCACTACGGCGACGAGTACAAGGTGATGGGCCTCGCGCCCTACGGGGAGCCGCGCCACCTCGAGAAAGTCCGGCGCCTCCTGCGGCTCGACGCGGGCGGGAAATTCCGCCTGGACCTCGCGTACTTCCGGCACGCCTCGGAGCGGATCGAGTTCGATTGGGACGACGGCTCGCCGCGCTTCGGCCCGCTCTTTTCCGATGCCCTGGTGGATTTGCTGGGCCCCGCACGCCGGCCCGAGGATCCCATCGAGGCCCTCCATCGCGACCTCGCGCGCTCCGTGCAGGCCGCGTACGAGGAGGCGTTCTTCCACGTGGTGGAAGCCGCGCAGGCGCGTTACGGCGCGACGGACCTCGTGATCGCCGGCGGCTGCGCGCAGAACTCGGTCGCGAACGGAAAGCTCCAGGCGCGAACGCCCATCCGGCGCCTCTACGTGCAGGCGGCGGCCGGCGATGCGGGCGGGGCGCTCGGAGCCGCCCTGGTGTGCTGGGCGCGCGCGACGCCCGGCATGCGTCCCCAGCCCATGGACCATGCCTACTGGGGCCCCGCGTTCGACGATGCGGCGGCGGGCGCGGCGCTCGCGAGCCGGTCGGCGGACCTGCGCGCCGCGGGTTGCACCGAGGAGCGCTTCGACGACGAGTCCGCGCTCTGCGCGCGCGTGGCGAGCCTCGTGGCCGCGGGACGCGTCGTGGGCTGGTTCCAGGGCCGCATGGAATGGGGGCCGCGCGCCCTCGGCAACCGGAGCGTCCTCGCCGATCCGCGCCGCGCCGACATGAAGGAGATCCTCAACGCGAAGATCAAGCGCCGGGAATCGTTCCGGCCGTTCGCGCCCTCGATCCTGCGCGAGGCCGTGCGCGATTGGTTCGAGGTGGACGGCGACGTGCCGTTCATGACGGCGGTCCTCCCGATCCGCGCGGAGCGCAGGGCCGCCATACCGGCGGTCACGCACGTCGACGGCTCCGGGCGCCTCCAGACCGTGACCGCGCAATCCAACCCGCGCTATTACCGCCTCATCGAAGCGTTCGGCCGGCTCACGGGCGTCCCGATCCTCCTCAACACCTCGTTCAACGAGAGCGAGCCGATCGTGTGCGCACCAGCGGAAGCGCTCGACTGCTTCCTGCGCACGAAAATGGACGTCCTCGTGCTGGGCGACCGGGTCGTCGTGCGGCCTCAGGCCTGAGGCGCGCCGTCGCGCACCGCGACGAGCGTCTTCGCGCCCACGCGAAGGGGCGCGTCCAGCGGCCTCCCGTTCCGCCGGAACTCGGCGAGCGTCCAGATGCGGTAGCCCCACCCGCGCAGCATCTCCTGCGCATCGCCGGTCCGCCCGAGCGCGCGCGCCTCGGCCCAGTCGACGAACTCGAAGACGATCATGGGCGGCCGGGGACCGGTGAGGAGCCGCGAGGCGCCGGCGAGGACCGCGCTCTCGAACCCCTCCACGTCGATCTTCATGACGGCCACCCGCTCGATGCCGCGCTCGGCCACCAGGCGGTCGATCCGCCGGCACGGCACGCGGAGCGGCGGCAGCTCGAACTGCACCGCGACCGAGCCCATGCCGAACTTCTCCGGCGGCGCCTCGTGGAAGGGGGCCTCGCCGTCGCGGTCGAGCGCCAGGCACCCGATCACCTCGACGCCCGCCGCGGCGTTCTCCGCGAGGTTGCGGTCGAGGATCGCGCGCATCGTGGGCGAGCCTTCGATGGCGAGGACACGCCCGCCGGGGGCCACGCGGCGGCTCGCCGGAATCGTGAAGCACCCGATGTTCGCGCCGACGTCCAGGAAGCAGTCGCCGGGACCGAGCCTCGAGAGGACGAGCCCGATCTCGTCCGGCTCGTAGACGCCGTCGACGAGGAGCGAGAACCCGATCGAGGCCCGCACGCTCGGGACGCGGTACGAGGTCCCGTCGCGCGCCGTGACCTGCACGTCGGTCTCGTCCAGCGTGCGGCCGAGCAGCGCGCGAGCGAGCCGGTGCTTGCCGCGCGTCCCGGGCGGGATCGCGCGGAGGAGCGGGAGGAGCGTGCGCATGCGGCGCTTCATGGGATGCGGGAGCCGTCCCGATGCGATACTTCGGGTGCGCAGTGTACCTCCAAGCCGCGTGAGCGTTGCCGCCCCCGATGAAGCACATCTTCTTCAACCGTTTCTTCCATCCCGACTCATCGGCCACGAGCCAGATGCTCTCGGACCTCGCGTTCCACTGGGCCGCGGCCGGCCGCGACGTGCACGTGGTCACGAGCCGCATTCCGGGGAGCGATTCGCCGGGAGAGGTGGTGAACGGCGTGACCGTGCATCGCGTGGCCGCGCCGAGCGAGGGACCCCATGGCCTCGCGCAGCGCGCGTTCGCCTACGCCGCGTACTCGCTCGGTGCCCGCCGCGCGGCGATGTCGCTCGTCTCGCCGGGCGACGTCGTCATCGTGAAGACCGATCCGCCGCTCCTCGCGCCCGTGCTCGCGCACCTCGCGAAAGGGCGGGGTGCGCATGTCGTCGCGTGGCTGCAGGACCTCTTCCCCGAGGTCGCGGTGGAATACGGCGTGCCCGGGATGCGTGGCCCCGTGGCGGCAATGCTGCGCCGCATGCGCGACCGCTCGCTCGCCCGCATGGATGCCGTCGTGGCGATCGGAGATGCGATGGCCTCGCGCGTGCGCGATCTCGGCTGCGTCGCCCCGGAGCGCGTGCACGTGATCCACAACTGGGCGGACGGCCGCGCGATCGCGCCGCTCGCGCCGGAGGCGAATGCGCTCCGCCGCGCGTGGAATCCGGGCGGCGCGTTCCTCGTCGCCTATTCGGGAAACCTCGGGCGCGTGCACGAGTTCGACACGCTCCTCGGCGCGGCGGCGCTGCTCGCCGCGGATCCCGGCATCCGGTTCGTCGTGGTGGGGCGCGGACCCCGCTTGGCCGACGTGAAGGCGCGCGCGCGGCGCATGGGGCTCGCGAACCTGCGCTTCGAGCCGCACCAGGACCGCTCGGTGCTCGCGCAGAGCCTGGGCGCGGCGGACGTCCACCTCGCCGTCCTCCGGCCCGCCTTCGAGGGCCTCGTCCTCCCCAGCAAGCTCTACGGGATCATGGCCGCCGGGCGGCCGACGATCTTCGTGGGTTCTGTTACAGGTGAAACCGGACGGATCCTCGCCGAGACCGGGGCCGGGCTCGCTGTGGCGACGGGGGATGCCGAGGGGCTCGCCGCCGCGATCCGGCGCCTGCGCGACGACGCTTCGCTCTGCGCCGCCATGGGAGCGCGGGCCCGGAAGGCCCTCGAGGAGCGCTACGACATGGCCCTCGCCTTCGCCCGCTGGGACGCCGTGATCGCCCCTTACTGCCGGAAATTCGGCTCCGCGGACGCGGCTTCCGAGGGCTGACAACGCCCGAAACCGCGGCCTATACTCTTCGCTCGCACTGCGAAGAGGGAGAGATGGCCGAAGAAGCCACAAGGGCGCTCGCGCTGCTGGCCGCCGCATGGGTATCGTCCGCGATCGCGATCGTGCTCTTCGCGCGCGTCGCCCCTCGGATGGGCCTCATCGACGTGCCGGGCGGCCGCAAGGCGCACGCGCGCGCGGTTCCGCTCGTGGGCGGCCTCGCCGTATTCGCGTCTCTCCTCGTGGCTGCGTGGGCAGGCGGCATCGCGCACGCGGCCGCATGGTTCCTCGTGGCGCTCGCGATCGTGATCACGGTGGGCCTGTGGGACGACGTCACGGACCTCCCGGCGCGGCTGAAGCTCGCGATCCAGGTGATCGCCTCGGGCATCATGATCTGGGGCGCGGGCGTGGAGCTCCACTCGGTGGGCGACCTCCTCGGCTGGCGCGCGATCGGGCTCTGGATCTTCGGCGTGCCGCTCACCGTCTTCTCCATCGTGGGCGTGGTGAACGCGGTCAACATGATGGACGGCCTGGACGGGCTCGGTGGCTCCATCGCGCTCGTCGCGTTCGCGTGGTACGCGGCCATCGCGGGCGTGAGCGGCCTCGACGCGCAGTTCCAGGTGGCGGTGATCCTCTGCGGCGCGATCGCGGGCTTCCTCCTCTTCAACCTGCGCTTTCCGTGGCAATCCCATGCCCGCGTCTTCCTGGGCGACGCGGGGAGCCTCATGATCGGCTTCGCGCTCGGCTGGTTCGCGATCGACCTCACGCAGGGCCCGGGCCGGACGCTCCCGCCCATCGCGGCGCTCTGGGTGCTGCTCGTGCCGCTCGCGGATTGCGTTTCGCTCATGGCCCGGCGCCTCGCCCGCCGGCGCAGCCCCTTCGTGGCGGATCGCCAGCACATCCACCATTACCTCCTCGCGCGCGGGCTCACGCCGAACCAGGTCGTGGCGGTCCTCGCCGCGGCGAGCGGGCTCTTCGGCGCGGTGGGCTATTTCGGCTGGCGCCTCGACGTCCCCGAGCCGGCGCTCTTCTGGCCGTTCTTCGCGGGCTTCTTCGCGTACCACGCGTGGATCCAGCGCGCGTGGCGCCGCCTCGAAGCCGCGACGGCGCCCTCCGCTCCCCTCCTCTCGCTCGACGAGGACGAGGTCCGCGTCCCCGGCTGAGATGAGCTCCGCGGTCCTGTTCGTCTGCACGGCCAACATCTGCCGTTCGCCGATGGCGGAGGGAGTGCTCCGCGCGATGGCGGGGGAGGCGCCTGTCGAGCTCTCCCTCGAGATCGCCTCCGTCGGCACGCATGATTACCACGTGGGAAAGCCGCCCTTCCCGACCGCCGTCGAGGTCGCGAAGGCGCGGGGATACGACATCGCGCGCCACCTCGCCCGCCGCATCGTGCCGGGGGATTTCGACCGCTACGACTACGTGCTCGCCATGGACCGGTTCAACGTCGCGAGCCTGAAGAAGATCGCACCCACGCGCTGCAAGGGAAAGATCGAGCTGCTGCTCGAGTACGGCGAGGACTTCCACGGGGAGGAAGTGCCGGATCCGTACGGAGGCGACCGCCCGGAGTACGTGCGGGCGCTCGAGATGATCGAGGACGGGTGCCGGGGCGTGCTGCACCTCCTCGCGCGCTAGGCTAGTCCGCGCGCAGGCTCCGCTCGCGGAAATACGCGATCGTCTTCCGAAGGCCCATCTCCAGCGGCGTCGACGGCTCCCAGCCGCCGAGCGAACCCCGGGCGAGCGCGATGTCGGGCCTGCGCTGCTTCGGATCGTCGCTCGGAAGCGGCCGGCGCTCGATCCTCGATTTGGATCCCGTCTGCTCGATCACCATCTCGGCGAGCTTCAG
>DATAMY010000144.1:0-39702 GCA_036266535.1 Usitatibacter sp. | reverse complement strand
ACCGGGATGTCGACGCCCCAGATCCCCACGCCGGCGAGGAAGAGCCAGCCCATGAGCCCGAAGAAGAGGACCGAGAGCACCCCCGCGACGGCGAACCCCAGGCCCCAGATCCAGTGCACCGGCCGCCGGAGCACGATGTCCGAGATCTTGTCCGTGATGCTGGCATAGCCCCAGCGCGGGGAAAGGAGCTCGGCCACGTCAGGCGTCTTTGCCGGAGTCGGGATTCGGATTCACGATTCGCGCGAGGTAGGTCGTGCGCGGGCGCGTGTTCAGCTCCGCGAGGAGCGCGTAGTCGAGCGGCGATCGCGCGGCGGCGCTCACCGCGCTCTTCGGATCCGCGAGGTCCCCGAACGTGATGGCGCGCGTGGGGCACGCGGCCTGGCACGCTGTCACCACCTCGCCGTCCGCGATCCGCCGGCCCTCGCGATCGGTCTCCAGCCGCGCGCGCGTGATCCGCTGAAGGCAGTAGTTGCACTTCTCCATCACGCCGCGCATGCGCACCGTGACCTCGGGATTGCGCGCCTCGAGCGGCGGCTCGCCGGGCCCCGCGGCGAAATGCAGGAAATTGAAGCGCCGCACCTTGTACGGGCAGTTGTTCGAGCAGAAGCGCGTCCCCACGCAGCGGTTGTAGACCTGGACGTTGATGCCCTCGCTGTCGTGCACCGTGGCGCCCACCGGGCAGACCGCCTCGCACGGCGCGTCCTCGCACTGCATGCACGGTACCGGCTGGAAATACGTGCGCGGATCCTTCGCCGGTCCCTCGTAGTAGCGGTCGACGCGGATCCAGTGCATCTCGCGCCCCCGCCGCACCTGCTCGGCGCCCACCGTCGGGATGTTGTTCTCGGCCTGGCACGCGATCGTGCACGCGTTGCAGCCGATGCAGGCGTTCAAGTCGATCGCCATGCCCCAGCGGTAGCTGTCGTAGGTCCACGGCGGATAGAGCGACTCCTTCGGCGTCTCGTCCGGAATGCGCGCGCCCTTCGCCACCTCGTCCGCGCGCACCACCCGCACGGGCTCGCGTCCTTCCATGCGATCGTGGTTCTGCGTCGTCGCGAAGGCGTGATGGCCGGCCACCTTGCGGACGGCGGCACGCGCGCTCCAGGGCGCGGCGAACGTCCGCAGCGCATAGGCGTCCACGCCTACGCCGTTCCCCACGCGGCCCGCGCGCGCGCGGCCGAATCCCAGCGCGAGCGTGACCGCATCGTCCGCATGGTCGGGAAGGATCCACGCCGGCGCCTCCACGCGCCCCGGCCCCGAGGAGATCTCGACGCGGTCGCCGGTCTTCACGCCCAGCTTCGCTGCCGACTCCGCGCTCATGAACGCGGCGTTGTCCCAGGTGAGCTTGCTGTGCGGCTTCGGAAGCTCCTGCAGCCAGGCGTTGTTGGCGAACGCGCCGTCCCGCACGGAAGGATCCGATCCGAGGCGAACGGTCCACGTGCCGGTCACGGCGGGCGGCGCCGTGAAATCGACCCGGCGCGCGCTCACCGCGATCGGCGCGAATGCGGTCCCCGGGATCACGCCCTCGCGAAGCGCCGCGCGCCAGGCGTCTTCGAAGGCGGGGCCCGCCCTTCCGCGTTGCCATTGCGCCCGCACGAAATCGCGCGGCGCACCGGGCGACCCGGCGAGAAGCGCCATCACCTCGTGGCGGGAGAGCGCGCCATGGAGCGGCGCGATGAGCGGCTGCACGATGCTCGCCGTGCCGTCGAACGCCCGGGCGTCGCTCCAGTCCTCGAGGTAATGCGCTTCGGGGATGTGCCACGCGCAGAGGGCCGCCGTCTCGTCGTCGTAGAGGCCCTGGTGGAGCGTCCGGGCGGCCTTGCGCAAGGCCGACGCGAAAGACGCGTCGGCCGGCGCGTCGTACGCGGGGTTTCCGCCGAGGATCACGACCGCCTCGACCCGCCCGGCATCGAGATCCGTGACGAGATCCCGAAGCGAAACGCCGCAATTCACATCGCCCGTGACGGGCTCGATGTACGCGACGGTCGAGCCCGGCGCGCGGAGCTCGGCGTTCAGGCGATGCACCACCGCATGCGCGGCCGGCGGGAGGCTCTCACCGGCGACGATGAGGGCGCGCCCCGCGTGCGCCTGGAGATCGCGCGCCGCGGCGCGAACGAGGGGCAGGCCGGAAGCGCCCTCCCCGCGCAGCGCCGCATCGAGCTCGCCCAGCCAGCGGAGGACCGCCGGCGGCGAAAGCGCCGCGCGATGGTCGGCCATGGCGCCCGCGAGCGTGGGCGCGGTCTCCACCGCGTAGAGGCGGTTCATCGGCGCGCCGGGACGCGGCGCGCGGCGGCCGGCGAAATCGCGCGCGTAACGCACGTGGCCGGGTCCTTCGCCCAGGAAGTCCGCATCGATCGCGACCACCACGTCCGCCGCATCGAAGCGGTAGACGGGTGCCAGCGCGCGGCCGAACGCGAGGCGCGCGCCCTCCAGCGAATGATCGCGATGCAGCGCCTCCCACCGGTGCCATCGCGCGGCCGGGAAGCGCTTGAGCACCGCATCCATCTGCGCGGCGAAGGTGGGCGAGCTCGTGTACGGCGTGAGGATGCGCAAACCCTCGCCTCCCTTCTTCTCGAGCAATGCCAGGGCTTCGTGCCATTCGGCCTCGAGCTCCGCGCGCGGTGCGATCGCGCCGCGGTGCCGGATCGCCTGCGAGCGGTCCGGATCCCAGAGCTGCAGCACGGAGGCCTGCGCGTAGACGTCCGTCGCGCCGAGGCTCGCCGGATGCGCGGGATTTCCCTCGACCTTCGTGGGCCGCCCCATGTTGCTCTCGACCAGGACGCCCGTCGCGCATCCGCCGAGCGTCATCGCGGTGGCGAAGTAGCTGGGCACGCCGGGCGCGGCGCCGGTCGGATGCACGTAGGGCACGATCTCCTCGACCGGACGGCTGCAACCGGCGCCCGCGAGCGCCGCCGCCGCCGCGGCGAGCTTCAGGAAATCGCGGCGGCCGGGAGAGAACGGGGAAAGGCCATCGCCCAGCCCGGCCTCGACCTCATCGAGGGAACGCCACAGGCGGATGGGCTCGGGCATCGGCGTCCCTCAACGATGGCAGGTCGAGCAATCGGTGAGGCGGCGCGTGGAGGCGAGCGTCGCCTTCGGCGCGCCGGCGATCGCGCGAATCTCGGCGGTCGGCCGCATGTCGAACTCGAAGCGCGTGGGGCGCAGGTGCGGCTGCGGATCGCGGTGGCATTCGAGGCACCACTGCATCTCGAGCGGAGCCACCCGGCGGACGAGCGGCATGCGGTCCACACGGCCGTGGCATTCGACGCATCCCACGCCTTTCCGCACGTGGATCCCGTGGTCGAAATACACGAAATCCGGCAGGTCGTGCACCCGCGTCCACCGCAGCGGCTTTCCGCTGGCAGCGCTCGCCCGCAGCGGCTGCAGCATCGGCGCGTCCGTGAAGAGCTGCGAGTGGCAGGTCATGCAGACCTGCGTGGACGGGATGCCGGCGAAGGCCGCGACCTCCACGCCGTCGTGGCAATAGCGGCAGTCGATGCCGTCGTCGCCCGCGTGGTGCTTGTGGCTGAAGGGAATCGGCTGTCGCGGCGCTTCCGCGAGCGTCTCGGGACCCTGGAGGTAGCGATAGGCGGCGACCGAGCCCGCCGCGAGCAGGCCGAGGCCGCCGAGGAGAACGAGCTTGAGGACGAGGACACCGCCCGGCGTGAAGACCTGCGCCATGGGATATGGAGGGGATGGCCGCCGCAAGAGTTCCCCCGGCCCTCGACGCCGGAAAAAGCTACTCCTGACAATGCGCGCCGTGAACGGGTAAAGTGTCACGCCATGAACCCGCCGCCCCCCGGTGAGAGCCTCCTCCTCGAGGTGAACGGCCGCCGACGCGAGACCCACGCCGCCCCGCAAACGGCGCTGCTGCACGTCCTGCGCAACGACCTCGGGCTCGTCGCGGCGCGCTTCGGCTGCGGCACCGAGCAGTGCGGCGCCTGCCTCGTGCTGCTCGACGGAAAGCCCGCGTACGCGTGCACCCTCCCCGTCTCGGCCGCCGCCGGCCACGCCGTCACGACGCTCGAGGGCCTGGGCACCGCCGCGGAGCCGCATCCGGTGCAGAAGGCGCTCCTCGCCGAGCAGGCGGCCCAATGCGGCTACTGCGTCTCCGGCATCGCGATCCGCGCCGCGGCCCTCCTCGCCCAGACGCCGGACCCGGCGGAAGCCGAGGTGCGCGCCGCCTTGGACCCGCACCTCTGCCGTTGCGGATCCCACAATCGCATCGTGCGCGCGGTCCTTCGCGCCGCGCGCGAGATGCGCGAGCGCGCGTGATCGCGGGCATCCGGCCATGACGTCGCGCCCCACGAGCCTCGAGAAGAACCCGCGCCTCGCGCAGTGGCTGCGCTTCCTCGCGAACGGCATGGTCGAGGTCCATTCCGGGAAGGTCGAGATCGGCCAGGGCATCCTCACGACCCTTCGCCAGATCGTGGCGGAGGAGCTCGACGTGCCGCCGGAGCGCGTGGTCATGGTCCGCGCCCATACGGGGGAGAGCCCGAACGAAGGCGTCACGTCCGGGAGCCTCTCCACCCAGGATTCGGGCACGGCGCTCCGCTACGCCTGCGCGGAAGCGCGCGCGCTCTGCGTGGCCGAGGCCGCGCGCCGGCTGGGCGTCGCCGCGGACTCGCTCACCGTCGCCGAGGGCGAGATCCGCTCGCCCGATGGGCGGCGCATCGGCTATGGTGAAGTGGGCGACACCGCGCTCGAGGGCCGCGAGGCGACCGCCGCCGTGGCGCCCAAGCCTAGCGCGCAACATCGCATCGTGGGCCGGAGCGCGCAGCGCATCGACCTTCCGGACAAGATCCTCGGCCGGGCACGCTATGTCCATGACCTGGCCCTCCCCGGCCTCCTGCACGGCCGGGTGCTCCGGCCGCCGTCGCGCGCCGCGACGCTCGCCTCGCTCGACGAGAAGGCCACCCGCGCCTTCGCCGGCGTCGTCGACGTGGTCCGCGACGGACGCTTCGTGGGCGTCGTCGCCGAGCGGGAGGAAATCGCGGTCGCGGCGGTCGAGCGCCTGGGCAGGGACGCGCGCTGGAACGAGCCCGCGACGCTGCCGGACGAGGGCGAGCTCGGAGCGTGGCTGCGGTCCGCGCCGCACGAGACCACGATCGTCGCCGAGCGCGGCACCGCCGGCACCGCGCGCGAAACGCGCCGCGCGAGCTTCACGAAGCCTTTCATCGCCCACGCCTCGATCGGTCCCGCGTGCGCGATCGCGCGCTGGGAAGGCGACGGTCTCCACGCCTGGAGCCACACGCAGGGCGTCTACAACTTGCGGGCCGACCTCGCGGTCGTCTTCGGGCTCGACCCCGCGCGCGTCGCGGTCGAGCACGTCGAGGGCGCGGGCTGCTACGGCCACAACGGCGCGGACGACGTCGCCCTCGATGCGGCGCTCCTCGCCCGCGCGGCCGGCGCAAACCCGGTGCGCGTGCTCTGGTCGCGGGAGGACGAGCTCGGCGCGGCGCCCTTCGGCCCGGCGATGGCCGTCGACATCGCCGTGGACCTGGACGAGCGCGGCGAGGTGGTCGCGTGGCGGAGCGACGTCTGGAGCAACGGCCACGGCATCCGCCCCGGCCGGTCGAAGAATCCGACGCTCCTCGCCGCTTCGCACCTCGCGAAGCCGTTCGATCCGCCGATTCCGGTCAACGCGCCCCTCGCCTCGGGCGGCGGCTCGGAACGCAACTCGGTCCCGCCCTACGACTTCCCCGCGGTGCGCGTCTCGAATCACCGCGTGCTGGAGATGCCCGTGCGCGCGTCGGCGCTGCGCTCGCTCGGCGCGTTCGCGAACGTCTTCGCGATCGAAAGCTTCGTGGATGACCTCGCGCGGGCAAGGCGCGAAGATCCGCTCGCGTGGCGGCTGCGGCACGTGTCCGATCCGCGCGGGCGTGCGGTGCTCGAATCGGCCGCGCGGCGAGCCGGCTGGGGAAAACCGCTCGAGGGCGAAGGCCGGGGACGCGGCCTCGGCTGGGCGCGCTACAAGGGGAACGGAGCCTACTGCGCGGTGGTGGCCGAGGTCGAGCTCACGCACGAGGTCCGCGTGCGCCGGATCGTGGTCGCGGTCGATGTGGGCCTCGCGGTGAACCCGGACGGCGTCGCGAACCAGATCGAGGGCGGCGCGATCCAGGCCGCGAGCTGGACCCTCCGCGAAGCGGTTCGCTTCGACCGCACGCGCATCACGAGCACGAGCTGGGAGGCGTACCCGATCCTGCGCTTCTCGGAGGTTCCCCAGGTCGAGGTCGAGGTCCTGCAGCACGCGGACGAGCCCTCGGTCGGCGCGGGCGAGGCGGCGCAGGGCCCGACCGCCGCCGCCATCGCGAACGCGGTCCGCGACGCGATCGGCGTGCGCGTGCGCATGCTTCCGCTCACGGCGGAGCGCATCGCGGCCGCCACCTTGAGCGAAGAGGCGCAGCCCGCATGAGCGCCGGCGGACGCCGGGGCGCGGACGCGCTCGCCCGCACGCTCGCGCGCGCCGGCGTGAAGAAGCTCTTCGCGCTCTCCGGCAACCACGTGATGCCGATCTTCGACGCCGCGCTCGACGCGGGACTGGACCTGGTCCACGTCCGGCACGAGGCCGCGGCCGTGCACATGGCCGATGCGTGGGCGCGTCTCACGGGCGAGCCCGGCGTGGCGCTCGTCACGGGCGGCCCGGGGCACGCCAACGCGCTTTCGGCGCTCTACACCGCCTCGATGGCGGAGTCGCCGGTGGTCCTTCTCTCCGGGCATGCGCCCGCGGGCGAGCTCGGCATGGGCGCGTTCCAGGAGATGCGGCAGGCGAACCTCGCGGCGCCGCTCGCGAAGGCTTCGTGGGTGACCGCGGACGCCGGCGTCGTCGCATGGGACGTGGACCGGGCGCTTCGCATCGCGCGCTCCGGCCGCCCGGGCCCCGTGCACCTGAGCCTTCCCACGGACGCGCTCGAGGACGAGGCGCCCACGGACGAGGACCCGCCGGTGGAAGATGCGCTCGCCGAGGCGATGCCGATCTCGGAGTCGCGCACGGAGTCGCTCCTCGACCGGCTGATGGGCGCCGTGCGCCCGCTGATCCTCTGCGGCCCGGCGCTCATGGCGCGCCTTGGCCGCACGCGCATGGAAGCGCTCGAATCCGCGTGCGGGATTCCGGTGGTCGGAATGGAGAGCCCGCGCGGCATCGGCGACCCCAGCCTCGGCGCGTTCGCGCAGATGCTGCCCTCGGCCGACGTGGTGCTCCTCCTGGGAAAGCGCCTCGATTTCACGCTCAAGTTCGGCCGTGCGCCGGCGTTCTCCATGGTGTGCGAGTTCCTGCAGGTCGATCCCGAGGCGGCCGAGCGCGAGCGCGCGCGCAGGGCCGTGGGCCCGCGCCTCACCGCGAGCGTGCGGGCGGACGTCATGTCCGCCGTGGAGTCGCTCACCCGCGCGGCGCTTCGCCGGGCCGCGGTGAGGAGCGCCTGGCGATCGGACGTGCGCTCGGCGATCGCCCATCGCCCCGCGGAATGGGATACGGCCGCGGCGAGCGAGCCCGGACGGCTCCATCCCGTGCAGGCGTGCCGCCCGCTGCAGGCGCTCCTCAATGCGCATCCCGACGCCGTGATGGTCGCGGACGGCGGCGAGTTCGGCCAATGGGCGCAGGCCTGCGTCGCCGCGCCGCACCGGGTGATCAACGGCATGGCCGGGTCGATCGGCGCCGCGATCCCCTTCGCGGTGGCGGCCCGCGCGGCGAAGCCCGGCGCGCCCATCATCGCGTTCCTGGGCGACGGCACCTTCGGATTCCATCCCGCGGAGATCGACACCGCGGTCCGCTACGACCTTCCGTTCATCGCGATCGTCGGCAACGACGCGCGCTGGAACGCCGAATACCGGATCCAGGTGCGCGACTACGGCGCCGAGCGCGCGCGCGGCTGCGACCTCCTTCCGACGCGCTACGACGAGGTGGCGAAGGGCTTCGGCGGGTACGGAGAGCTCGTGACGGATCCGCGCGAGCTCGTGCCGGCGGCGCGGCGCGCGATGCAATCCGGCAAGCCCGCCGTGCTGAACGTGATGATCGAGGGCCTCGCGGCGCCGGACATCCGCCGCTGAAACCGTGAAACCGGGGACAGACCACCATTTCCATAGCGCGAGACAAGCCGCAGGCAGGAATTCCACTCTTTGGAAATGGTGGTCTGTCCCAGGTTCTTGATCGGTATCAAACATGGCGGCGCGGGTGGGCCGACCATGGGGGAAATCCTCCTGGAGGCAGCATGCTCGGATTCTTCTCCCTCGCCGTCATCGGCCCCGTCGCGGGGCCGCGCTTCGGCCTCTCGCGGGCCTGCCTGGATTGCATCGAGCCGCGCGAAGGGCGTGCCGCGTGCCATGGCTTCGGGCCGGGATGCATCGGCGCCCGAGAGCCCGACCCGGTGAAACCTCAGGCGGCGAGCTCGCGCATCGTCCGGTAGAGGTCCGACTTTCCCTCGAAGCCGATGCCGGGGAGCTCCGGCATCGTGATGTACCCGTTCTCGACCTCGACGCCGTCCGGGAATCCGCCGAAGGGCTGGAAGAGGTCCGGATAGGACTCGTTTCCGCCGAGCCCCAGTCCCGCCGCGATGTTGAGCGACATCTGGTGGCCGCCGTGGGGAATGCACCGCGCGGGCGACCAGCCGTGCTGCCGCAGCATCGCGAGCGTGCGCAGGTACTCGACCAGGCCATAGCTCAGCGCGCAATCGAACTGGAGCCAGTCGCGGTCCGGGCGCATGCCCCCGTAGCGCACGAGGTTCCGCGCGTCCTGCATCGAAAAAAGGTTCTCCCCCGTCGCCATGGGCTTCTCGTAGCAGCCGCGCAGCACCGCCTGCAGCTCGAAGTCGAGCGGATCGCCCGGCTCCTCGTACCAGAAGAGGTCGTACTCGCGCAGCGCCTTCGCGTAGGCGATCGCGGTATCGAGGTCGAAGCGCCCGTTCGCATCGACCGCCAGGCGCTGCCCGGGCCCGAGGATTCGCAGCACCGCCTCGATCCGCCGGCGATCCTCGGCGAGCGGCGCCCCGCCGATCTTCATCTTCACGACGCTGTAGCCGCGCGCGAGGTAGCCGCGCATCTCCGCGATGAGCTGCGCGTCGTCCTTGCCGGGATAGTAGTAGCCGCCCGCCGCGTAGACGAAGACGCGCGGGCTCGGCACGCCGTCGCCATGGCGCGCGGCGAGCAGCCGCCAGAGGGGCTTTCCCGCGATCTTCGCCACCGCGTCCCACACCGCCATGTCGATGGTGCCGATCGCGACCGAACGCTCGCCATGGCCGCCGGGCTTCTCGTTGGCGTACATGCACGCCCACACCTTGTGCGGATCGATATTGGCGCCGGCCGCATCCAGGAGCGACGCCGGATCCGCCTCCATCACGCGGGGGATGAAGCGATCGCGCATCAGGGCGCCCTGCCCGTAGCGCCCGTTCGAGTTGAAGCCGTAGCCCACCACGCGCCGGCCGTCCCGCACCACGTCCGTCACCACCGCGACCAGCGACAGGGTCATCTTGCTGAAGTCGATGTAGGCGTTGCGGATGGGAGAAGCGATGGGAAAGGTCTTCTCGCGGATCTCGACGATCTTCATGGCGGTTCCGCGCGGCGCGGGATCGGCCGCGATTTCGGCGACAATTGGGAAACCCCATCGTAACGGAGAAACCGGATGGACAATGCCCGCGCGCTGAAGCGCGCCGACGAGCTGCTGATGGCCTTCGTGCAGAGCCAGGAGATCCCGGGCGGCGGCACGACCGGCACCGCGAACGAGCACGGCGTGAAGACGGCCCAGTTCCTGATGGGCCTGCACCGGACGCTGCACGAGTACTTCAGGGGCGTGGAGGAAGGCTGACCCGCGCGGGCGGATCGGCGATAATCACGGGTTGCCGACCCAGGATCATCCAGGAGAATCCCGCGTGCAGCAGCCCCTCTTCCACCTCGCCTTTCCCGTCCACGACCTCGCCGAAACGCGCCGCTTCTACGGCGGCCTCCTGGGCTGCCCGGAGGGGAGGAGCTCGGACGCGTGGGTGGATTTCAATTTCTACGGCCACCAGGTGGTCGCGCACCTGGCGCCCGAGGAAGCGGGCCATCGCCACACGAGCGCCGTCGACGGCGACCAGGTGCCGGTGCGCCACTTCGGCGCGATCCTCGCGCTGGAACAGTGGCACTCGCTCGCCGCGCGGCTGAAGGCCGCCGGCGTGCGCTTCGTGATCGAGCCGCACGTGCGCTTCAAGGGCGAGGTGGGCGAGCAGGCGACGATGTTCTTCCTCGATCCCTCGGGGAACGCGCTCGAGTTCAAGGCGTTCGGGAGCCCGGACCAGGTCTTCGCCAAGTAAGCGCAAGCGCCGCATACACCGCTCCCGGCGTCCGGATGCTTGCGCGAATCTGTCGGTCGGCGTCGGCGCGATTATTCCGGTGCCTTTGTTGATCGCCGTCACCAAGCCCGCCGCGTAATCCGGTTAAACAGGCACATCCCATCCAGGGATGCACCTTCCGCCGGAGGCTCCATGGCCCTGCTCGCGCGCTCCCCAATGCCACGCAGGATCGTTTTCACCGTGGCCGTCGCGCTGCTCCTCCTGCTCGTCTTCGCCGTGAAGGATGCGAGGGCGATCCCGGCCTTCAACCGGCAGACGGGCCAGAACTGCGTCGCCTGCCATGCGGGCGGCCAGTTCCCCGATCTCACGCCGTACGGGCGGCTCTTCAAGCTTACGGGCTACACCATCGGCGAACGCGCGGTCCCGCTCGCCGCCATGGCCGTCATGAGCTACAACAGGACGCGCAACACCGGCTCGCCGGATCCGGGCTTCGATCGCGCCGCCGCGTTTCCCAAGGACGGCAACGTGATCTTCCAGAGCGCGAGCGTGTTCCTGGGCGGGCGCATCACCGACAACCTCGGCGCCTTCGTGCAGTACACGTACAACAACTACGACGCCCAGAGCCCCTCGGACTCGCACTGGGCGGGCCATTCGAGCTCCGATAACCTCGATATCCGGTATGCGGATCGCTTCATCGCGCCGGGCCGCGACCTCATCGTGGGCGCGACGATGAACAACAATCCGTCGGTCCAGGATCCGTGGAACAGCGCGCCGGCCTGGGGATTCAACGTCGTGCCGGGCAGCAGCGGCCCGGCCACCACGCCGCTCCTCGCCGGCGGGCTCGCGCAGAACGTCGCGGGCTTCGGCGGCTATGCGTACTGGAACCGCACCGTCTACGCCGAGCTTTCGGCGTACCGGACGGCCAACGGCCTCTTTTCGTTCATGAGCCAGGGCTTCAACGTGAACCGCGGCGACATGCAGATCGTGAAGGGAGCCAACCCCTACTGGCGCCTCGCGCTCACGCACGAATGGGGCCCGCACAGCGCGATGGTGGGCACGTTCGGGCTCGCGGCGAAGGTCTACCCGGATCCGACGGATCCCGCCGGCGCCACCAACCGGTTCCGCGACACCGGCCTCGACGGCCAGTATCAATTCCTCCTCGATCCGCACGCCGTCACGGTGACGGCAAGCTACATCCGCGAGCGGATCGACTACGCGGATTCGGTCGGGAACCAGCCCGCGCCGCTCGACCCGGACGGGATGCTGGGCCTTCCGCTCACCAATGCCTCGGACACGCTGCGCATGTTCCGGGCGAAGGCGTCCTACGTCTACCGCGCGAAGTACGGCGGCAGCCTCTCCTTCTTCGACGTGCGCGGCTCGACCAATTCCGCGCTGCAGACCTCCGCCGTCGATCCGCAGAATCCCGGAAGCCTGGTCGACGGGTCCGAATCGGTCACGGGCAACCTCACCGGCAATCCCGCGACCCGGGGCTGGACCGCGGAAACGTTCTGGACGCCGGTCCAGTACCTGCGGCTCGGCGTCGAGTACACGATGTTCAACCGGTTCAACGGCGCCACCAACAACTACGATGGCTTCGGAAGGAACGCGAAGGACAACAACACGTTGTTCGTGTACCTCTGGGGCGCGTTCTAGGAGACCGGCATGAAAACGACTTCCCTCGCGCTCGCCCTCGCCATTGCCGGCGTCGCGGCCGGATGCGCCACGCCCGAACGGTCGCGCGCGCTCAACAACCCTTCGGTTTCCGCGTCCACCATGGCGCAGCAGGTCTGCTCGAACTGCCACGGCATCGACGGGAATTCGGTCTCGCCGAATTTCCCGCGCCTCGCCTCCCAGCAGCCGGCCTACACGATCGCGCAGCTCACGGGATTCCGGACCCACCATCGCTCGGACCCGGTGGGCTTCGAGTACATGTGGGGATTGAGCCGGCACCTCACCGACGAGCAGATCAAGGGCCTGGCGGAGTATTTCGCGGCCCAGGCGCCGACGCCGAATCCGGCCCGCGACGCGGCGCTCGCGGAGCGCGGGCGCGAGGTATTCGAGCATGGCGTTCCCGCGAAGAGCATCCCGCCGTGCGCCGCGTGCCACGGCGAGCGCGGCCAGGGCAATGCCGGGTTTCCACGCCTCGCCGGGCAGCATGCCGACTACGTCGTGAAGCAGCTCCTCGTCTTCCAGCGCACGGACGAGCGCCCCGAGGGCGCGGTCATGAAGACCGTCGCCCACCTCCTCACCCGCGACAATATGCAGGCGGTTGCCGAATACGTGCAGGGCATTCCCGCCCGCTAGGCGGGATCCCGCGGGGGCTTGGTGGGCGGTGTCGCGAGCTCCGCGAGGCGCACCGCGGCCCTGGAAAAGAACTCGGAGACCTTGTAGACGCCGCGGGCGGTCTCTCCGTGCCCATGGTAGCGGGCGAGTGCCAGGGCGTATTGCTGGACGTCATCCACGGTCGCGAGCTTGCCGGGCCGCAGCTCCATGGGGAGCGAATCGCCAGACTCCATTGCGAAATGCGCGACGTACTCGCGCGCGATGGCCAGGACGTCTTCGGGCGACCGGGCGGTTGCCACTCGGGCCAGCCAAGGCATGGGTTCCTGCTTGCTGGATTCGGAGCCCGAATCGTAGCGGCAAATCCCGGCGAAGGCCAGAGCCCCTAGCGCCTACGCGGCGCTTTCCGCGCTGCCCAGGGCGTCGTTCGTCTGCGCCAGCACCTGCGAGAGCCGCAGGTGCGCGTGCAGGAAGAACGGAACGAAGCGATTCGCGTCCGTGAGCATCGGCACCGGATCGTCGGCCGCGCCACGCGCGAGCTTCAGCGCATACCCCGCGACGTCTCCCGCCGCGAAGAATTTCCCCGGCCGAAGATCCACGGGCATCGCAGAGATCTCGTGGTAATCGAGCGATGCGACGTACTCGCGGACGAGCGCGATGATGTCTCGCTCGTCTCGCGCCCGGTCCAGCGCCTGTTCCCAACCATTGGAGTCCACTGTCGACGAGTGTGGGCGCCTCCGCGCGCGCCGTATGTAGGCATCTGCCTACGTGCGATTCATCTTCACGAATCCGCCAAGTCGTGTAGCGTGGGGCACCTGCAAAGCGAAGGGAGTGCCGATTGGACACCAAGTGCAAGGCCTGCGACTCGCTTCCCTCCGGAATCATCGGCCATCGGGACCTCTTCAGCGAGAGCCTCAACTCGCGCAGCGTGGTCTTCTCGTGCGGCCACTGCGGAGCGCGTTGGGTTCGCGCGTACGCGGCCGAAGGCGCCTACTCGTGGACGGAGCTTTCCGCCCAGACAGGCGCCCCCACCCCGCGCATCGGCCTCATGCTGCCCTGAGCCGTCACGCCGTCTCCGCGTACGCCCGCACCGGGCCGCCGATCGCCTTCCACGCGGAGTGGCCGCCCTTCATGTAGCGCGCGTCGAAGCCGGCCTCGCGCAGGGCCACCGCCGTCTTGCATCCGACGTGGAAGCCGTATGCGCAATACACGACCACCGGCGAGGACTTGGAAAGCCCGCCGATCCAGTCCTGCAGCCGGTCCGGATCGCGCCACGGGATCCCGTCCGCGATGTCCTGCTGCCGCGAGAGGTAATGCCGCGGGCGGACGTCGATCACCTGCACGGGCTGCGCCCCGGCGAGCATCGCCTTCACTTCCTCCACTTCCATCCCCGGCAGGTCGCCGAACTCCCGCTGCTCGAGCGGCCGGGGCGGCGCCACGCCCTCGGCATCCGCGTAGCGGGCGGCGACGGCCTGCCAATCGATGTTGCGCATGAACGCGTCCACGTACGCCTTCGCGTTGGCGCCGAAGTCGATGTGGAACGCGTGCTCGTACATGTCGAGCGCGAGGATCGGGATGCCGCCGGCCACGGCCTGCGTATGCTCCGAGGCGTACTGGTTCACGAGCTGCCGGTCGCGCGGAAGCCAGGTGAGGACGACCCAGCCGGACCCGCCCGCGAGCGCGTGGGCCATCGCGACGAACTCGGCGCGCCAGCGGTCGGTCGAGCCGAAATCGCGGACGAGCGCGGACGCGATCTCCGGGCCGGGCTTTCCGTCGCCGCCCAGGCTCGCGAAGTAGAGCTCGTGGAGGAGCGTGGAATTGAGCGCTGAGAGCTCCTCGCGCTTGAGGCCGTTCACGAGCGCCGGGGGCGCTTTCGCGAAGTCGAGCTCGCAGAGCTGGGCGCCCAGGGCGTTCAGCTTCCGGATCGCGCCCCCGTAGTTGTTCTCGTAGTGGCTCTCCAAGAGCTTCAGGGAGAGGCCGTTCAGCAGCCAGGGACGGCAGTGGAGCGGTTCGATGGTGCGACGCATGTCGGTGCCTCCGGACGAAATGGAAACGCATGACGCCGCGAAGATGCGCGGGATGCCGGGGCACGGGAAGGATTGCGACGATGCCCGGGCGTCCTTGTCGCGACGCTTGCAGGCATTGGACGGGGCACCGTCTTGGAGGGAAGACCCGGGGAGCCTGCCGTTCCCCGACGCCAATGTATGCCAGGCGCGGCGCGCGCGCAAGGCCCCGCCGCGATGCTCAGGTTTTCGCGGCCGACTCGCCGAACACTTCGTCGTTGTGCTGGCCCAGCGCGGGCGGATCGCGCCGGATGGGGAATCCGCGGCCCCCGAAGCGCAGCGGCGAGCCGAAGGTGCGCGTGCGCGCGCCGGACGGAAGCCCGATCTCGCGCACCCATTCCATGTGGCGCACCTGCTCGTCGCCCAGCGCCTGCGAATAGGTGTTGATGGGGGCGCACGGGACGCCCGCAGCCCGGAATTTCGCGAGGAGATCGACCGCCGTGTCGCGCGCGAAGTCGCGCTCGAGGATCTCCTTCAGCTCCCGCTGGTGCTTCGCGCGAAGCGCGGTCGAGGCGAAGCGCGGGTCGGCGGCGAGGTCGGCCCGGCCCATCGCCTGGCAGACGGCGCGCCAGAGGCCATCGTTCCCGGCCGCCATCGCGAACCAGCCGTCCTTCGCCTGGAACGCCTGGTACGGCGCGTTCCGGGGGTGCGCCGAGCCCAGCTTCACCGGATCGCGCCCCGTCCCGAAGTATTCGCTCGTCTGGAGCGCCGCGACCGCGAGCGAGGTGCCGAGCATCGAGACGTCGATATGCTCGCCCGCCCCGCCCTGCTGCACGCGCCGCAGGACCGCCGCGATGGCGTACGCGGCGTAGAGCCCCGCGCAGAAATCGGAGAGCGGCACGCCGCACTTCACGGGCGCGCCGCCCGGCTCGCCGGTCACGCTCATCACCCCCGCCATGGCCTGCAGCGTGAGGTCGAAGCCGCCCTCGCCCGCCCGCGGCCCCTCCTGCCCGAAGGCGGAGATCGAGCAATAGACCAAGGCGGGCCTTTCCTCCTTGAACGACGCGTATCCCAGGCCCAGGCGGTCCATCACGCCGGGCCGGTTGTTCTCGATCAGCACGTCGGCGGTGGAAACCAGCCGGCGCGCCCGCTCGCGATCCGCGGGATTCTTGAGGTCGAGCGTGACCGAGCGCTTGTTCCGGTTGAGCGACGCGAAATTCTCGCTGTAGCCGCCGGTCAGGGGCGGCCATTGGCGCATCGTGTCGCCGCCGTGCGGGTGCTCGACCTTGATCACGTCCGCTCCCATGTCGGCGAGCAGCAGGCCGCAATAGGGACCGGCCGCGACGTTGCAGAACTCGATCACGCGGATGCCTTGCAGCGGAAGCATCGGATCTCCTCGAAGCGATGCCTCTATTCTAGGCGAGGCGCGGACTTCCGGACCGACCGGGCGCCCCACGCGAGGCCGGCGATCATGGACACGACGCCCAGGAAATGGATCGTGGCGCCCCAGCCGTGCGCATGCGATCGCGCGTGCATGCGATCGAGGAGGTAGACCCAATCGTGGCCTCCCTCGGCGCCGGTCCCGCCGCCCAGGAGCACGAGCTGCGGATCGAGCGCATCCCACACGTAGGGCGAGAGATCGACGAGGCTCGCCCCCGCCCACCACACGCACACCGCCGCGCCGAAGGGATCGCGTTGCTTCACGAGGAACGCGATGCCGATGCCCAGCGGAAACGCGACCTGGAAGAGGCTTCCGCCCAGGAACATCATGAACTCGCCCAGCGGGCGGAAGAAGACGTGCCCCGCCTCGTGGATCGGCAGCACGATGCTGTGCATGAAGCTCGCGCCGAGCGCCCCGCCGTGGTAATCGGTCGCGGCGAGCCGCACGCCCCAGAGCGCCAGGAAGACGAGGAGCGCGATGCGGGGATAGCGATGCGGGGCGTCCTCGGTCATCGGGCTGCACGCGCCGGAGGCAGCGGATGGTCGCGGAAGAACGACCAGATCTCGCGCGTCGCGTCCACGCCTCGGCCCTGCGGTCCCACCATCCATTCCGGCAACGGCTCGGAGCCCGGCCACTGGTGGCCCGCGCCCTCGAGCGTGAAGAGCACGACGGACGCGTTGTCGGCGCAGCCCGTGTACTCGAGGCGGGTCGCACGAGGGGCGACCTTCGTCTCCACGGTCTTCCCGGTGCATCGGTTTCGCTCCGCCCACGTACGCGACCACTCCGGGATGCTGGGGAAGTCCCTCGGCGAGACGGGTGAGGGCCCCCCCTTGTAAAGAACCACGGGATCGGCGGTGCCGTGGAAGGCGATCGCCGGCACGGGGCGCTCCGGCTTGCACCACCACCACGGCAGCTCGTAGGCGGCGGCCACCGTGGCGACCGCCGCGATGCGAGGGGAAAGACGGCACGCGAGGACGAACGCGACGCCGCCGCCTTGGGAGATGCCGTCCGCATAGATCCGCGCGGGGTCGATGTTGTAGCTCGCCTGCAGGGTGTCGATGAGGTCCGAGACGAAACGCACGTCCATGAGGAGGCCCGGCTTTCCATCGAGCCACGCGCGCGGCCCGTGCCCCGCGGCCGCGGGATAGGCGACGATGAACCCGTTCTCGTCGGCCACGTCGTTCCAGCGCGTGAGCTTCGCCACGAACGCCGGCCAGTTCATCGCGGGGTGGAGCGTGATCACGAGCGGCGTGGGCTTCGTGCCGTCGTAGGTCTTCGGCACGTGCAGCAGGTATTCGCGGTCGTGGCCCGACGACACGATCGTCCCGGTGGTGCGATTCGGCGCGTACCAGGATAGAAGCCCGTAGAAGCCCATCCAGGCCACGGCGGCGAGGAGCATCGGGACGACGAGGAGGACGAACGCCGTGCCGACGAGGATTTTCCGGATCTTCACGACGCTATGGTATCCGGGGCCGGAAGGAGTTACCTACGGGAATACGCCCGCGCCCGGCGTGTTCACCCGGCGAGGGCGCCAGCGCGCGCACCCGGAAATCGCTTCCGCGCCCCGCTTGAATCGATCGTCCCCGCACGTCGAGGAACGAATCGGCCCTTCCATCCATTCAGGCAGCCTCAAGGAGTCCACCATGCGCAAGATCCTCCTCGCAGTAGCCCTTACCCTCGGCATCGCCGGCGCCGCCTCGGCAAAAGACGGAAACGACGGCATGCACGACGTCATGCGCTTCCACGCGCATCTCATCGGCGGCGATCTCTCCGGCAATCCGATCGTCACCAACGCGACCGGCGAAGCCGAGATCGCGATCGTCGACACCGGAACCGCGCTCCGCTTCAGGGTCGAGATCTCCGGCATCCGCAACCTCTGGCAGGCGCACATCCACATCTCGCCGACGGGCCCCGTCGCGCCGACCCAGCCGGTGGGCCCGATCGCCTTCTGGTTCGTGCCGACCGTTCCCGGCGCGCCGAACAGCAACGTGGCGGAGACCGTGAACGGCGAGATGTCCGGCGGATTCGTGATGACGGACGCGCAGCTCACCGGCCCGCTCACGTTCGACCCGAACAACCCGACCACAACCGGCGTTGCGGGCCTCATCAAGGCGATCCAGGAGCGCCGCGCGACGATCGTGGTCCACACGAGCGACCTCAACAACGCGAACAACATGACGCCCGGCGTCGCGGGGGACTCCCCGGCGGGCGAGATTCGCGGGTTGATCGAGTAAGCGCCGCGAGGCGGGGACGCCGCGGCGTCCCTGCCACTGCGGCTACGGCCCAACGCTCTGGAGCAGCTCGGCCATGGGACTGGAGGACGCCGGCTATTTCTCCGGCATCGCGGACGAGTGGTGGCTGGTGATCAGCCACTCGGACCCGTTCCAGCGGTACGTGAAGGTATAGCGCCCGCTCACGGTGGCCCCCGTCTTCGCGAAGGCGAACGTATAAAGACCCGCATCCACCGCGGTGTTGCAGCCGAGCTCGACCGCCCGGAGGTCGATCTTTCCGGAGGGTCCGTTCTCGAGGAAGTGATGGAAGTAATCCTCCTTCTCGGCAGGCGTGAGGCGCGGCTTGTTGGAAACGGTCGGGAGCAGGATCGAGCGCTCCGCGTAATTGGCGACGACCTTGTGCGCGTCGCCCGTCTGGAGCGACGCGTTCCAGCGGTCGAAGAGCGCCGCGACCTCGGCCTCGGAGGTGGCCTTGCAGGTCTCGGTGCGCGCGCCCTGTGCAGCCGCCGGCGCGAGAGGGGACGAGGCGCAAGCCGCGAGCGCTGCGGCCACGATAAGCGCCGTGATCGACGTGATCTTCATGTCAGGCGACTCCCTGGACGCCCTGGATCTTCATTGGTCGGCCTGGCGGCCGCGAAGCCCTACATTACCCCGTGCCCGCGTAGAACGCCCTCGCCGCCTCTTCCCAGTGCTCGCCGTCGAACCGCCGGACGGGAAGCGACGCGATGTCCACGCCGTCCAGGCACCGCACGTTGACCACCCACTTGGTCGGATCGAGCCGCGGGCGGGCGAAGGGATGAATGCCGCAATGCGCGCAGAAGTAATGCTGCGCGGTCTTCGTGTTGAACTGGTAGAGGACCAGGTCCTGCTCGCCGGTGACGATGCGCAGGCTCGATTCGCTCGCGCCGTGCCAGAGCGCGCCCCTGCGCCGGCAAAGGGAGCAATTGCAGTCGACGACGGAGGCGAGCTCGGCGTGGAGCTCGAAGGCCACGCGGCCGCAGTGGCAGGAGCCCTGGTACGTCTTCTTCACAGCGCCCGCTCCAGCTCCACCAGCCCGTTCGCGGAGACGTCCACCGGCACGCTCGCCTTGCTTTCCCCGCGTCCCGGTCCGCGCTCGTCCGGCCGCGCGATGAATGCCGTCCGCAATCCTGCGGAGGCCGCGGCCGCGAGGTCGGACGAATGCGCGGCGACCATCATCGCCTCGTCCGGGCGGCAATCGAAGGCCGCGGCGCCGGAGAGGTACACGGAGGCCTTCGGCTTGTAGTCGCGCGCGAGCTCGGCGCCCGCGATGGCGTCCCACGGAAAGGCGTTCCGGCGCGCGAGGTCGACCATCAGCGAGATGTTGCCGTTCGAGCAGGGTGCCAGGCGAAAGCGCTTGCGCAGGGCTTCGAGCCCGGCGGGAACATCCGGCCAGGCGTCCAGGCGATGCCATGCGAGGTTCAGCTCCCCGCGCGTCGCCTCGTCGATGCGCTCGAGCTTGAACGCCGACAGCACCACGTCGAGGTTGCGCCGATGCAGGACATCCAGCTTGCTGAACGGGAGCCGGCCCGAGCGCACTTCCTCCATCGCGGGCTGGTACTGGTCCCGCCACGCATCGGCGAAGGCGAGCCAATCGAGCGTGACGCCCAGCGGCGAGAGGATCGATCGCGCTTCGCGGGCAACGCCGGTGCGCCAGTCGACGAGGGTCCCGAAGACGTCGAAAAGGAGGACCTTGATCACGACTGCCCTTCGCGCTGGGATGGGATCACGGCGAGCGTGCAACGCGAGACGCAGACGGCCTTCCCCTGCTCGTCCGTGATGCGGACTTCCCAGACCTGCGTGCGGCGGCCCACGTGCACCGGCGTCGCGGTCGCGGTCACCACGCCGTCGCGCTTGCCGCGCAGATGATTCGCGTTGATCTCGAGGCCCACGACGGCCTCGCGCTCCTGGTCGCAATTCATCCACGCGCCGGTGGATGCGACGGTCTCGGCGAGCGCGACCGAGGCGCCGCCGTGCAGCAAGCCGAAGGGCTGGTGGACGCGCGCAACGACGGGCATGCGCGCGATCACGCGCTCCTTCGTCGCCTCGACGAACTCGATTCCGAGCGTGGTGAGGAGCGTCTCCTGCTGGCGTTCCGCGAAAAGGGCCATCCGGCGGCTCCGGGCGATGGGGAAGCCGCCATTGTCGCCGATCCGGCAACCGCCCCCTATTTCCCGACGAGGCCCACGAGCGCCGTCGCGCCGCGAACGAGGGCGAGCGCCGCGCCCGCCATGCGCAGGAGCTTGCCGAGGCCGCGGCTCCCCGCGACGAGGAGGAGCGAGCCGAAAAGGGCCGAGCGGATGCCGGAGGAGGCCGCCATCGCGCCGCCGATCTCACGGAACGTGAGGCTCGCGCGCACCGATCGAACCTCCGCGGCCGCCTTCAGCCGGAGGAAGGACGAGCGGGCGACGAGCACCTCCTTCCGGAGCGCGAGGAGCTCGCTTTCCCTACTCATCGGCCGCTCCCGTGCCGTCCGCCCCGCCCCCCAGCATCTCGCGATCCGCGGCGAATTCGCGCAGCGTCGCCTCGAAGGGCGGCGGATTGCTCGCGGCCTTGTGGCGCAGCCGCAGGAAGGCCGCGGCGGAAAGAACGAGGTAGAGGATCGCCACGCCGCCGATCGCGGCGAGCCGGTGCGTGTCCCAGAAGAGCACGATCACGAAGAGCGTGGCGACGAGGAGGCCCAGCGCCAGGAAAAGCGCGCCCGCCGCGGCGAGCGCGATCATCTCCTTCTTGCGCTCGCCTTCCTGCCGCAGCTCCACGACCGCGAGCTCGGCGCGCGCGCCGACGAGCTCGACCAGGGTCGCGCCCAGGGCCCGGAGCGGTGCAGTGAGGCCCGCCGGGGAGACGGGCTCCGCCTGCTGGTCCACCGGCTACGAGCGCCGGTTGAGCAGGAGGCCCAGGACCACGCCGATCACCGCGGACACGCCCGCCACGACGGCGAGCGATTGCCACGGATGGTCGTGCACGTACTCGTCCGTCTTCTTCGCGGCGACGCGCGTGCGCTCCGCGGCGTCCTCCTGGATGTCGCGCAGCTTCTCCTTCGCGACCTTGAGGCTCTGCTCCACGTTGGCGCGCAGGGCCTGGGTCTTCTCGCCGCCCACCGCGGCCACGGACTTCAGGAGCTGCTCGGTGTCCGCGACGACTTCGTTGAAATCGTGCAGGAGCTTCTCTTTCGCGACTTGCGTGGTATCCGTCATCTCGTTCTCCTTCGGGTTGTGCGCCATTGTACCGCCGCGCAGGAAGCGCTTTTTTGACCGCCCGCAACAGCCGGTAAAATGTCCCGATGAGCACGGGGGCCTCCATCGTCGAGATCCCGAGCCCCTTCCGGCGGGACGAGGGCCGCGTGAAAGTGCTCGAGCCTGCCGATTGCAACCGGGCGCGGCTGCGCGAATCGCTCGTGACGGGCGCCTACCGGAAACCCTTCATCATCGAGGACCGCGAGACCCGCGCGCTCCATTTCTCCCGCGACCTCATCCAGAGCGCGATGCGCCTCGCCGATCCCTGCGCGCTCGAGTTCGCCTACACGCGGAAGATGATGGGCTTCCTCCTCTTCACCCACGAGCCGCGCGAGATCCTCGTGCTGGGACTCGGCGGCGGCTCGCTCGTGAAGTACTGCCACCGGCACCTCCCCGGCTCGCGCGTCACCGTGGTGGAGATCGACCCGGACGTCGTCGCCTTCCGGGAGCAGTTCCGCGTGCCGCCGGACGACGAGCGCCTGTCGGTCCTCATCGACGACGCGGCCGCGTACGTCGCGCGGCGCCCTCGGACGGCGGACGTGATCCTGATGGACGCCTTCGATCGCGAGGGATTCGCGCCGTCCGTCGCCTCGAGCGATTTCTACGCGAATGCGCGCGCGGCGCTCGAACGGAAGGGCGTGCTCGTCGTGAACCTCGTGGGCGAGCCGCGCGAGCGCGTGGCGCACCTCGAGCGCATCCGCGCCACCTTCGACGGCAACGTGATCCTCGTTCCGGTGGAGGACGACGGCAACCACATCGCATTCGCCTTCCGCGACGCGCGCTTCGAGCCGCGCTGGCGCTGGATCGCCGGGCAGGCGCGCGGCATGCGCCGGCGCTACGGGCTGGATTTCCCGCGCTTCGCGGGAGCTTTCGAGCGCAGCCGGAAGCTCGGCTACCTCGAGCGCACCCTGCGGAGCCGCCACCTGAGCGACCGGCTGCCGCGCCGGGGATGAACGCTTCGCCTCCCGGCTCCGCATCCGAAGTCTTCGCGATGTTCCTGCGACTCGGGCTCACCTCGTTCGGCGGGCCCATCGCGCACATCGGCTATTTCCGGCGCGAGGTCGTGGTGAAGCGGGCATGGGTGAGCGAAGCGCGGTTCGGGGAGCTCCTGGGCCTCTGCCAATTCCTGCCGGGACCGGCGAGCAGCCAGCTGGGATTCAGCCTGGGCCTCCTGCGCGCGGGCTGGGGTGGGGCGTTGGCGGCCTTCGCCGGGTTCACACTGCCCTCGGCGCTCCTCCTCTTCGCCTTCGCGATGCTCCTCCCCGACGTGCCGAAGGAAACCGCCTTGACGCTCGCACATGGCCTCAAGCTCGTGGCGGTGGCGGTCGTCGCGCACGGGCTCGTGGGCATGGCGCGGCAGCTCTGTCCGGACCCGATCCGCGCGAGCCTCGCCACGGTGAGCGCGTTCGCCGTGCTCGCGATCGGAAGCCCGTGGATGCAGCTCGCCGTGATCGCCGCGGGCGCGGTCGCCGGCATCGCGCTCTGCCGCAACGTGGCCCGCGTCGCGGCCGGGCCCCCGCGGCTTCCTCACGGGCGTGCGGGCGGAATCGCGCTCGTCAGCGCCTACGCGGCGATCCTCGTCGCCTTGCCGCTCGCCGGCGCGGCATTCGATGGAAGCTTCGCGCTCGCATCGGGCTTCTATCGCGCGGGTGCCCTCGTCTTCGGTGGCGGGCACGTGGTGCTGCCGCTCCTGCAGCAGACCGTGGTCGAGCCCGGCTGGATCCCGCGCGACGATTTCCTCGCGGGATACGGCGCCGCGCAGGCGATTCCCGGACCGATGTTCACGCTCGCCGCCTATCTCGGCGCGCGCATCGGCGGCCTCGCCGGATCGGCGCTCGCCACTGCCGCGATCTTCCTTCCCGGGCTCCTGCTCGTGGCCGGCATGCTTCCGCTCTGGCAGTCGATCGCACGCCATCCTCGCGCGGCGAGCGCTGTCGCGGGGATCAACGCGGCCGTGGTGGGCCTTCTCGCCGCGGCGCTCTACGATCCCGTGTGGACGAGCGCCGTCGCCTCTCCCCTCGACGCGGCCATCGCGATGGTGGGGTTCCTCCTCCTCGCCCTGCTGCGCGCCCCACCCCTCGCGGTCGTCGCCTGGTGCGTGGCTGCCGCGTTCACCGCGTCGGCCTTGCGCTGAACTCCGCTCGCGCGGGGCCGGTCATAGGGCGCATACTCGCCGCCGCTGCCGTCGGAGGTCCGATGAAATCGTTTCCCGCTGAGCACCCCGACTTCCGGATCGTCTTCCACAACCGCCGCCGCGTGGCGCTGCGCGCGGCGCTCTTCGGCCACATCGGCCTCCTCGAATCGTGGTTCGACGGGGACCTGGACGTCGAGGGCGACGTCGGCCGCGCGTTCGCCGCGGGCATGGCCTCGGGCTTCGACGCGCCGACGCTCCTCGTCCGGATGCGCAATCGCTGGCACGAATGGCGCTTCTCCAACGCGCGCGCCGCCCAGGCGAAGGAGAACGCGCGCTTCCACTACGCGCTCGGAACGGATTTCTACCGCCTCTGGCTGGACGAGGCGCTCATGATGTACACGTGCGGATACTGGAGCGAGGGCACGACGAGCGTCGAGCAGGCGCAGCGGAACAAGGTCGAGCACGTCTGCCGGAAGCTGCGCATCCAGCCCGGCGAGGAGGTGGTCGACATCGGCACGGGCTTCGGCGGCTTCATGTTCCATGCCGAGCAGTTCCACGGCGCCAAGGTGACGGGCACCAACACGACGCCGGAGCAGGTCGAGATGGTGCGCGAGGAGATCCGGCGCCGGCACCTCGAGGGCAAGTGCGAAGTGATCGAGGCGGATTTCCGCGAGGCGCCCCGGCAATACGACAAGGTCGTCTCCATCGGCGTGCTCGAGCACGCGGGTCGCGACCAGCTCCAGGAAGTCGTGGACGCGCACGCCGCGCAGCTGAAGCCGGGCGGGCTGGGGATGCTCCACTTCATCGGCCACGTGGGACGCTTCGAGACCGAGTTCTTCATCCGCAAGCACGTGTTCCCCGGCGGCTGGATCCCGAGCCTCGCGGAGACGATCGAGGCGATGGAGCGCGCCGGGCTCGAAGTGGTCGACATCGAGAACCTCCGGCGGCACTACGCGCTCACGCTGGACGCCTGGGCGGAGCGCTTCGAGCGGAACTGGGAGCGCATCCACGCGATCGACCCGAAGCGCTTCGACGAGCGCTTCCGGCGCGTCTGGCGCGCGTACCTCTACGGCTGCGCGGAGATGTTCCGCTCGCCGCACGGGCGCACGCACCTCTTCCAGATCGTGTTCTCGAAGGGCATGACCAGCCGCGAGAACTATCCCATGTCCCGGGCGCACCTCTACGAGCCCGCGGTCGGAACGGGCGCCGAGTTCGCCGCGATGCACGCGCGGGAAGCCGGGAAGCGCGGCTCCGAATGAACGCGGAGCTCGCGGCGCACGCGGCGCGCCGCGAAGCCCTGGTGCGCGCGATGCACGCGGGCGCGGGCCCGGTCGGCCTCGCGAAGGACACGTCCAACCTCTTCCGCGATCGCGAGCATGCGGCCCGGCGCAGGCTCGACGTGCGCTCGATGACCCACGTGCTCGACGTCGATGCCGCGGCCGGTCGCGTGGACTCCGAGGGCATGACGACGTACGACGCGCTGGCCGACGCGTGCCTCGCCCACGGCCTCATGCCGGCCGTCGTGCCGCAGCTGAAGACCATCACGATCGGGGGCGCGGTCGCGGGAGTGGGGATCGAGGCCACCTCGCATCGCCACGGGCTGGTGCACGAGGCGGTCGAGCTGATCGAGGTCCTCACGGGAGATGGCGACGTCGTCACCTGCACGCGGACGAACGAGCATGCGGACCTCTTCCACGGCTTTCCCAATTCCTACGGCACGCTGGGTTACGCGCTGCGGGTGGTCTCGCGCGCGATCCCGGTGAAGCCGTACGTGCGCGTGGAGCACCACCCGTTCTCGGATCCGGAGGCGTACTTCGCAGAGGTGGAGCGCCATTGCGCGGCGGACGATGCGGATTTCATCGACGGCACGGTGTTCGGGCCCGATCGCCTCTATCTCACGCTCGGCCGCTTCGCGGATGCCGCGCCGGCGACGAGCGATTACACGGGGGTCGAGCGCATCTACTATCGCTCGATCGAGCAGAGGCGCGAGGATTGGCTCACGACGCGCGACTTCCTCTGGCGCTGGGACACGGACTGGTTCTGGTGCTCGAAGAACCTCTTCGCCCAGAACCCCCTCGTGCGCCGGCTCTATGGGCGCGAGCGGCTGGGATCGCGCACGTACTCCAGGATCATGCGCTGGAATAGCCGCGTGGGGCTCACGCGCGCGCTCGACCGGCTGCGCGGCGTGCACGGCGAGTCCGTGATCCAGGACGTGGACATCCCCATCGAAAGGGCGCCGGAGTTCCTGCGCTTCCTCGCGCGCGAGATCGGCATCTGGCCGGTCTGGATGTGCCCCATCGGCCCCGGAGAAGATGCCGGCCGCTTCTCCCTCTACCCCATGGAGCGGCGGTGGTACGTGAACTTCGGCTTCTGGGACGTCGTGCGCTCGCGCGAGGCGCACGAGCGCGGCCATTTCAACCGCCGGGTCGAGCGCGCGGTGGCGGACGCGAACGGCATCAAGTCGCTCTACTCCGAGAGCTACTACACGCGCGAGGAGTTCGACGCCCGCTATGGCGGCCCCGCCTACGCCGCGCTCAAGGCGAAATACGATCCGAAGGGGGCCTTCCCCACGCTCTACGAGAAGTGCGTCCTGCGGCGCTGAGGCGGGGATTCAGCCGAGCGCGGCCAATGCGTCGGTGTGCGGGAGTCCCAGCGCCTGCGCGACTTCGGGGGACGTGATCTTTCCTCCGTGCACGTTGAGGCCCGCGAGGAGGCCGGCGTCGCGCTTCATCGCCTCGCGGAAGCCGTGCTCCGCGAGCGCGAGGACGTACGGGAGCGTCGCGTTGTTGAGCGCGTAGGTGGAGGTCCGCGGGACCGCCCCCGGCATGTTGGCGACGCAATAGTGCACGACGCGGTCGACGATGAACGTCGGGTCCGAGTGGGTCGTCGGGCGCGACGTCTCGAAGCAGCCGCCCTGGTCGATCGCGACGTCCACCAGGACCGAGCCGGGCTTCATCCGTGCCACCATCTCGCGGGTCACGAGCTTCGGGGCCGCGGCTCCCGGCACGAGCACCGCGCCGATCACGAGGTCCGCCGAAAGCACGTGCTTCTCGAGCGTCTCGCGGTTCGAATGCACCGTCACCACGCGCGCGCCGAGGAGGTGCTCGATGCGGCGCAGCGCATCGATGCTGCGGTCGAGGACGATCACGTGCGCGCCGCTCCCGACCGCGATCTGCGCGGCGTTGGTGCCCACGAAGCCCGCGCCCAGGATCGCGATCTTGGCCGGCGGCACGCCGGGCACGCCGCCCAGGAGGATGCCCATCCCGCCCTGCGCCTTCTCGAGGCAGTGGGCGCCGGCCTGGACCGAGAGCCGTCCCGCGACCTCGGACATGGGCGCGAGGAGCGGGAGGCCCCCGCCGGGCCCCACGATCGTCTCGTAGGCGATGCACGTCGCGCCGCTCGCCATGAGGTCGCGCGCCTGCCCGGGGTCGGGCGCGAGGTGCAGGTACGTGAAGAGCACCTGGCCCGGGCGCAGGCGCTTCCTCTCGGCCGGCTGCGGCTCCTTCACCTTCACGATCATCTCCGCGCGCGCGAAGATCTCGTCCGCCGCCGGCGCGATGCGCGCGCCCGCCGCGGTGTAGTCGCCGTCCGCCGCGCCGATTCCCACGCCGGCGCCCGTCTCGACCATCACCTCGTGGCCGTGGGCCGCGACCTCGCGCACGCTTCCCGGCGTGAGGCCCACGCGAAACTCGTTGTCCTTGACCTCCCTCGGCACCCCGATCCGCAAGCGTCCCCCTAGGTCCGCAACACGAACGGATCCTGCACCTCGTCGCCCGTCTCGACCCACACGCTCTTGGTCTGGAGGTACTGGTCGACCGACTCCATGCCGTTCGCGCGCCCGAGGCCGCTCGCCTTGTAGCCGCCGAAGGGCGAGTTGAACGTGAGCGCCCGGTAGGTATTGATCCAGACCGTGCCGGCCTGGAGCTTCCTCGCGAGGATGTGCGCGCGGCGCACGTCCCGCGTCCAGAATCCCGCGGCGAGCCCGAAGCGCGTGGCATTCGCGAGCCTCGCCACCTCGTCGTCGTCGCGGAAGCGGGTCAACGCCAGCACCGGCCCGAAGACCTCCTCGTTCATGATCGAGTTGGCGGGGCCGGCGTTGTGGAGGATGGTGGGCTCGTAGAAGAGCCCGTCCTCGAGGCCCGCGACCGCCGCGCGGCGAGCCCCGCAAAGCACCTCGGCGCCCTCGCCCACCGCGCGCTCGACCATCGTGCGGTCCTTCTCGAGCTGCGCGCGCGTGGCGACGGGGCCCATCTGCGTCTCGGCGCGGAGCGGATCGCCCAGGCGGATCGCGCGGGCGCGCTTCACCAGGCGCTCGCGCATCTCGTCGTAGACGCTCTCGTGGACGAAGGCGCGCGAGCCCGCGACGCAGGTCTGCCCCGCGGCCGCGAAGATGCCCGCGAGGACGCCCGCCTCCGCCTGGTCCAGGTTCGCATCGCCGAAGACGATGTTGGGACTCTTGCCGCCCAGCTCCAGCGTGCAGCCCGCGAGCCGGGCGCCGCACTTCGCCGCGATCGCCTTGCCGCCCGCCTCGCTCCCGGTGAACGAGATCTTCGCCACGCCGGGATGATCGACCAGCGCCTCGCCCGCCTCGCGAGCGCCGGTCACCACGTTCACGACGCCGGGCGGGATTCCCGCCTCCTCGGCGAGGCGCGCCAGCTCGAACGCGGAGGCGGAGGTGACCTCGGAGGGCTTGAGGACGATCGTGTTGCCCGCCGCGAGCGCGGGTGCCACGCTCATGATGGTGAGGAACGTCGGCGAATTCCAGGGGACGATCACGCCCACGACGCCCAGCGGCTCGCGCAGCGTGTAGTTGAGGACGCTCGAGCGCTCGATCGGGATCACCCGCCCCTCGATCTTGTCCGCGAGCCCGCCGAAGTAGTAGAGGAAGTCCTTCACCGCCTTCGCCTGCGCGCGCATCTCGGCCACGAGCTTGCCGTTCTGCTGCGTCTCGATCGCGGCGATGTCCTCGGCGCGCTCTGCGATCAGGTCGCCCCACGCCATGAGGAGGCGGCCGCGCCGTGTGGGCGAGAGCCGGCCCCACGGCCCCTCGAAGGCGGCCCGCGCCGCGCGCGCGGCGCGGTCGATGTCCGCGCGCCCGGATTCGGCGAACTCGCCCCAGGGCTTTCCCGTCGTGGGATTGGTGGAAACGAAACGCCGGCCCTCGGCCGCCGGGACGCGCTCGCCCGCGATGTGGTTGTCGTAGCGGCGAACGTCCGGCGTCGCGGTATCCATGGGGAGTCCAGTGAAGGATGTCGCTCTTACTCTACTCCCGCTCAGCGATCGAGCCGGATGAGCGCGAGCCCGCTCGCCGGGTCGTGGACCCGCGCGAGGTAGCTCGGCACCTGCGTGAGGATCACCTCCAGCGTGGGCCGCACCTTCGCCGCGAGGAGGTGGCCGCCGCAAGCCGAGCCGTCGCGCCGCCCGAGGACCACGTGCGCATGGAGCCGCGCCTTCTCGCCTTCGAACGCGATGTCGCCCATGAGCGAGAGCACCTCGACCTGCTCCGCCACCTCGATCCGCCGGTATTCCTTCTTCTCCCACTCGTAGTAGCCGAGCGTCGCCTCGCTGAAGGCGCCGATCGCGGTGAAGCTCGCGGCGTGGAGCGCGTGGTCGGCGGCGAAATCGGTGAGCGCGGCCACGGGATCCTCGCCGGTATCGAAGACGAGGGCGATCACCCGGGGCTCGCCCGGGCTCAATACCTTTGCACGCATGTCGGGACCTCCATCTAGATTTCCTTCATCACCTGGGCGTAGGAGATCAGCGCGAAAAGGACGGTGCCGCCCACGACGTTGCCGAGGAAGGCGGGCAGCATGTAGCCCCCCACGGCGCTCGCGAGCCCGACGTCGCCGTCGAGGAGCCGCAGGAACGATTCCGTGCTCCCCGCGACGATGTGCGCCGCGCCGGAGATCGCGATGAGGTACGTCATCGCGACGATCACGAAGAACTGGGCCGATTCCGCGCTGGGGAGGAGCCACACCATGGCCGCCATGAGGAAGCCCGCGGTGATCCCGTGGAAGAAGACGGCGACGGGCGCCTTGTCCATGGCCTCGCGGGCGATCGAGAGCATCGCGTCGCGCACGTGGGGCTCCAGGACGGGCGCGAAGGTGCAGAAGGCGGCGGCGACCAGGGTGCCCGCGAGGTTGGCGGCGAGGATGATCGCCCAGACCCGCGCGAGCGTCCCCAGCGCGGCGAGCGACGGCCGCGCCATGGCCGGGAGCACCATCGTGATCGTGTTCTCGGTGAAGAGCTGCTGGCGGGCGAGGACCACCATCACGAACCCGATGGGATAGCCCAGGTCGCGCACCAGGGCCGACCACGACGCCTGCGGGAGGTGCGCCTGGAGGACGCCCTGCGCGAGGAGCGAGAAGCTGATGGAAAGCCCCGCGGCGACGCCGGACCACCAGAGCGAGACGGCCGGGCGGGACATCTCCTCCTCGCCGTGGAGGCGGACGACCTCGTAGATGACCGGCGTGCGGGGCGCCGAGCGCTCGGCGACGTCCCTCTGCTCCTTTTCCTCCTTGTGCTGCTCGCGCCGGCGGGCCTGGGCCATGGGGGCGTTTCCGGGAAAGGCGCTTCGACAGCGCTTTTCCCGGGCGGTTGCGCGTTCAGCCCTTGTGGCGGTTCCTCACGAGCCACGCGTCCACGAGCGAGACGATCTCGTCGATCGCCGCCGAGCGCTTCCCATGCTGGGCGCCGACCGCCTGGACCAGGCGATCCACGCGCTCGATCCTCTGGGCGCCGGCCGCGAGCGCGCGGGCCGCGGAGGACGGGCTCTGGAGCGAGAGCGCCGCGTTGGCATACTTGTCGAAGGGCACCATGTCGTCGCGGCTGGCACCGAGCGAGACGCAGAGCTCGACCACCCATTCGTACACCGCGCGCGAGCCCGCGAGGTCGCCGTGGACCGTGTCCCGGATCGAGCGCACCGTGTCCGCCTGCACGCAGCGGTAGTTGCCCGCCATGAGCATCGCCCACTTGGCCAGCGGCACGAACACCGAATCGTGGACCTTGAGCTTCACCGGGAGCTCGATCTTCTCGCCGCCCACGTCGAAGCGCGCGGCCTCGACGCCCGCCGCGATCTCGCGCAAGAGCGCCGTGTCCTTCTCCGAATCGAAGCGCGCCGCCTTGAAGTTGGTGGGGAGCCTCACCTGCAGCACGTTCACCTCCTGGTCCGGCGGGCGGAAGGCCTGCGGATCCGGGCTGCAGAGCGTCATCGTCTTCGGATCGAACGCATCCCACACGGCCGGGTCGCTGTAAGCATCGCGGCAGCGCGCGGCGTCGATGCCGGGAACGCGGGCGAGGTAGGGAAGCGGCGGCATGTTCATGATCGACATGCACGGCACGCGCGATGCGGCGACCGCCTGGAGCAGCTCGCGCACGCCCGCCGATCCGTACTGCGGCTCCTGCATCGCGAGGACGACCAGGTCGTAGCCCTTCGGATCCGCGCCTTCCGTGCCGCCGGCGGTCACTTTGCCGGGGAGGCCGCGCGAGTTCACCTCCACCAGGCCCTCGCGCCCGCGCACGGGCATGCGCACGATGGCGCCCTTCTCGTTGATGAGCTTCGCCTCGGCGGGCAGGCACACGAGCCGCACGGCGTGGCCGGCCAGCGCCAGCTTCACGGCGAGGAGCGACCCGTACGAGGCGCCCAGGATCAGGATCTTGCGAGCGGTCATTTCGTTCTCCCCCGGGGCCGCGTTCGGCGCCCGGTACCCGGGTCGACGCTACCCATCCCCGGGATTGTCCTCCGGCGGCCGGGGCCGAATACCATACCCGCAGGCAAGAGGCCTGTGACGCGGGCGAGCTGGCGGTGCCGGGCCGCTACTTCTTCGGGGCGGCTTCCGGGTCGGTCCAGCCGCCGCCCAGCGCGTTCATGAGATCCACCGTGAACGAGAGGTAGGCCTGCCGGTTGCGGATGAACGCGAGCTCGGCATCGTTGAGCGTCCGCTCGGCGTCGAGGACCTCGAGGTACGCGGAGTAGCCGCGCTGATAACGCAGTTGCGCGAGCCGAAGCGCGTTGCGTGCGTCGTCCACGCGCGCCTTGAGATCCGCTTCGGAATCCGCCGCGTAGCGCACGTTCGAGAGCGCGTCCGAGACGTCGCGGAATGCCGTCTCCACGGCGCGCTGGTAGGTCGCCTCGGCCTGCCGCGCCTGCGCGACCGCCTGGTCCGTGCGCGCGGCGTAGCGGCCCGCGTCGATCACGGGGCCGAGGAGCCCCGCGCCGGCGGACCACACGCGCGATCCGGTCGAGAATAGCTCCCCGATGTCCGAGCTCTGGACGCCGAAGGAGCCGGAAAGGCTCAGCGTCGGGAACTGCGAGGCGCGCGCGACGCCGATCCGCTCTGTGGCGCCCATGAGCGCCGCTTCGGCCTGGCGCACATCCGGCCGGCGCTCGAGGAGCGCGGAGGGAAGGCCCGCGGGCGGAAGCGTGGGAATGGCGAGCGAGCCCACGTCCTTCGCCGGGACGACGATGTCGAGCCGGCCGGTGAGGAGCCCCAGCTGGTGCGTGATCGCCGCGCGCTGCCGGGCGATCTCCTTCGACTGCGCGGCGGTCGAGGAGCGCAGCGCCCCGGCCTGGTACACGTCGAGCCCCGAGCCCACGCCGCCGTTCAGCCGCTTCTGCGCGAGGTCGAGCGAGTCCTGCGCCGCGCGCAGGCTCTCGTCCGACGCCGCGAGCTGCGAATCGAGCGAGAGCGCGGTGAAGTACGTGCGGGCGATGGTCGCCGCGAGCGTGAGGGCGACCGTGTCCTCGCCATAGCGGGACGCAAGGAGCGCATCGCGGGTCGAGCGCTCGGCGCGCCGGAGCCTTCCCCAGAGATCGATCTCGAAGGACGTGGAAAGGCCCAGCGTGAACGTGTTCTGGGTGCCGAGCTGGATGGTGCGGCCGCGCGAGGCGCCGGCCTCGCCCTGCACGAGCGGAAAGAGGAGCGTCGCGCGCGCCTCGCGAAGCGCGGCCTCCGCCTCCTCCACGCGCGCGGCGGCGAGCCGGACGTCGGCGTTCCTCTCGAGCCCCGCCTTCACGAGATCGTCCAGCAGCGGGTCGCCGTAGAGCATCCACCACTGCGCGGGCACGGCGCCCAGCATCGGGCCCTTCCCTTCCATTTCCGCGAAGGACCCCGGCACCTGGAGATCAGGGCGCCGGAAGTCGGGTCCCACCATGCAGCCGCCCAGGGCCAGGGCGGCAGCGAGCGCGGCGAGGCGCCTCATGACGCCTCCCCGTGTCGCGGCTCCGCGGTCGCGTCCGGCTGGGGCTCGGCGCGCTCGCCCATCTTCTGGCGGCGCGCGAAGACCGTGAAGAAGAGCGGCACGAAGATCGTCGCGACGAAGGTGGCGATCAGCATGCCACCCACGACGCCGGTCCCCATGGAGCGCCGCGCGGCCGATCCCGCGCCGCTCGCGAAGGAGAGCGGCAGCACGCCGAACACGAACGCGAGGGACGTCATCACGATCGGGCGGAAGCGCAGGCGCGCGGCCTGCAGCGCCGCGTCCTTCGCGCTCATGCCCGCGAGGAGGCCCTGCTGCGCGAACTCCACGATCAGGATGGCGTTCTTCGCCGCGAGCCCGATCAGCACCACGAGGCCGATCTGGAAATAGATGTCGTTCTCCATCCCGCGCACGGCGACGAGGCCCAGCGCGCCGAAGACGGCGAACGGCACCGCGAGCACCACGGCGGAGGGAAGGCGCCAGCGCTCGTAGAGCGCGGAGAGGATGAGGTAGACCATCACGATCGCGAGCCCGAAGGCGAAGATCGAGGCGTTGCCCGTGCGCTTTTCCTGGAACGCCTGGCCGCTCCACGCCAGGGTGTAGCCGGCCGGAAGGGTTTCGGCCGCGACGCGCTCGACCTCCTCGATCGCCTGGCCCGAGCTCACGCCCGCCGCGCCGTTGCCCAGCACCTTCGCGGCGATGAAGCCGTTGAAGCGGTCGATCTGCTCCGCGCCCACGGTGTCCTGGACCTTGAGGACCGCGTTCACCGGGATCATCTCGTTGGTGGTCGCCGAGCGCACGAAGATGTCGCCGATCTGGTCGGGCCGCGCGCGGAACGGCGCCTCGGACTGCACCTGCACGCGGTACGTGCGTCCGGCGAGGTTGAAGTCGTTCACGTAGAGCGCGCCCAGCGTGCTCTGGAGCGCGTCGAAGACGTCCGTCACCGGCACGCCCAGCGAGAGCGCCTGCTCGCGGTTCACCTCCACGTGCATCTGCGGCACGGTCGGGCGGAAGAACGTGTTGATGCCCGTGAGCTTCGGATCCTTCTGGAGCGCCGCCGTGAGGCCCTGGACCGCGGCGCCGAGCCGCTTGGGATCCGAGTCCGTGCGCGACTGCACGTAGAACTCGAAGCCGCCGGCGCTCCCCAGGCCGCGGATCGCGGGCGGGTTGAAGACGAACGCGATGCCGTCCGGGAACTGCATCGCCTGGCGCGTGAGGTCCGCGGCGATCTGCGATGCGGTGCGCGTGCGGTCGTCCCAGTCCTTGAGGAGAATGAACGACGTGCCCGCGTTCGGCTTGTTGCCGCCGCCGATGAAGTCCCGCCCGGCCGCCACGAAAGCGTGGGCGATGGACGGATCCTTCTCGAGGATCTTCTGGAACTGCTCGCCGGTCTTCTGCGTGCGCTGGAGCGACGCGCCGTCCGGGAGCAGGATCGAGCTGATGAGGTAGCCCTGGTCCTCCGGCGGGATGAAGCTCCTCGGCACGAAGTAGAAGAGGCCCGCCACCGCGAGCACCACGATGAGGAAGCCCACCGCGGCCATGAGCCGCCGGCGAAGCGCAGTGTTCACGCCCCAGAGGAACGTGCTGAGGACCTTCCCGAACCCCACGTTGAAGGGATGGAAGATGCGCGCCTCGTGGTGGCCGGGCTTGAGGAGGAGCGAGCAGAGCGCGGGCGTGAGTGTCAACGCCGTGAAGCCGGAGATCACCACCGCCACCGCGACCGTCACCGCGAACTGCTTGTAGAGCTGGCCCGCGATCCCGCCCAGGAACGCGACCGGGATGAACACCGAGCAAAGCACCAGCACGATCGCGATCAGCGCGCCGGACACTTCGCGCATCGCCTCGACCGAGGCCTGGTACGCGCCCATCTTCTCCTCGCGCATCAGGCGCTCGACGTTCTCCAGCACCACGATGGCGTCGTCCACGACGATGCCGATCGCGAGCACCATCGCGAAGAGCGTGAGCGTGTTGATCGAGAAGCCGAGGATGTAGAGGCCCGCGAAGGTGCCGATGATCGAGACCGGCACCGCGAGCATCGGGATCACCGTCGCGCGCCAGCTCTGCAGGAAGATGAAGACCACGAGGAGCACCAGCATCGCCGCCTCGAAGATCGTCTTCTGCACCTCGTGGATCGAGCTCTTCACCACGAGCGTGGTGTCGAACGGCACGAGGTAGTCCATGTCCGGCGGGAACGCGTTCTTCGCCTCCACGAGCCGCGCCTTGATGTTCTTCGCGACGTCGAGCGCGTTGGCGCCCGTCTGGAGGAACACCGCCATGCCGACCGCGGGCTTGCCGTCGACCGTGGCCGGGGTGTCGTAGGTCTGCGCGCCCAGCTCGACCGTCGCGATGTCCTTGATCCGGAGGACCCCGTTCGGGGCGTTCGCGCGGACGATGATGTTCTCGAACTCCTCGACGCTCGAAAGGCGCCCGCGGACGGTCACGGTGTAGGTGAGGTCCTGGCCCTTCGGCGCGGGCTCCGCGCCCACCTTGCCGGCCGCGAACTGCGCGTTCTGGCCGCGGATCGCGTTCGCGACGTCCGAAGGCGTCACACCCAGGCGCGCCATGCGGTCCGGGTGCAGCCACACGCGCATCGAAGAGCCCGAGCCGAAGAGGAGCACGTCGCCCACGCCCGGGATGCGCTTCAGGTCGTCGATGATGTTCACGCTCGCATAGTCGGCCATCGTCGTCGTGGCCTGGGTCCCCTTGGGCGAGAAGAGGCCGATCACGAGGAGGATGTCGTTCGAGCGCTTCTGCACGATGACGCCGTTCCGCCGGACGTCGTCCGGGAGGCGCGGAAGCGCCGTCTGCACGCGGTTGTTCAGCTGGAACGTCGCGCGGTCGACGTCGGTCCCCACCTCGAACGTCGCGGTGATGTTGAGCTGCCCGTCCGAGCCCGCGCTCGACTGGAAGTAGACCATCCCTTCCGCGCCGGACAGCTGCTCCTCGATCGGCGCGGCGACGGTCTGGGCGATGGTCTCGGCGCTGGCGCCCGGGTACGAGGTCGAGATCGTGACGGTCGGCGGCGAGATCTCCGGATACTGCGCGACCGGCAGCGAGAAGCCCGCAAGGAGGCCCGCCAGCGTGATGATGATCGCGAGCACGCTCGCGAAGATGGGACGCTCGATGAAGAAGCGCGAGAAATTCCCCATGGCGGCCTACTTCGCGGCTTTCGCCGGGGCGTTGGCGGGCGGGGGGGCCGCGGCGGCGGGCGCTTTCTCGCCCGGGGGGTGCGGCTCGACGGTCGCCCCCGGCCGCAGCTTCATGAGGTTGTCCACGATCACGCGGTCGCCCTCGGCGAGGCCGCCGGTGACGACCATGTCGGTCCCCACCCAGTTGGCGGTCTGCACCGGCTTCGGCACCACCTTGTTGTCCGGCCCGACCGTCATCACCAAGCGCGATTGCTCCGACTGCAGCACCGCGCCCTGCGGCACGAGCATCGCCTCCTGCTGCCCGGCGAGGATGCGCACCTTCGCGAACTGCCCGGGGAGCCACTTCATCTGCGGGTTCGGGAACTCGGCCCGCAGCTGCACGGCGCCCAGCTTCGGGTCGACCGTGGAGCTCGTGAAGTTGAGGCGCCCGTGGTCGGCCACGATCTTGCCCGCGTCGTCGATGAGCTGCACGTTCGTCTCGCGCTCGGCGCCGCGCACGCGCTTGAAGTCGGCCTCCGCGAGCGGGAAGCGCACCCAGATGGGATTCACCTGCGTGAGCGTGGTGAGGAGGCTCGAATCCGTGTTCGCGGTGACGAGGCTGCCCTCCGAGCGCAGGGCCCGGCCCGTGATGCCCGAGATCGGCGCGCTCACCTTCGTGTAGGCGAGGTCGAGCTGCGCTTCCTTGAGCTTCGCCTCGGCCGAGGCGATCGACGCGGTCGCCTGCTTGGCGGTCGCGAGCGCCTGGTCGAGCTCGCGCTCCGAGATCGCCTTCTCGCGCGCGAGGGGCTCCAGGCGCTTCGCGTCGACTTCGGCGAGCTCCTTCTTCACCCGTTCCTGCTGGAGCGCCGCCTTCGCCTCCTCCACCGCGAGCTCGTAGGGCGCGGGGTCGATCTGGAAGAGGATCTGCCCGGCCTTCACCGGCGCGCCCTCCTCGTAGAGGCGCTTCTCGATGATGCCGTTCACGCGCCCGCGGATCTCCACGTCGCGCGATCCTTCCGCCTGGCCGACCGCCTCGAGGGAGATGGGGACCTTGCGCGTGTGGACCTCGACTACCGTCACCGGGAGCGGCGGCGGCGCGGCGGCGGCGCCTCCGGCCCCTTGGGAGCCCTCCTTGTGGCCGCATGCGGCGAGGAAAAGGCTGGACGCGAGAACGAGAAAGGCTGCGCGCCGCGGCGCGGAGGGGACGAACGTCATGGGGCGGACTCGGGGGACGGCGGAAGCAGGCTATTATATACGTTCTCCAACGAACGTATCCGGACGGCGCCGATGAGGAGGACCAAGGAGGACGCGGCGCGCACCCGGGCGGCCATCGTCGAGGGCGCCCTCGCCTGCTTCGACCGCTACGGCATCACGAGCGCCACCATGGAGCAGATCGCCTGCGAGGCCGGCGTCACGCGCGGCGCGGTCTACCACCACTTCGGCGGCAAGCGCGAGATCCTCCGCGAGATCCGCGAGAACGTCTCGCTTCCCCTCCTGGACGAGGCCAACACGGAGCTCCTGCGCCGCGACGGCACGCGCGCCCTCGACCGCATCGAGCGCTTCCTCGCCGCGGTCCTTTCCACGCTGGAGGACGACCCCCGCACGCGCCAGGCGCTCGTCGTCATGCAGTTCCGCTGCGAGTACGTGGGGCACATGGGGGGCGAGCTCGACGCCGCGGCCCGCAACATCGACCGGCTCGCCAAGGCGCTGGAGACGGCGTACCGCGAGGCCTACGCGGACGGCGAGCTGGGCCCGCCCTTCGAGCCGGAGATCGCCGCCATCGAGACCACCATGTTCCTGAGCGGGCTCGTGCGGCTCTGGATCCTCCACGGGCACGGCGCCGCGATCCGGAGGAACGCCCGGGCCGCGATCGCGATGCACGTGGGGTCGCGCCGCGCGATTAGCGTTCGTTAACGCGTACGGGCATAATCGGCGGGACGCCCGCCGCCGAAGGAGCCTGCCCTTTGATACCCGCCCGTTTCCAGGAACGGATCCGCCGCGCCGCGACCGACGCGGAGGTGATCCTCGCGGCAGAGGAGTGCCTCGCGTCGCTCGCGCCCCCCGAAATCGCGCTCCTGCCAGAGCGCTGCCGTCCACGCCGGCTCCTCTGCGCGCTGGACGTCTCGACCTATGCCTTCGACCTCGTCTCCCACCACGGCGAGGAGACGAACGAAACGATGCGCCTAGTGAATGCGCTCGCGATCGTCTTCACCGAGGCCTCGATGCGGCTCTCGGAGATCCTCGTCGACAGCCACGACGACGCCTGGATTCACCGCCGTTCCGCCTAGCCCGGCCTCGGCCGCGGGGACGAAGAGGACCGCCCGCGTGTCGCCCTGGGCGTTCACCGCCGTGCCCACGATCCAGCCGCGATTGTTGATCGCCGTGGGCTCCACCCGGTGCAGCCCCCGCGCGCGCACCTCCGGCAAGGTGTCCAGGCGCGTGAGGGCATCGCGCACGACGATGTAGCCGAAGCTTCCCTCGGCGCTCCCGATGATCTCGGCGCGGTCGTTGATGTCGATCGCGGCCGAGTCCCCCGCGCCCGGGAGCGCCCGCAGCGTGCCGTCGAAGAGGAACGCGGCCCGGATCCCGTGCTCGTCCGACGCCATTCCCACGACCTCCCCCCGATCGTTGATGCCTTTCGCGACGCTGCTCCCGCCCCCCAGCGTTCCGAGATCGCGCAGCGTGCCGTCCCGGAAGAGGAACGCGCGCCCGTCCGAGGCGCCCACGACCTCGCCTTGGGCGTTGATGGCGGTGGCCTCGCTCGACACCGCGGGATTCCCGATGTCCATGAGCTTGCCCGCCTGGTACAGGAAGGCCATGGTCCGCGCGCCGTCGGGATGGCTGCCGACGATGGCGCCCGCGTCGTTGATCGCGCCGACGTTGCCCTTCACGCCCAGCCGCGTGACCGAGCCGCCGCTCCAGGCGACGAGGTCGCCATTGCCCGCGCGGCCCGCTGCGGTGCCCGCATCGTTCACCGCGAGCGCGCAACTGTTGCCGCCGTCGTCGCTCGCGCTGCCCAGGTCGCGCATCGCGCCCTGGTAGTAGATGAAGGCATGGACGCCCTGGGGCATCACGTCCGAGCAGCCCACCACGAAGCCCGTGTCGCTCACGGCCGTGGCATAGCTCCCGGGTCCGCCCAGGGTGCCCAGGTCCACGACGGTGAAGCGCGGGACCGCCGCCGTGGAGAGCGACGGCGCCGCGCCCGCGGCGAGGCCCAGGATGACCGCGGCCCATGCCGCCGCGCGGTTGCGTCCTCGAATCCCTTGCATGCGAGCTCCGTAAAAAATGCACGAGCCTCTTTTCTAGATTTCGGGCATTGCGTCCCGTGGCGCCGCTCCCGTGCCGGTCGGACTACGCCCGCCGCCCCTTCGCAATCCGCGAAGGCGCGATTGCCGCAATACCGATTCCGCGATTCACCGTGCGGTGGTGAGATGGGACGAAGGGCCGAAGCGGGCCCGCAAAAAAATCGTCCGGAGGAATTCACCATGGCTCGACGCAACATCCTCGTCTTCGGCGCGTCCTACGGGTCGCTCCTCGGCATGAAGCTCGCCCTCGCCGGCCATTCGGTGAAGCTCGTGTGCCGGGCGCCGAACGCCGCCCTCATCAACGCCGAGGGAAGCATCGTCCGAATGTCGGTGAAGGGCCGCGAGGAAGCGGTCGAGGTCCGCACGCGCGACCTTCCGGGGTCGGTCACCGCGACCACCCCGGACGCGGCAAATCCGTCCGACTACGACCTGGTCGTGCTCGCTATGCAGGAGCCGCAGTACCGTCTCCCCG
>DATAMY010000143.1:0-4456 GCA_036266535.1 Usitatibacter sp. | reverse complement strand
CCGCTCATGTTCGTCCTGCCGCACGACGCCGGCATGCGCCCGGCGTGGATGATCCGCGCGGGGCTCTGGCTCTACGACCACCTGGGCGGGCGGATCACGCTGCCGGGATCGAAGGCCGTCAATTTCCCTCACATGGAGTGGAGCGCGGGCCTCAACGCCGACTTCCGCTCGGGCTACGTGTACTCCGATTGCCGCGTGGACGATGCGCGGCTCACGATCGTGAACGCGATGAGCGCGCGCGAGAAGGGCGCGACCATCCTTCCTCGCACGCGCTTCGCCGGCGCAAGACGCGTGGAGGGCGTCTGGGAAGCGACACTCGAAAGCCCCGGCTCCTCGCCCCGGACCGTGCGCGCGAAGGCGCTCGTGAACGCGGCCGGCCCCTGGGTCGTCGATGCGCTGGAGCGGATCGAGGGCGAGCGCACGCCGCATCGCGTGCGGCTGGTGAAGGGCAGCCACATCGTGGTCCCCAAGGTGCACTCGCAGGGCCACGCATACATCCTCCAGAACCCGGACAAGCGCGTGGTCTTCGTGATCCCGTTCGAGGGGCGCTACAGCTTGATCGGCACGACCGACGTGGCGGTGGAAGGCCTCGCGGACACGTGGCGCATCACGCCGGACGAGACCCGCTACCTGCTGGACGCGGCGAACCGCTTTCTCGCGAAGCCGCTCTCCGAATCGGACATCGTGTGGAGCTACGCGGGGGTGCGGCCCCTCTACGACGACGGCAGCGACGATCCCTCGAAGGTCACGCGCGACTACGTGCTGAAGGTCGATGGCCGCGCGGGCGAGGCCCCGCTCCTCACGCTCTTCGGCGGCAAGATCACGACCTACCGGCGGCTCGCGGAAGAGGCGCTCGCGAAGCTCGCGCCCTTCTTCCCGGGTTTGAAGCCGGACTGGACCGCGAACGAGGCGCTCCCGGGCGGCGACGTCCGCCGCTTCAACGCCTTCCGCGACGAGATGCAGGAGACATACGCGAGCCTCGGCCGCGACCTCGTGGAAGGGATCGTGCGCCGGCACGGAAGCCGCGCGCCGAAGATCCTGGGCGAGGCGCGCTCGATCGCGCACCTGGGCCGCCATTTCGGCGCGGGCTTGACCGAGCGCGAGGTCGAGTACCTCGTGGCCGAGGAATGGGCCGAGACCGCCGAAGACGTCCTCTGGCGGCGCACGAAGTGCGGCCTCCACATGGACGCGGATGCCCGCGCGGCGGTCGAAGCGTTCCTCAAGCGATGAGGCCGCTCGCCGGGTTCCCGCGCGAGCGCCTCGCCGCCGTGCGGGCCGTCCTCGCGGACATCGACGACACGCTCACCACGGACGGGCGCCTGCACGCGGTCGCGTACTCCGCGCTCGAGAGGCTCCAGGCGGCAGGCCTTCTCGTATTTCCGGTGACCGGGCGCCCGGCGGGCTGGTGCGACCATATCGCCCGCATGTGGCCGGTGGACGCGGTGGTGGGCGAGAACGGGGCGTTCTGGTTCCGGCACGATGCGGCGGCGCGGCGGCTCGTGAAGCGCTACGTGATCGGGGATGCGGAGCGCAAGCGCCGAGGGGAGAAGATGGCTGCCATCGCGGCGCGCATCGTGCGGGAGGTGCCGGGCTGCGCGGTCGCGTCCGACCAGCCGTACCGCGAAGCCGACCTCGCGATCGATTTCCGCGAGGATGTGCCTGCGCTTCCGAGGGAAGCCGTGGCGCGCATCGTCGAGATCATGGGAGAAGAAGGGCTCACGGCGAAGGTGAGCTCGATCCACGTGAACGGCTGGTTCGGCGGCTACGACAAGCTCTCGACCACGCGCCTCATGCTGCGGGAGGACTTCGGGATCGACGCGGACGCCGCGCGGGATTCGCTCGTCTTCGTGGGGGACTCGCCGAACGACCAGCCGATGTTCGGGTTCTTCCCGAACGCGGTGGGCGTGGCGAATGTCCGCGACATGGCGGACCTGATGGCCGTGATGCCGGCTTGGATCACCCCTTCGCGCGGCTCGGCGGGTTTCGCCGAGCTTGCCGATGCGCTCCTCGGAGCGCGGTGACCAAGCTTCAGGAAAACCACAGATGAACACAGATGAACACAGATAGGTAGCGGAAATGCGAGCACCGCGACCCGACGCTGGCAGCACGGTCGGGCTCCGGCTGGCCCCGACGGGCGTTGCGCTAAAGCTGCGACCCCCATCTGTGTTCATCTGTGCTCATCTGTGGTTACACGCCTTTCCTTAACCGTTAGCCACCTCACCCGCACCCGCAGCGGGCTTCTTCCACTCGAACACCACCCGCTCGCGCTCGTCCGGGCCGATCGTCACGGGCTTCGTGAATGACCAGGAGTCCCAGTGCGTCGTGACGGTGTAGTCGCCCGCCGGAAGGCGCGCGAGGAAGTACGGCCCGTCCGTGCGGCTCGCGAGGACCACCTTCCCGGAAGCATCCCGGATCACCACGGGGTTGTCGTAGAGCTCGTCCTTGCGCTTCCCGTCCTGCTCCATGAACACGAGCTCGAGCGGATATTCCTGGGCCGCGCGTTTCACCGCGGCGGCTTCCTCCGGCGTCCTCCCGCCGGTGAGGTACTCCACGCCTCCCGCCGATTGCTGCGCGGGCGGGAGGTGGGCGAGGTAGGCCGGCGGGATCGCGGCCGGGGCCGCCATGGCGGCGCTCGCCGCCACGGCACCTGCGAAGGCTTTCAACATGGCTTTCCTCCTTTCGACGCGCCGGCGATCAGCCCAGCTCGATCGGCACGAAGAGCTGGCGGTCGTTCCTCTGGATGAGGAGCGCCACGTGCTTCCCGCTCTTCTCGACCTGGTTCCGCAGCTCCTGCGCCGAGTGCACGGGCTTGCCGTTCAACGACAGCACGATGTCGCCCGGCTGGACGCCCGCGTGCTGCGCCGCGCCGCTCACTTGCTCGACCAGGAGGCCGCCTTTCCCGTCGTTCTCCTGGCGCTCCTCCGGCGTGAGCGGACGGACCGCGAGGCCGAGGCGGCCGTGCGACGCCGTGCCGCCGCTGTCGTTGCTCGCGACGTTCTCGTCCTTCGCCTCGCCGGTGGAGACGGTCACGTTCTCGTTCTTCCCGTCACGCCAGACCTGCACGTTCGCCTTCTGGCCAGGCGCCGTGTTCGCGACGAGGAGCGGCAGGTCGGACGAGCGCTCGATCGGGTTGCCGTTGTACTGCAGGATGATGTCGCCCACCTTCACGCCCGCCTTGGCCGCGGGGCTGTCCGGGTCGACGGAGGCGACGAGCGCGCCGCGCGGCCGGTCGAGGTTGAATGACTCCGCGAGGGTCGCGTTCACTTCCTGCACCGTGACGCCGAGCCGCCCGCGCGTGACGTGCCCGTGCTTCATGAGCTGGTCCTTCACGTTCATCGCCACCTCGATCGGGATCGCGAACGAGAGGCCCTGGTAGCCGCCGGTGCGGGAGTAGATTTGCGAGTTGATGCCGATCACCTCGCCCGCGAGGTTGAAGAGCGGGCCACCGGAGTTGCCCGGGTTCACCGCGACGTCCGTCTGCAGGAACGGGACGTAGGTCGCGTCCGGGAGCGAGCGCGACTTGGCGCTCACGATACCGGCCGTGACCGAGTTCTCGAAGCCGTACGGCGAGCCGATCGCGACGACCCATTCGCCGACCTTGGCGTCGCGCGAGTTGCCGATCTTCACGACGGGGAGGTTCCTCGCGTCGATCTTGATCAACGCGACGTCGCTTTCCTTGTCGACGCCGACCACCTTGGCCTTGTACTCCCGGCGATCGGTGAGGCGCACGTTCACCACGTTCGCGTGGTCGACCACGTGCGCGTTGGTGAGGATGTAGCCGTCCGGGCTCACGATGAAGCCGGAGCCCTCGCCGCGCATCGGCACGGATTGCGTGCCGCCCTGCGGGCCGCGGAAGCCGCGGAAGAACTGGAAGAGGGGATCTTTCGGATCGAGGCCGGGAATCTGGATCTGCGGGCCTTCGTCATCGGCCACCTTGGCCGTGCCCTCGACGGTGACGTTCACGACCGCGGGGCCGTACTGGGCGACCAGCTCGCTGAAGCCGTTGAGCGGCAGGCTCGAGGTGCGGGGATTCGCGACGGGAGCGGCCACGCCGGCGGCCGTCACGGGCTGCGCGTGGGCGAGGGCGTAGGGCCCTTCGAGGTTGCCGCGCCAGGCGGCCGCGCCGCCCGCGATGAGGCCCGCGCCGACCAGGCTGGCGATGAGAGTTCTCGATTTCATGCTTCCTCCACTCGGATGAGAAATGGCCGGGCGCAACGCCCGATGGAGAAAGTGTGGGGAAGCCGGCTTAAGGGGGACTTAAGGTCAGAACGCTTCCCGTCCTTAGGAGAGGGGGCGGGAGCGCAAAGGCTCCCTCTCCCTTGGGAGAGGGCCGGGGAGAGGGTGAGTCGAGTTATAACATTGTATTGACGCCCGGGCCTCGATCCGCTACGCTATTCTTCCCGCTCTCCACGGTAGTCGCCAATGAAAATCACCATCCGCCGCATGGGGAATTCCA
>DATAMY010000142.1:0-11915 GCA_036266535.1 Usitatibacter sp. | reverse complement strand
AGGCGATCTTCGCGGAGGACGACGTCCCCGCCGGCCAGAAGGAATTCATCGGCATGAACGCCGAGCTCTCGAAGGTGTGGAAGCCCATCGTGGAGCGGAAGGACGCGCCCGCGGACGCGGACGAGTGGAAGGACGTCAAAGACAAGAAGGGACTCATCGAGAGGTAGTTGCCAGCGGGAACGGTGTTTGAGCGGACGACGAGTCGCCGCTCGACACCTTCAGGCACGCACGAGGCCGTGCGGCTCAGTCGTAGAGCCCCGCCTTCGCTTTGCCCCCGAAGATCCGGTAGGACATGATCGTGTAGCCCACGATGAACGGGAGCACGATTCCCGCGCCCAGCAGCAGCGCCTTGAGTCCCGACGGGTGGGCCGCGGCCTGCCAGATCGTGATCCGGTCGATCACGATGTACGGATAGATGCTGTAGGCGAGCCCGAGGAAGGCGAGCGCGAAGATGATCGCCGCCGCGGCGAAGGGCCGTCCATGGCGCTCCACGTGCCCGTCGCGCACCGCGCCGGTCGCGTGCCACAGCCAGATGCCCGAAGCGAGCGTGGCGGCCGGGAGCGCCATGACGCCCAGCGTGCGGGGAAAGTCGAACCAGCGGCTGCGCACGGTCTCGCTCACGAGCGGTGTGGCGAGGCTCACGAGCCCCACGCCCAGCGCCACCCACAGCAATCCCCAACGCGCCCAGGCGATCGATTTCCGCTGGAGGTCCCCCTCCGTCTTGAGGATGAGCCACGTGGCGCCGAGGAGCACGTATCCGCCGCAGAGGCTCGCCCCCACGAGGATCGCGAAGAGCCAGTAGCCGAAGCCCGGCTGGAAGCCCGTCACGAACCGGCCGAGCATGAGCCCCTGGCAGAACGAGGCGAGGAAGGAGCCCGCCCAGAAGAGCCAGTTCCAGAGCTCGCGGTGCCAGCCGTGCGCCTTCATGCGCAGCTCGAACGCGACGCCCCGCAGCATGATGCCCACCAGCATCGCGACCGCCGGAAGGTAGAGCCCGCCCAATACTTCCAGGAGCGCGCCGGGGAACGCGGAGAGGAGGATCCCGATGCCCAGCACGAGCCAGGTCTCGTTCGCATCCCAGAAGGGCCCGATCGACGAGACCATCACCGACTGCTCCTCGTCGCTCGCCGCGGGCATGAGCATGCCGACCCCGAGGTCGTAGCCGTCGAGCACCACGTAGGCGAGGACCGAGGCTCCCATGAGCGCCATGAAGACGAGCGGCAGGTCCACGGTCATCCCTCCCGGCTCGCGACGGGCGCGGTCGCGGGCCAGCTCGTGGGCGGGGGCTCCTCGCGCGCCCCGTCGCCCGCCATGTGCGTGAGGACCACGATGTACGCGACGACGAGCACGACGTAGGTGAGGATGTAGCCGGTGAGGCTCGCGCCCAGCTCCGCGCCCGTCGCGTCGCCGGCGCCCTGGGCGGTGCGCAGCACCCCGGTGACGAGCCAGGGCTGCCGCCCGATCTCCGTCACGATCCATCCCGCGTCCACGGCGACCCATCCCGCGAACGTGAAGAGGGCGAAACCCCAGAGCATCCAGCGCGGGGGTGCGCGCCCGCGCCGCGTGGCCCAGGCGCCCCACCACGACACGACGAGCATCAGGACGCCGATGCCCACCATGAGCCGGAACGCGAAGAACACCGGCGCCACGGGCGGATGGTCCTTCCCGAAGGCGTCGATCCCCTGCAGGAGGCCGTCCTTCGAGTGCACGAGGATGAGGCTCGCGCCGTAGGGGAGCTCGATCGCGTAGTCGGTGCGCTTCTCGCGCTCGTTCGGGATCCCGATGAGCGTCAACGGCGCCCCGCGTTCCGTATGCCAGATCCCCTCGATCGCCGCGATCTTGGCGGGCTGGTGCTCGAGCGTGTTCAAGCCATGCCGGTCGCCCACGTAGACCTGGATCGGGGCGAGGATCGCCGCGGCGATGAGCGCCACCCGCAACGTTCGGGCCGCTCCGCGGTCGAACGGGGCCCGCAGGAGGCGCCATGCGGAAAGGCCCGCGATCACGAAGGATGCCGTGAGCCCGGAGGCGATCACCATGTGGGTGAAGCGGTACGGGAACGACGGGTTGAAGATCACCGCGAGCCAGTCCCGCGCGATCCACTGGCCGTCCGCGAACACGTGGCCCGCCGGCGTCTGCATCCACGAGTTGAGCGCGAGGATCCAGAAGGCGGAGACGGTGGTGCCGAACGCGACGAGGAACGATGCGGTGACGTGCAGCCAGTCCGGGACGCGCTCCATGCCGAAGAGCATCACGCCGAGGAAGGTCGCCTCGAGGAAGAACGCGGTGAGCACCTCGTACGCGAGGAGCGGCCCCGCGATCGCGCCCACGCTCGTCATGTACCGCGGCCAGTTGGTGCCGAACTGGAAGGACATCACCACGCCCGTGACCACCCCCATCGCGAAGGTGAGCGCGAAGATCTTCACCCACAGCCGGTACGTCGCGAGCCACGCCGGGTCGCGATGCCGCTGGTACACGAGGCGGAACGCGAAGAGGTACCACGCGAGCCCGATGGTGAGCGCGGGAAAGAGGATGTGGAAGCCGATGTTGATGCCGAACTGCGCGCGGGCGAGGATCAGTGCGTCTTCCATGGTCGGATCGGCGTTCCTCGCAATCTAAGTACAATTCGGGATGGCCCGGGGCAAGCTCAAGATCTTCTTCGGCGCGTTTCCCGGCGCGGGGAAGACCAACGCCATGCTCACCGCGGCCCGGCGCATGCGCGAGTCGGGGCGGGACGTCGTCGTCGCCGTCGTCGATACCCATGACAGCCTGGACACGCGCGAGTTGCTGGACGGCTTCGAGATATTACCCGCGCTCACGGTCGCGGGGGCGCGGGTCGAGGGCGAGCTCGACCTGGACGCCGCGCTCGCGAGGAAGCCCCAGGTGCTCCTGGTCGACGACCTCGCGCATGCGAACCCGCCCGGCTCGCGCCATCCCAAGCGCTGGAACGACGCGGACGAGATCCTCGCGAACGGCATCGACGTCTACGCGACCCTCGGCGTCCAGCACCTCGAGAGCCTGAACGACGTGGTGGGCGAGATCTGCGGGATCCACGAGCGCGAGACCGTGCCGGACACGTTCTTCGACAGCGCCGAGGAAACGATCATGGTGGATATGTCCGCGGACGAGCTCCTCGCCCGGCTGCGGGAAGGCAAGGTGCACATAGGCGAGGAGGAGAAGGGCGCCGAGAAGACGTACTTCAGCAAGGGGAGCCTCCTGGCGCTGCGCGAGATCGCGCTCCGGCGGACCGCGGACGTGGTCGAGGACGAGGTGCAGAAGATCCGCGCCGAGAAGGCGATCGACGCGGTGTGGAAGACGCAGGGCCACCTCCTCTGCTGCGTGGGTCCCGGCCCCGGGGCCGAGCACGTCGTGAGGAGCGCCGCGCGCCTCGCCAAGCGCCTCGACGCGGAGTGGACCGCGATCTACGTGGAGACGCCGGGCCTGCAGCGGCTTCCGGCCGCGGAGAGGAGCCGCATCCTCGGCGTCGTGAGCCTCGCCGAGGAGCTTGGCGCGCGCACCGCGATCCTCACCGGCACGGACGCGTGCGAGGCGGTCGTGGGCTACGCCAGCGACCAGAACATCGCGACGGTCCTCGTGGGGCGGGGCCGCCCGTCGCGCCTGAGGCTCTGGCGGTCGATGAGCGACCGGATCGCCGCGGCGAGCCCCAACATCGACGTGATCGAGATCGGCCGCGGCGGCGCGGACGCCGGCACGCCGGTCGCGGCTCCGGCGATGCCCCCGGATCCCGGCTCGCGCGTCGCGGAAAAGCGCCTGCGCTACGTCTGGACCGTCGCGGTCACGCTCGCGACCACGGCCGCGTCCGCCGCGCTCTACCCGCACTTCGACCTCGCGACCGTGGTCCTCCTCTACATGCTCACCGTCGTGCTGGTCGCGGTGCGCTGGGGGCGGGGACCCGCGATCCTCTCGACGCTCCTCGGCGTCGCGATGGTCGACTTCCTCTTCGTGCCGCCGCGATTCTCCTTCGAGTTCGCGGACACGCACTACCTCCTCACGTTCGTGGTGATGCTTTCGGCGGGCGTGATCGTGGGCCAGCTCGCCGGGAACCTGCGCTTCCAGGCGCGCGTAGCCTCGCACCGGGAGAAGCGCGCCCGCACGCTCTACGAGTTCGCGCGCGACCTCTCGAAGCTCCAGACCACGTCGCAGGTGATCGAGACGGCGGAGGCGTTCATGTCGCGCCATTTCCGCGCGCGGGTCTCGGTGCTGGTGCCGGATGCGACGGGAATGCTCGTCTCCCCCACGGGGAGCGGCATGAGCAATCCCTTCGACAGCACGGCCGCGCAGTGGGCGTTCGACCAGGCGCAGCAGGCGGGCGCCGGGACCGACACGCTCGCGGGCAACGAGTATCTCTTCCTGCCGCTCAAGGCGCCCACGCGGACGCGCGGCGTGCTCGCCGTGCGTCCGGAGCGCACGCGCGACCTTTTCATCCCGGAGCAGCGCCACCAGTTCGAGATCTTCGCCGCCCTCGTCGCGACGACCCTCGAGCGCGTGCACTACGTGGACGTGGCGCGGGACGCGCTCCTCATGGCGCGCATCCAGAGCCGCGAGATGCGCCTCGCGCTCGAGCGGCGCCCGCTCGCGGACATCGTCGACGCGGCCTTGCGCGAGCTGGGCGCCATCACGGCGAAGCATCCCGTGGCGGTGGACGTCTCGCGCGACCTGCCGCTCGTGAGCGTGGAGCCGGAGCTCGTCCAGCGCGTCTTCGCGAGCCTCGTCGGGAACGTCGTGAAGCACACGCCCGCGGGGACGCACGTGACCGTCTCGGCGCGCGTGGCGGGCGACTGCCTCGAGGCGAGCGTCGAGGACGACGGCCCGGGCCTGCCGGAGGGGCGCGACGAGGAGGTGTTCGAGTCGTTCTCGCGCGGCGAGAAGCAGGTCACGCGCCGCGGCGCCGGCCTGGGCCTCGCCATCTGCCGCGCGATCGTCGAGGCGCACGGCGGCACGATCCGCTCGGAGCGCCGCGACGGCCGCGGCGCGCGCTTCGTCTTCACGCTGCCGCTGCGCCGGCCTCAGGGATAGAAGCGGCCCGCTCCGATGACCGCCTCGATCGTGCAGGATTCCGTGGTGTCGAGCTTCACGTCCAGGTGAATCGCGAGGCCGTTCTGCGTGACCGAGATGCTGCGCGAGGCGAACGTGCCGCGCTTGCCGTCGCTGCACGAGTAGCTTCCGCTCCACGTGGATCCCGCACCGGCATAGGAGCCTGCATAGCTGCAGTTGAGCCCCGTGATGGCGAACTCGGTGATGCCGAGCGTCCCGGCCGCCGCATTGCTCCCGACGTCGAATTGGGCCCACGTTCCGTGGGCGCCGTCGTTCTGGGCGCTGGTGCAGTTCGAGCGCCGCTCGAGATTGGTGCCGGCCCAGGAGCCGTCGATCGGGGCGCTCGGCGCGGCGCCCCAGGTCCCGCCGCGGGCAAGGGGGTTGTCCGCGGCGAGCGCGGGCAGGCTCGCGGCGCATCCCAGCGCGAGGATGGTCCGGACGAGGCACTTCCCAAGCGTATCCACGGTCAACGCAACGCCTCCCGAATGATCCGAAAGGACTCCATCATGCTCCCACACACCGGCGCCCGCGCGGCGCCCTTCCCGCGATGAAGCGCCGGGCGCTCGGCGCCACGGGCATCGAGGTCGCCCCGCTCGCGTTCGGCGCGAACGTCTTCGGATGGACCGTGGATGAGCCCACGGCGTTCCTCCTGCTGGACGCCTTCGTGGACCATGGCTTCAACCTGGTGGACACCGCGGACGTGTATTCCCGGTGGGCGCCGGGGAACTCCGGCGGCGAATCCGAGACCGTGATCGGGCGCTGGATCGCGCGATCCGGCAAGCGGGACCGCCTGGTCATCGCGACCAAGGTGGGCATGGAGATGCCCGGCGTGGGAAAGGGCCTGCGCGCGGCGCGGATCCGCGACGCCGTCGAGGCCTCGCTTCGCCGCCTGCAGGTCGAGCGCATCGACCTCTACCAGGCGCATGCCGAGGACCCCGAGACGCCCATCGACGAGACGCTCGAGGCCTTCGACCGGCTGGTGCGCGACGGCAAGGCGCGATCGATCGGCGCCTCGAACTACTCGGCGGCGGCGCTCGGGAAGGCGCTCTCGGTGTCCGCCGGCCGCGGATGGGCGCGCTACGCGACGCTCCAGCCGCGCTACAACCTCTACTCGCGCGCGGAGTTCGAGCGGGACCTGCAGCCGCTCTGCGTCCGCGAGGGCATCGGCGTCATCCCCTACTACGGGCTCGCGAGCGGATTCCTCACCGGCAAGTACCGCTCCGAGGCGGACCTCGCGCAGAGCGCGCGCGGCGCGGCGGTGAAGCAGTACCTGGACGAGCGGGGGATGCGGATCCTGGACGCGCTGGACGAGGTGGCGCGCGAGGCGCGGGCGAAGCCCGCGCAGGTGGCGCTCGCCTGGCTCATGACCCGCCCGGCGATCACCGCGCCGATCGCGAGCGCGACCACGCTCGCTCAGCTGCGCGAGCTGATGGCGGCCGCCGATCTCGCGCTCGACGCGCCGTCGCTCGAGCGGCTGGATCGGGCGAGCGGCTGAGCCGGCCCGTCGCGTAGCAGCGCAGGCACGCGGCGAGCTCGCCGAAGGCGCGGCGCCTCACGCGACCGCCGCCGGAAGGCCGTGCGCATGGCCGTGGAGGAAGCCCGCCGCGCGCGCCGCGTCGACCGGGCGCGAGAGGAGGAAGCCCTGTCCGTACTCGCAGCCCAGCTCCTGGAGGAGCGCCAGCTGCGCGCCGGTCTCGATGCCCTCGGCGAACACCTGCTTGCTCAACGCCTGGCCCAGCTTGAAGATGGCCTTCACGATCTCGCCGCCCTCGCCGTCGCGGCTCATGCGCTCGATGAACGAGCGGTCGACCTTGAGCGCGTCGATCGGAAGCGTCGCGAGGTAGGAGAGGCTCGAGTAGCCGGTGCCGAAGTCGTCGATGCTCAACGTGACTCCCATGTGGCGCAGCGCCGAGAGCGTGGAGACCGCGTTCTCGATGCCGTCCATCAGCACGCTCTCCGTCACCTCGAGGGTGAGCTGCATGGGGCTCATGTCGGCCGCCTGGAGCGCGCGCTGCACGTGCGAGACGAAGTCGGGGTGGGTGAGCTGCAGGCTCGAGACGTTCACGCTCATGCGCAGGGTGGAGCTCTCGCGGATCGCCCGCCACTCGCGCATCTGCCGGCACGCCTCCGTGAGCACCCAGTTCCCGAGCGGCACGATGAGGCCGGTCTCCTCGGCGACGGGGATGAACGTGGCGGGCTCGAGGAGGCCGCGCTCGGGGTGGTTCCAGCGCACGAGCGCCTCGAACCCCATGAGCTTCCGGTCCCGGAGCGAGCAGATCGGCTGGTACTCGAGGTAGATCTGGCCCTGGCCCAGCGCGCGGCGAAGCTCGCTCTCGAGCTGGAGCTGCGCCGTCACGTGCTGGTGCAGGCTCGAGTCGAAGAGCGCGTACTGCGCCTTCCCCTTCGACTTCGCCTTGTACATCGCGATGTCCGCGTCGCGGATGATCTGGTCCGAGGTCTGGTAGCCGTTGGTGCTGAAGGTGATGCCGATGCTGGCGCTGATCGCGACTTCCATCGCGCCCAGCTGGACCGGCTTCTGCAGCTCCTTCTGGATGCGCTCGGTGAGCTCGACCGCGTCCCTCTGGCGATGGAGGTCCTCCACCAGGATCGCGAACTCGTCGCCGCCCAGGCGCGCGAGGACGTCCGTCGGGCGCAGCATCTCCTTCAGCCGGCGCGCGAGGTTCACGAGGAGCTCGTCGCCCGCCTTGTGGCCGAGGGAGTCGTTCACCATCTTGAAGCGGTCGAAGTCGAGGTACATCACCGCGAAGCGCTGCTCCGGATGGCGCTGCACCCGGGCGATCGCGCGGTTCAGCTGCTCGTTGAAGTGCGTGCGGTTGGAGAGCTGCGTGAGGCTGTCGTGGTAGGCGTTATGGTAGAGCTCGGCCTCGGCCCGGCGGCGCGCGCTGATGTCCTGCGCCTGCACGATGAGGTTGTGCGTGCGGAACTGCCAGTCCCGCGCGAGCGAGATGTTCAGCGACATCCACACGTCGGAGCCGTCGCGGTGGACGCCGCGCACCTCCGTGTGCACGCTCGCGAGCTCGCCCTTCACCAGCCGGTCGACCGGCCCCTGGAGCGCGCCCACGTCGTCCGAGTTCACGAGCGCCGGGAGCTGGGAGGCGAGGAGCTCCGGGAGCGAGCGCCCGAGCATGTCGCAGAACGCCTTGTTCGCCTGGATGAAGCGGCCCTCGGTGGAGACGAGCGACATGCCGATCGCGGCGTGGGTGAAGGCGCTGTGGAAGCGGCTCTCGCTCTCCTTCAGCTGCTCCATGTGCAGCTGGTCGGACTCCTTCCTCTGGAAGTAGGAGTGCAGCGTCGAGAGGAACATCGCGATCACGGGCACGGAGACGAGGAGCACCGGCACGCCGAACTGCTGGAAGCTCTCGAAGAGGAGGCCCGCGATCGAGGCGCCCGTGAGGTAGGCGAGGCCGATCCAGCCGAAGTCCTTCAGCCACTTGATCGGCGTGAAGGGCGAGCGCGTCTTCAGCGCGAAGAGGGTCGAGGTGAGGAGCATGTTCGCGACGAAGTAGAGCGCCGCGAACGCGAAGAGGAGGGAGATCAGGGCCGCTCCGCTCATCGGGCCCACGTGCGTGCGGATCGCCTCGAAGCCGCTCGCGCAGGCGAGCATCGCGACCGAGGCCATGGCGGGCGTCCCGAACCGGCTCGTCCAGCGCCTGGACGTCCTCCACGACGCGACCAGGCCCTCGAGCGCCGCGGCGATCACGGCGGCCTGCGGCCCGTAGAGCAGCATCACGAGGAAGATGAAGATCTCGGCGCCGGCGATGGAGGTCTTCGCGCCCGGGATGCGCACCGGGAAGAGGCCCACGACCGCGGCGACCGCGGCGCCCACGAGCACCTGCAGCAGGAACTTGCCGTCGATCGCGACCACGCCGGCGATCGACCAGGCGAGGGCGGCGGTCCCGAGCAGCGTGACCGTCCACCAGTAGCGGCGGGCCACCGGGTTGTAGTCCTGCATGTCGATGAAGCGCATGGCTCCTCCGTCTTCTTCCGTCTCGCGGATCAGGGCTCGCCGAGCGGGATCGATTCGCTCAGCACGACGCCTTCGGAAAGGACGACGCCTTCGGAGAGCACGACTCCCTCGGAGAGCACGACGCCTTCGGAGAGCACCACGCCCTCGGAGAGGACCACGCCTTCGCTCAGGATGATGCCTTCGGAGAGGATGATGCCTTCCGAGAGGACGATGCCCTCGGAGAGGACGATCCCCTCGGAGAGCACGATGCCCAGCGCCTTCGTGACGCCGGAGGCGACGGTGGAGGAGGGCGTGAAGACGCCGGTGCCGAGCGGAAGGCTGCTCACGCCGAGCGCCTGGCTCATCTGCAGGACGCCGGAGCTCACCAGCTTCTGCGGCGGGGTGCGCGAGAGCGTGAAGCCCGAGATGTACTGGTTGCCCGGGAAGTACGCGAGGCTGGTCTCGCTCACGACGTTGCCGACCCACGCGAGCGTCGGATCGTAGGCGGCCTGGAACTTCGAGACCACGGCGGCGCCGCCGAGGACCTGCTTCCCGCCCATGAACACGAACTGGCTCCACGCGACCTGGCGGCCCTCGATCGTCGAGAACGGGGCCGGCATGGCCTTGCCGGGGGCGAGGATCGAGTCGCCCACGCGCAGGCTCGCGTTGGAGGCGACGCTCGCGGCGATGTTGCGCGAGAGCGCGTCGGAGAGCTGCAGCGCGCCCGGCACGTTGAGCTCGCCCGCGCCCTGCTGGAGGAGGTTCTGGTTCGGGAGCGCCTCCGCGGTGTACTGGAGGACCGCCTTCACGAGCGGGGGCGTGAGGCCCGGGTTCGCCTGCAGCATCAGCGCGACCGCGCCGGAGACCACGGGCGCGGAGAACGACGTGCCGCTCACCTGGATCAAGCCCGTGCCGAGGCCGCCGCTCTGCACGACGAGCTGCGGGTACTGGATCCCGAGCTGGCTCATCGCCTTGCCGGAGACGTCGGTCGCGAGCGCGCCGATCACGTGGTTGCCCGGGGCGACGAGGTCCGGCTTCAGGACGTTGTCGGGATGGACCAGGCCCTTGCCGTCCACGTAGCCGCCGCGGGTGGGTCCCCGCGAGCTGAAGAAGTTGACGGTGTCGTCGGCGCGGGTCGCCGTGCCGTGCGGGTTCGCGGAGCCCACGGTGATGGCGGAAGGCTCGTTGCCCGGCGCGCTGATGCTGCCGTAGACCTCGCGGCCCTGCGCGTCGCGGCCGTAGTTGCCGGCGGCCACCACGACGGTGATGCCCGCGGCGACGGCGTTCCTCACCGCGCGGCAGAGCGGATCCGTGCGCCACGACTCCGTGGAATCGGCGGCGAGGCTCACGTTGAGGACGCGGATGCCGTACTCGCGGCCGTGGTAGATCACCCAGTCGATGCCCATCAACGCGTCGGCGACGTCGCCCACGCCCTGGTCGTTCAGCACGCGCACGTCGAAGAGCGAAGCGCCCGGCGCGACCGCGGTGGTGTCCACGGCCCCGGAGACCGAGCGGCCCGCGGCGAGCGAGGCGACGATCGTGCCGTGGCCCAGCGGATCCTGCATCGCGACGCCGGTCGCGTCGATCTGCGCCTCGAGCGCGAGCTGCCCGGCGCTTCCCGGGAAGATCTGCTTGCTCAGGTCGTAGCCGCCCTTCCAGTCGAGCGGGCCCAGGAGCTGCGCGTCGGAGAGCTTCTGGAAGTCGACGCTGCGCTTCACGCGGGAAAGCCCGTTGTCGCCGAGGAAGGCGCGATGCGAGGCCATGATCCCGGAGTCGAGGAACGCGATGCCCACGCCCGAGCCGTCCACGCCCGGAGTCACGACGGCGCCCGCGCCGCGCGCCTCGTAGGAGCCCGTCGTCGACTCGATGAGGCTCCTCGTGCGGACGGTGAGGCGATTCGGGGAGATGCTCTGCACGTCCGGGCGGCGGGCGACGTCGATCACGCGCGCGGCCGGAAGGAGCGCGTAGAGCCCTTCCACGGAGATGTACTTGTAGTAGACGGAGCCGCCGCTCGCGACGATCGCGGAGCGGAGCGACTTGAGGTCGGGATCGGAGGTGCTGTAGCCCATCACCAGCACCTTCACCATGCGCCCGCCGGCGGTGTCGCGCGCCCAGTTGAGGGCCGCGACGCTCGGCGCGGAGAGCGCTTCGTCCAGGTCCGGCGAAAGCTTGAGCTCCGCCTGCGCGGCGCTCGCGAGCGGGGCGTCGGCGTGCGCGGCCGTGACGGCCAGCATCGCGGCCGCCGCGAGCCAGGAAGCGGCACGGCGTGCGAGCCGGAAGAGCCGGTGGAGCGATCGGTCGTGTTTTTTCGTGTCGGGCATTTTTCGCCTCCCCTGCGCAGTGATCCATCGCACAGTTCTTCAGCGACGGCCCGAGCATAAGCCGCACCCCTCGGATCTTTTGTGATATTCCGCACAGGGGCGGATTACAGCTGTAAGGGCCATTACAGCCGTAAGGAAGGCGGCTATATGATGGAGGCTCATGATCCCGCCGCAGCCGCTCGAGCCGTCCGCCCTTTTCGCCCGCCTGGCCGAGGGACGCTCCGCCGCGACGACGGTGGTGACGCCCAATGCCCGCCTGGCGCGGGCGCTCGAGGCGCAGGTCGACCGCCGCCAGCTCGCCGCGGGCCGGCACTCGTGGGAAGCCCCGGACATCCTCACCTTCGGCGAGCTCGTCCGCCGCTGCCACGACGAGGCCGTTTACGACGATGGCGGGGCGGACCTGCCCGCGCTCCTGTCGCCTACGGAGTCGCAAATCCTGTGGGAGGACGCGCTCCATGCGCTCGGATGGCGCGAGCGCGTGCTCTCGGTGCCCGCCACCGCGGCGCTCGCCCGCGACGCCTGGGACCTCGCCCACGCGTGGCGGATCGAGGGCGCGATCGAGGCGGCGCAGGAAG
>DATAMY010000141.1:0-15789 GCA_036266535.1 Usitatibacter sp. | reverse complement strand
TCATGCACCAGATGATCTCCGAGGCGAGGACCGGCGACCGCGAGAAGGCCATCGCGATCAACAACCGGCTCCTGCCCCTCCACCGGACCCTCTTCGTCGAGGCTAATCCGATCCCCGTGAAATGGGCGCTCCACCGCATGGGCCGCATCGCCGAGGGCCTGCGCCTGCCGTTGACGCCCCTTTCCTCCCAGTACCACGAGACGGTGGCCGCGGCGCTCCGCGCGGCGGGCTGCCTTTCCTGACCAAGGACCGAACATCCATGATGCCCCTGCGTTTCCTCGCCGTCGCGACCCTCGCCCTCCTCCTGGGCGGCTGCTCCTGGTTCGGCTGGTTCGGAAGCAAGAAGACCGACGACTACAAGACCGCGCAGGCTCGCATCGACCAGCCGCTCGAGGTCCCGCCCGAGCTCTCGGCGCCCACCATGGACGACCGCTACTCGATCCCGGATCCACGCTCGCAGACGAGCTACTCGGATTACAGCAAGCAGACGGCGGGAGGACAGGGCGCGCGCGGTCCCTCGGGCCCGGTCGTGCTGCCGGCCGTGAAGGACGTGAAGCTCGAGCGCGACCGCGACACGCGCTGGCTCGTCGTGAAGGGGCCGCCGGAGAAGGTGTGGCCGCTCATCCGCCAGTTCTGGATCGACGCGGGCTATCCGCTCCTCCGCGAGAACCCCGAGACCGGGATCATGGAGACGGACTGGCACGAGGACCGCTCGAAGATCCCGCAGGACTTCGTGCGCCGCACGATCGGGCGCGTGATCGACGGCCTCTACTCCTCGTCGCGGCGCGACAAGTTCCGCACCCGCCTGGAGCGGGGCGAGGAGCCCGGCACGACGGACGTCTTCGTGAGCAACCGTGCGGTCGAGGAGATCTACACCAACGAGAACCAGGACCGGACCGCGTGGCAGCCGCTGCCGGCGGACAAGGAGCTCGAGGCCGAGATGCTCTCGCGCCTGATGGTGAAGCTGGGCGGCGAGGAGACCAAGGTCGCGAGCGCCACGCCGACCGCCCCCGCGGGCCGCCCCGCGGCCGCGACGGCCCCGACGCAACCGAAGAACGCCGTGCTCGAGAATTCCGGCGCGGGCCCGCTCGTCGTGAACGACGGCTTCGACCGGGCGTGGCGCCGTGTGGGCCTGGCACTCGACCGCGTGGGCTTCACGGTCGAGGACCGCGACCGCTCGAAGGGACTCTTCTTCGTGCGCTACATCGATCCGGAGCGCGACGCGAGCGTGGGCGGCCCGAAGGAAAGCTTCTGGTCGAAGCTCGCGTTCTGGCGCTCGCCGCCCAAGTCGGCGCAGCCGCAGTACCGCATCGTCGTGAGCGACGCGGGCGCGAACACCTCGCAGGTGCAGGTGCAGGACGCGAAGGGCGACCTGGAGAAGAGCTCGACCGGGAAGAAGATCCTGGGCCTCCTCTACGAGCAGCTGAAGTAGCGCGCATGCGCTTCACGTCTCTCGGGAGCGGAAGCTCCGGGAACGCGCTGGTGGTGGAGTGCGGCGGGACGCGGGTGATGATGGATTGCGGGTTCACGCTCGCCGCGACGCGCGAGCGCCTGGGCCGCGCGGGCCTCGCCCCGTCCGAGGTCACGGCGATCGTCGTGACCCACGAGCACGACGACCACCTGGGCGGCGTCGCGCGCTTCGCCAAGCGCCACGCCATCCCGGTCTACCTCACGCGCGGCACGGCGCAGTGGCTGCCGGCGGATTTCCCCGCGGTCCTGGTCCGCTACATCGATTCGCACACGCCCTTCGCGATCGGCGACGTCGCCGTGGAGCCGTTCCCGGTGCCCCACGATGCCCGCGAGCCGGTGCAGTACGTCTTCTCGGACGGCAACTCGCGCCTGGGGGTCCTCACCGACCTGGGTGTCCCGACCTCGCACGTGCAGGAGAAGCTCTCGGGCTGCCATGCGCTCGTGATCGAGTGCAACCACGACCTCGCCATGCTCATGGCGGGGGACTATCCGCTGGGGCTCAAGCACCGCATCGCGGGCCGCTTCGGCCACCTGGACAACGCCGCGGCGGGACACCTCGTCGCGAGCCTCGAGCGCGGGAACCTGCGCCACCTCATCGCCGCGCACCTCTCGCAGCACAACAACACGCCGGCGCTCGCGGTGCAGGCCCTCGCGGAGGCCGCAGGATGCGAGACCTCGTGGATCGGCGTCGCGGACCAGGAATCCGGATTCGGCTGGCGGGACGCCTGAAACGAAAAAGCCGGCGCGAGGCCGGCTTTTCGTCGCGAAACGCGCTTACTTCTTCGTCGTGTCGTCGGGCTTGGCGGCGTCCGCGGGGGGCGTCGCGGGCGCGGTGGCGGCGGGCGTATCCGCGGGCTTCGCGGCGTCCGCGGACGGCGCGGGAGCGGGGGCCGGCGTCGGCGCTTCGACTTTCGGGGCGGGGGTGGGGGCGGGGGCCGGTTCCTTGCTGCAGGCGACGAGGCCGGCCGCGAGGAGCACGGCGAGCAGGTACTGTTTCATTGTTGGTTTCCTTTGGGGGTCTTGGGGTTGTGCGGCGCCACGGCCGCCCCTGCTGCGATGCAATATCTCGCCGGGGTCGAGGGGACGCCGGGCGCGATTGTATCCGAACCGCGCGCGCCGCTCAAAGGCCCAGCGTGGTCGAGGAAACGGCCGGCTCGGAGAGATCCCAGATCTCCGCGAAGCGCTGCGCGATCGGGAGCGCATCCGGCGGCGAGTGCAGCGCAACAATCGCGCGCGGCTGGTCGAAGTGGAGCTGGTGCCAGACGCTGTGGTCGTCGCCCAGGACGAAGGGATCGCGCGCGTTGCGCGCTTCGCCCACGGTGCGGTGGATCTCGATCGACATCGGGAACTGCCTGAGCAGCGTGAGGAGCCGCGGGCAGTCGCGCTCGAGCCCGTCCGTCTCGTGGAGCGCGATCAGCATGCGGTGCGCGCGGCCGGCCACGAGGAAATCGCGCAGCTTCTCCGCCCGCGCCGGCGAGTTGAAGCCGCGGTTCGTGAGGTTCGCGTCGAAGATGCGGATCGTGCGCTCGGCGGACGCGATCACCTCGTCCACCGCCGCGAGCGAATCCGCGATGCCGAAGATCGGCCGGTAGCCGGGCTTGGGCGCCGCTTCGGGCGTCTCGTTCGTCATCCTTCGTCTCCCTGGCACGCGAGGAACCCGTCGAGGTACCACGCGTGGACCGTCTGCCAGAACGCGCCGCTCGCGTGGACGGGCGGATCGAGCCGCCGCCGATCCGCAAGGCGCCTCGCCATGGCCCGCGCGGGCGCCGGCACGTCGATCCGTTCGCCGTTCAGGAAGAATATCGTGCCAGAAAAAAGGAGGCGTGCGCGGGGATCGAGGACGAGCCCGCGGCGCGCCGCCCGCCGCGCGAAGGCCGACGGCGCGAGGGGCCGGGCGGGCGGATCGAAGCGCACGTGCGCCTTGGGCTCGGAGAGGTAGCGGCCGGCGAACTCGCGCACGTCCGCGCCGCTCCAGCGGATCGCGCGAAGCGCGCGCGCGACGTGCGCCTCGAGCGCGCGCGGGATCTCGCCGGGACGCGCGGCGGGCGCGCTTCCCGCGTCGCGGTACTGCCCCTCCGGGGACAGGCGCTCGTCCAGGTAATCGAGGAATCCCGCCACGAGCTCGCGGTCCGCCGGCGCCCGGAAGCCGATCGACCACGTGAGGCACTGCGTTTCCGCCACGCCGTCGTGCGCGATGCCGGGCGGGAGATAGAGCATGTCGCCCGCCTCGAGCACGTACTCGGCCTGCGGCTCGAAGCGGCGCAGGATCTTCAGGTCCAGTCCCGGCACGAAGGAAACATCTTCCTGCCGCGCGATCCGCCAGCGGCGCCGGCCGCGGCCCTGGAGGAGGAAGACGTCGTAGGAATCGACGTGCGGGCCCACGCCGCCGCCGGGCACGGCGTAGCTCACCATCACGTCGTCCACCCGGGCGTGGGGGATGAAGTCGAAGGCCGCGAGGAGGGCATCGGCCTTCGGGGAGAAGTGGTTCGCGTCCTGCACGAGCAGCGTCCAGTCGCGGGCGGGAAGGCGATCGAGCGCGGCCGCGGCGAACGGGCCGTGCTCGACCGTCCAGCTCCTTCCCCCGCGCCGCACGAGGCGCGACTCGGCGTCCGGCGAGCGCGCGAGCGCCAGGACTTCGCGCGGCGAGAGCGGATCCGCGAAGCCGGGAAACGCGGCGCGCACGAGCAGCGGCTCGCGCTGCCAGTGGCGGCGCATGAACCGCGCGGCGTCGAGAGAACCGATGCGCTTGCGTGCGATCAAAATGGGCTAGAATCGATTCGAATTTCGGACGACCGCGGGTGCCATGCTACACGTCGGACAGCCAGCACCGTCATTCTCCCTCCCGGATGCGAACCTGGAGATGATGGATCTCGCGAGCTACCGGGGCAAGAAGAACGTCGTCCTCTATTTCTATCCCAAGGACGGCACGCCCGCCTGCACGATCCAGGCGATCGGCTTCAGCGACCGTGAGGACGAGTTCGAGAAGCTCGACACCGTCGTCTTCGGCGTCTCGCGCGACGACGTGCTTTCCCACCAGGCGTTCCGGGACGAGCACGGCCTCACCGTGAACCTCCTCGCGGACACGGAGGCGGAAGTCTGCCGGCTCTACGACGTGATCCAGGAGAAGGTGATCGACGGCCACGCGAAGCCCTGCCTCCTGCGCTCGACCTTCGTGATCGACAAGAAGGGCGTCGTGCGCCACATCCTGCAGGACGTGAACCCGAAGGCGCACGTCGACGAGGTGCTCAAGGTCTGCCGCACGCTCACCAATCCCGCCCATGCAAATTGATGCCGGCACGGTCGTGACGCTCTCCTACGAGCTTCGCGACGCGGACGGCGACGCGCTCGAGGAGGAGGGCGCGGAGCTCGCGTACCTCCACGGCGGGTTCGGCGGCATCTTTCCCAAGGTGGAGGCGGCGCTCGCGGGCAAGAAGCCGGGCGACGAGGCGAGCCTCACGCTCGAGCCGGAGGACGCGTTCGGCGAGTACGACGCGGAGCTCCTGCGGGTCGAGCCGCGCGCGCGCTTTCCGGCGGAGGTCGAGATCGGCATGCGCTTCGAGGGCGTGCCGGGCGAGCGCGAGGAAGAGGCGCTCATCTACACGGTGACGGACGTGACGGCGGACACGGTCGTGGTCGACGGAAACCATCCGCTCGCGGGCGAGCGGCTGTGGTTCCGGTGCGCCGTGAAGGACGTGCGGCGCGCGACCTCGGAGGAGATCTCCCACGGCCACGCCCACGGCGACCTGGGCATCGAGCCGCACTGATCGCCGGGAGCGGCCGCGCTCAGGGCACGAGCGCTTCCAGCCGCGGCTCGAAACGGAATAGCGCCGGGTCCGCCGGATCGACGGTCACTTCCACCCATCCCACGAACGGGCTTCCGTAGGTCTCCAGGCGCGTGAGGTTGTCGATCGGCGCGCCCGCCGCGTCGCGGAACGGGCTGTCGACGCGGTAGATGTGCGTGTCGCCATGCACGAAGAGCATGGGCTTCCCGAGGCGGCGCGCGATGGCGGCCACGTGGCGAAGGAGCGGCGCGTAGACCGGCTTCTTCGCGGCCCACGGGTCGGCCTGGAGCGCGACCACGAGCCCGCGCGTCCCTGGCGCCGCGGCGAGCCGCGCGGCTTCGTCCAGCCACTGCCGGTTGGCCTCCCCCCGGCAGCGCGCCTCCGCGTCGTTGGCCGCGTCGTACCCGACGTTGTCGTTGCTTCCCGGGACGTTCAGGGTCGCGAACACCACGCCCGAACGGATCCACAGGCGGTTCTCCGGATGGGCGGCGCACCCGCACTCCGGGATGACGGGCGCGATGCAGGCCGACTGCGCGCGCGTGGCGAGCTTCTCCCGCCCGAGCGCGAATGCGTCGGCGAAGAAGATCTCGCGCAGCCTTGCCAGCCGCTCGATCGGATCCGTGGCGCCGTTCGAGGCACGCCGGCAATCGGTCCAGTCGTTGTCGCCCGGCGTGAGCACGATCGGATGCGCGGAGCGGTCGAGCTCGGCCTTCCGGCGCAGGAAGAGCTCGTCCGTGCAGGGCGAATTCCCGCCGGCCTTCAGGTCGCCCACGTGGATCGCGAAGGCGATCGGCTCGCGGTCGAGGCGCGCGATCATCGCGACGAAGGCCCGCTCCTCGCGCGTGTTGTACGGCGTGTCGCCCATCACCGCGAAGCGGAAGCCGCCGGGGCCGGGAGGACCCAGCGCGCAACCCGCGAGGAGCGTCGAGGCGACCAGCGCGAGGCGCGCGGCGCCCCGCCTACTCATCGGCGATCTTCTTCAGCCGGTAGAGCGCTTCGAGGGCTTCCTTCGGGGTCAACGCATCGGGATCGAGCCGCTCGAGCTCCGCGAGCGCGGGGTGGGCTTCGGGCGCGGCGGGCTCCGCGGCGGCGGGAGCGAAGAGATCGGGCTGCGCGGAGCCGGGGCGAAGCTGGCGTTCGAGCTCCGCCAGGTGCCGCCGCGCCGCGCGCACCACGTCCTTGGGGATCCCCGCGAGGTGCGCGACGTGGATGCCGTACGAGCGATCCGCGGGCCCGGGCTCCAGGCGATGGAGGAAGACGATGCGGTCCTTGTGCTCGATCGCGTCCAGGTGCACGTTCGCGACGTTCGGAACCTCCCCCGCGAGCTGCGTGAGCTCGAAGTAGTGCGTCGCGAAGAGCGTGTAGCAGCGCGTCTTCTCCGCGAGGTGGCGCGCGATCGCGTAGGCGAGCGCGAGGCCGTCGAAGGTCGAGGTGCCGCGCCCGATCTCGTCCACCAGCACGAGGCTCGCGGGCGTCGCGTTGTTGAGGATCGCGGCGGCCTCGGTCATCTCCACCATGAACGTCGAGCGCCCGCCCGCGAGGTCGTCGGAGGCGCCGATGCGCGTGAAGATGCGGTCGATGGGGCCCAGGCATGCCGAGCGCGCGGGCACGTAGCTTCCGCAGTGGGCGAGGAGCGCGATCTGCGCGACCTGCCGCATGTACGTCGACTTCCCGCCCATGTTCGGCCCGGTGATGAGCAGGAGCTGGCGCGAGCGGGCGAGGCTCGTGTCGTTCGGGATGAACTGCTCCACCTGGCTCTCGACCACGAGGTGGCGGCCTTCGGAGATGTCGACCCGCTCCTCGGTCGTGAATTCCGGCCGCGCGAGGTCCAGCGCCTCGGCGCTCGCCGCGAGCGATGCCAGCGCATCGAGCTCCGCGGCGGCGTCCGCGATCGCGCGCAGCCGCGCGATCTCGCCGTCCAGGCACGCGAGGAGCTCGTCGTAGAGCGCCTTCTCCCGCGCGAGGGCCCGCTCGCCCGCCGCGAGCGCCTTGTCCTCGAAGGCCTTCAGCTCCGGCGTGATGAAGCGCTCCGCGTTCTTCATCGTCTGCCGGCGCTTGTACTCGACGGGCACCTTGTCGAGCTGTCCCTGCGTCACCTCGATGAAGAAGCCGTGCACGCGGTTGTACTCCACGCGCAGGTTCGCGATGCCGGTGCGTTCGCGCTCGCGCTTTTCCATCTCGAGGAGGAAAGCGCCGCAGTCGTCCTGGATCGCCCGGAGCTCGTCCAGCTCCGCGTCGCGCCCGGGCCGGATCACGCCGCCTTCGCGCACGAGCGCGGCCGGCTCGTCCGCGAGCGTGCGGCGAAGCTCCGCGAGCGCGCGGTCCGCGGGAGCGAGCGTGCGCGCGAGCGCGTCGAACGCCGGGTGCTGCGCGGCCGCGAGCGCGGAGCTCATCGCCGGGAGCGTGGCGAGCGTGTCGCGCAGGCCCGCGAGATCGCGCGGCCGCGCGGTGGCGAGCGCGATGCGCGCCGTGATCCGCTCGACGTCCGACCACGGCGCGAAGAGCTCGCGCACGGCCGGGTGGCGCAGCTTCGAGGCGGGGTCGAGGAGCGCCTCGATCGCCGCGTGGCGCCCCCGGATCGCCGCGGTATCCCGCAGCGGATGGTGCAGCCAGTGGCGCAGGCGCCGGCCGCCCATCGACGTGGCGGTCCGGTCGAGGAGCGAGCAGAGCGTCGGCGATTCCGCGCCGCCCAGCGTCTCGGTGATCTCGAGGTTGCGGCGCGTGGCCGCGTCCATCGCGACGAACTCGCTCTCGCGCTCGACGCGGAGCCCGCCCACGTGCGGGAGCGCCGACTGCTGCGTATGCCGGCAATAGGCGAGGAGGGCGCCCGCGGCGCCGATCGCGCGGTCGAGCCCAGCGCATCCGTAGCCCGCGAGGTCCGCCGTGCCGAACTGCCGCGCGAGGTCGCGGGTGGCGGAGGCGGCGTCGAACTGCCACGGGTCGAGGCGCTTCACGGCGGCCCCGCTTCGCGCGGGAAGCGCCGTGTCGCCCGCGGTGAGGATCTCAGCGGGCCTCAGGCGCTCGAGCTCGGCTTCGAGGCGCGCGGCCGGTACCTCCGCGATCCTCAAGTCGCCGCTCGCGAGCGACATCCACGCGATCCCGGCGACCGGCCCCGCGACGTTCACGGCCGCGAGGAGGCTTTCGCGCGTGGGAGCGAGCAGCGCGGAATCCGTGAGCGTGCCGGGCGTCACGATCCGCGTGACCTTCCGCTCGACCGGGCCCTTCGACGTCGCGGGATCGCCCACCTGCTCGCAGATGGCGACCGATTCGCCCAGCTTCACGAGCTTCGCGAGGTATTGCTCGACGGCGTGGTACGGAACGCCCGCCATGCGGACGGGATGTCCCGCCGACTGGCCGCGCGTGGTGAGCGTGATGTCGAGGAGCTTCGCCGCGCGCTCGGCGTCCGAGTAGAAGAGCTCGTAGAAATCGCCCATCCGGTAGAAGAGCAGCAGGTCCGGATGCTGGCTCTTCAGGGCCAGGTACTGCTGGATCATTGGTGTATGGGCAGCGTTCCGCTGCTCGGGCGTATGCGCAGCGTTCGACGGGATCAATGCCGAAGCGGGTCCCGCTATAAGATCTTGTCGTTGCAAGGAAATCTACGCTTTCATTCCGGGGTGGATCTGGATCGCTCGAAGCGATTATCGCCGACATGAACCGCTGGGGACGATCCCTCAGGCCGGCGCGATCGCCAATCGGTAATCGACGCCTTCCCAGCGATCCTCGACCGTCCAGTGGATCGTGAAGACGACCTCGGATGCGATCGGCATCGCGGACGTTTCCAGGTCGGCGTATTGGATCCCGAACCCGCTCTCGCGAGTCGGCGTGTCGCGTATGTTGCGCCATCCATCGGCGCTCCAGTGGACGGTGGCGGCGGCGGGAAGCTCGACCCGCAAGACGCCGCCCGCCGGCAGGACCCGGCATTTCTCGTTGAAGCGCCAGACGCAGCGCCGCGAGGTCACCCGGTCGACCTGGTAGCGCCGGACCGGTTGCGCGGGCGTGCCGAAGACGCGCCCGTCCGCGAGCGAGCGCAGGAGCTTCAGGTGCTCGGCGTGCGCCCAGGCGAGCGGCATCGCGGAGCCGGCGGGCCGGCCGCGGAAGAGCTCGCGCGCAGGGATGTCGGCCCCATCCCAGACCTGCTCCGGGATCAAATGACCGTCGCTCGCGAAGCCATCGAGCGCGGCGAGGAGGCGCAGCGCGGCGGCCCGATCGCCGGCGGCGAGCTCGTAGTGCGCGCGCTCGCCCGTGAGGAGCGGCCAGGGGCGCCCGATGCCCGTCCCGTCGAAGGGCGCGCCGTCCTCGTGCTCGCCGTAGCCGTCGCCGTTGTAGCGGCGCCAGCAAGGGCCCGCCGGGAGCTCGACCTTCAGCAGCGCGTCGATCACGCGGACGGTGTTGCGGATGCGGGGGTCGTCGGCGGCGCGCAGCCCGAAACGCACCAGCGCGAGCGCATCGGGGCTCACGAGCTGCGAGGCGGGGCGGCTGCTCTCGCCGGGCGGACGATTCTTGATCGGCACGAAGCCGTCGAGGGGCGAGGCGGCATCCGCGGTCTCCGGCGGCGCGATGCGGACGTAATAGCCTTCCACGCCCACCTCGCGCGCGAGCGGCGTATCCACGGCATACGTCCAGCGCTCGATCGATCCGTTCCAGATGTCGGCCGTCTCGCGCAGGTACGCCGCCTGCACGGGCGTTCCGTGCCGCTCGGCGATGTCGGCGGCGGCAAGGAGGGCGGCGATCTCGACCGCGAGCGTGAACGGCGAATAGCCGCCGTCTTCCTCCCAGCGGTCCTGGCTCGTCACGGGTCCGTTCGCGGCGATATACCCGCACGCGCGCTCTATCATCGGCCACAGCGCCGCGACCTCGCCTTCGGCGAGCGCTCCCTCGCGCAGCGCCAGGTCGACCAGCAGGATCGGAAAGGCGCACTCGTCCATCTGCACGCCGTTCCAGTACGGCGTGCCGTCGAGCCAGCAGTTCTGCGGCCAGTGCCCGTCGGACTCCTGGATCGACTGGAGATAGTGGACCACGTGCCATGCCTCGGTCTTCGCGCCGGCGGCGAGCAGGCCGGCGGCGATCTCGACCAGGTCCCGCGGCCAGACGAGATGGTAGCCGCCGAGATCCTCGTCGCTCTTGCTCGATCCCCACGGGATCGAGAGGCTCGCGATGTAACCGCCGGGAAAGGCGCGCGCCGCATGCGTGCGCAGCACCGACGTGTCGACGCGGTACGTGTTCGGCCGCCCGGGCGCGAGCGCGCGGTCCAGGGGGACGAGCGTGTCCTGCCATGCGCGCCAGCCGCGCGTGTAGGCTTCGAGCGCGGAATCGATGCCCTCCGCGAGGCTCGAGCGCACGCGCAGCGCCGCCTCGGCCGGGTTCTCCCCGAAGCCGATCGCGAGCACGAAGCTGCCGCCGCACGCCGCGAGATCGACTTCGCCGGTGAGCGCGACGTTGCCGTCCCGCGCGCTGTCGTGGCGCCACCGCATCTCGAAATGCCGCGAAAGGTCCTGCCACCCGTCCGAGAAGCCGGCGAAGCCCACGGAGCGCGCGGCGAAGGATGCCGAGCAGGCCACGGCGAGGGCCGTGCCGCCGCCCTCGGCGAAGAGCATGGGCACGCCCTTGTAGTCGTCGACCCAGGCGTTGTTTCCGGCGCCGCGGTTCACCAGGTGCGGGGCGATCAGCGCGTAGATGCGATAGTCGGCGATCGTGCCCGCCAGCGCCCGGAAATCGATCCGCTGCAGCACCACGTCGCGCCGCGGATCGGCAAGGACCCGCTTCTCGATCCGGTAGCGCCCGTCGTTGCAGGTGCTCGCGATGGCGAAGGCCGGCACGCCGTCCGCGACCGGATGGATCGTGCTCGCCGCGTCGCGCTTCTCTTCGGAGAAGAACGCCCGGCCGTCGGTCACGATGAGCCCGAAGTCGCGGACGCATGCGCGGTCGATGCGGGGATAGTAGATCTCGTTCAGGATGCCGTGGCTGATCGTGAACCACACCCGGCTTTGCGCGGCGAGCGCGGTGCCCACGCCGCTCTTGGCGCTCGAGGTCCAGCGCGGCGGGATGCCCGGCCATCCCGGTGCGGGGTTCTCCGGCGGCATCCGTCAGTCCGGGGCCGCGGCCCGGTCGGTGAACCAATGCAGGCGGCCGACGGGACGGATCCGCGCCGCCGGCAACGACCGGTCTCCCGCCTGGGCGCGCCGGACGGCCGCGCGCTTCGCCGCGCCGGCCGCGACGAACGCGAGATCGCGGCTGCTTTCGAGCGCCCGGGGGGTGAGCGTGATCCGCGTCTGCGAGTTCGCATGGACCGGCATGGCCCACCGGCTCGCCTCGTCGACCCCCGGCTCGCCCGGGAAGAGCGACGCGGTGTGTCCGTCTTCGCCGATTCCGAGGAGGGTCATGTGGAAAAGCGGGCGGTCCGGGGAGAGGGCGCGCCCGCCGTGGAAGCGCTCCAGCGTCGCCTCGTACGCGCGGGCGGCCTCGTCCGGCGACAGGCCCTCGGTCGGGATCGGGTGGATGTTGCCCTCGGGCGCCGGGACGCGCGAGAAAAGCGCGGCGCGCGCCATGCCGTAGTTGCTCTGCGGATCGTCATGCGGCACGAAGCGCTCGTCGCACCAGAACCAATGCGCGCGCTCCCATGGGAAGCGCGAGGCGGCCGGCGGCTCCGCGAGGACCTCGTAAAGACGGCGCGGCGTGTTGCCGCCAGAGAGGCACACCGCGAAGACGCCGGGCGGTGCGAGCGCGAGCTTGCACATCCAATCGGCGACCCCGCGAGCGAGGGTCTCGGCGTCTTCGAAGATGCGGCGTTCCGCGGGCGCGGCGGGGGGGATCAAGACGCAGCCGTCTCGTCCGGGCGGTCGATCGCGCGGTTTTCTGGCCAAGCATCGAGGATCGGCTGCACCATCCGCCACCCGGCCTCGATGTCATCGGCGCGCCGCGCATCGGCGTCGAAGCAGCTCGGGGGTTCCATCGCGGTGAGCTTAATACATCTTGAATCTGCCGCCGGCCGGACCGATAATCAATATATCGAATACATCTTCTGGCGATTTCCGGCCACGTCCATGCGGCTCACCACGTTCTCGGACTACGCGCTCCGCGTCCTCATGTACCTCGGCGCGAACGGCGGCGAGCTCGCCACCATCGGCGACATCGCGTCCGCCTACGGCATCTCCGCGAATCACCTGATGAAGGTCGTGCACCGCCTCGCGCAGGGGGGCTATGTCGAGACGTTGCGCGGCAAGGGCGGCGGCATGCGGCTCGCGCGCCGGCCGGAAGCGATCGGCCTCGGGGCCTTGCTGCGCGACACCGAGGAGAAGCGGCTCGTGGAATGCTTCGACGGCGCCTCGCCCGGGTGCCGCCTGGAGGGCAGTTGCGTGCTGCGCGGCGTGCTCTCCGGGGCGCTCGAGGCCTTTTTCGCGGTCCTGGATCGTTACACCCTGGCGGACCTCCTGGGACCCCGGCGCAAGCTTGCGAAGCTGCTGGTGATCGCGCCGCCCCCGGCCCACGGGCGGGCCAGGCGGGCATCCCCGTGAACGACCTCGCCCACCCCGGCATCCTCATGCCGCCGCCGCGCGACGGCCTCGGTCCCGCGCATACGGTGGAGCGCATCGTCGCGATGCGCCGTCCGGCGCCGGACCTGGTGCGCTTCGAGACGACGCGCCCGCCGCAATTCCGGTTCACGCCCGGCCACTACGCACGGCTCGGCCTGGGTCCCGGAGAGGCCATCGTGTGGCGTCCGTATTCGATCGCGTCGCCGGCCGGGTGCGAGCGCCTGGCTTTCCACTTCACCCGCGTTCCGGCGGGCGCCTTCAACGCCCTCTTCGAGAAGCTCGCGCCGGACGACCCGATCCGGATAGACCGTCGCAGCTTCGGCTTCCTCACGCTCGCCCAGGTGGCGCCGGGGGGCGTGCTTTGGCTCGTCGCGACGGGCACGGGCATCGCACCGTTCGTCTCCATGCTCGCGGACGGCGCGACGTGGGCGCGGCACGACGGGGTGGTCGTGGTGCACAGCGTGCGGCACGCGGCGGAGCTCGCCACAGCGGAGATCGAGGCCGCGATCGCATCACGCGGGGAGGCACACGGCCGTGTGCGTGTGGTTCCCGTGGTCACCCGCGAGCGCGCGGAGGGGGCGCTCGATGCGCGCATCGGAACGCTCCTCCGGGCCGGCACGCTGGAGTCGACGGCGGGGCAGGCGCTGGACGCGACCCGCTCGCGGCTCATGGTGTGCGGAAATCCGGACATGGTCGCGGACGTGCGGGCGCTCGCCCGGGAGCGCGGCTTCGAGCCGGGCCGCCGCGGGTTGCCCGGGAAGATCGCGACCGAGGGCTACTGGTAGCGCCGGAACGAAATGCCCGCGCCGCCGGCGGGCGGCGGGGCAACGCAGTTCATTTTTTTCGCCGCGACCGATGAGGCTGCGCCGGCGCCGACGGGTCGCTCGCCGGGAAGCTCTCGTCGGACGCTTCGTCGACGCGCCACTCGTCGTGCGCGGGATCGTCTTGCCCGGGGTGGGGTGGAAGTCGCGAAGCCGGAATCTTCGGGGCTGGAGAAGGTCGCTTCGGCTGTCGTTCGATGGCCATGCCCGATATTCGCCGCCTGCGCACGGACCGTCAATCCCGAACGAAATCGCGGCATCATGTCCGGGAATTCGTTGACCCGAGGATTTCCATGGCGACCACGCACGCGGCACCCGGCCAGCTCATCGATCTTTTCTCGTCGGAAGGGCCGGAGTCCATCGCGCTCATCCGGGACGAGCATTTCGAGGTCTTCCGGCTCGGCATGAAGGCCGGGAAGACGCTCCCCGAGCACCAGCTCGCGAGCCTTTCGACGATCCAGTGCCTGCGCGGCAGGATCGAGATCGACGCGCAGGGACGCAAGCAATCGATGCCCGCGGGCAGCATGATGTACCTCGAGAGCTGCGAGCCGCGCACGATCCGCGCGCTCGAGGATTCGTCGATCCTCGTGACGATGCGGGTGAAGCGGGCCTAGCGGCCCTCGGCCGGGCCGGCCGCGGCGGGCGCGCGCAGGACGTTCAGCATCGCGCCGAATATCTTGCCGTTCGAGGCGACGATCCGCCCGCTCTCGAGGTAGCGGTCCTCGCCGTCGAGGTCGCCCACGAGCCCGCCCGCCTCGCGCACGAGGAGCGCGCCCGCCGCCATGTCCCACGGCGAGAGGCCGATCTCCCAGAAGCCGTCGGTGCGTCCGGCCGCGACCCACGCCAGGTCGAGCGCGGCGGCGCCGGGCCTGCGCACGCCCGCGCAACCGAGCGTCATGTTCCGGAACATGCGCAGGTAGTCGTCCAGCCGCTCGACCTCCTTGAACGGAAAGCCCGTGCCGACGAGCGCGTCCTCGAGCTTGTCCGTGCGGCTCACGCGGATGCGCCGGTCGTTCAGGAAGGCGCCCCCGCCGCGCGTCGCCGTGAAGAGCTCGTTCCGGTTCGGGTCGAAGACCACGCCCTGCTGGAGCGTGCCGCGATGCTGCAGCCCGATCGACACGCAGTATTGCGGGAGGCCGTGCAGGAAGTTGGTGGTGCCGTCGAGGGGATCGACGATCCAGACGTATTCCGCTTTCGCGTCCCGCGCGCCGCTTTCCTCCGCGAGCACGCCGTGGTCCGGGTAGGCGTCGCGCAGGATGCCGAGGATCGCCTCCTCCGCGGCATGGTCCACCTCCGAGACGAAGTCGTTCTGGCGCTTGCGGCGGACCGTGAGCTTGTCCAGGTCGAACGAGGCGCGCGTGATGATGGCGCCGGCCTTGCGCGCGGCCTTGACGGCCGTGTTGAGCATCGGGTGCATGGGAGGGGCGCGAGTCGCGGCGCGCGCGGAAGGCGCGACCGTTGGAGAGCGAGCGATTCTACTATGAACGCGTGGGCGGCCCCCGGTTCAGCGGCGCGGCTTGGTCCCCCGCCCTTTCCCCGCGAAGTAGCTCATGAGGCGCGCGAGGTCCGGGCCGATGCGGGCGAGCTCCGCGCGGTGGGCGGTGGCGAGCTTGTCGAAGACGCGCTGCCCCGTGGGCGTGAGGCGGATGCCGACCTTGCGCCCGTCCTCCTCCGAAGGCTCGCGCTTCACCATGCCCTGCTCCGCCAGCCGGTTCACCATCCCGACCGCGCTGTGGTGCTTGATGAGGAGCAGGGCGGCGAGGTCGCTGATCGTGAGGACGCCGGGCCCGGGGTGCGCGCGCACGGCGAGGAGCGCCTGGTACTGCTGCTGGGTGAGGCCCAGCCCCTCCGCCGCCTTCTCGCTGAACGAGTGGAACTGCCGCAGGCGGTAGCGGAACGCGGCGAGCATTTCATATTCCGATCTGGACAGCGGCATGGCGATCCCTCCCCGGACCGTTGACAGCATATCGTCGCACGATATATAAAAGCGACATATCGTAATGCGATATACCACATTGCGATATTGATCGAAGCGCCGGCAACGAACGGCGCCGTTGAGATGTAGGGTTCACCGTGGGGCGCAAGTGCGGAGCGCCGGGGGCGGCGCTCCGCTCTTTTTCGTCCCTGGGGCAGAATGGCGCATGGACCTTTCCGCGGCCCACGCGCGCATCCGCATCGTCCTCGCCC
>DATAMY010000140.1:0-16649 GCA_036266535.1 Usitatibacter sp. | reverse complement strand
GCGCCAAGGCGGTGATCGACATGCAGGACGAGCTTCGGAGCCAGGCGTTGAAGCTCTTCTCAGGCTTCCCCTATGCGCCGGGCACCGCGCCCGCGCCGGGCGAGGAGCCGAAGGCGGCGAAGCCGAAGGCGGCCCCGAAGGGCGGGACTAAGAAGCGGAAGGCGAAGTGAAGCCAAGCGAAAACCGGGGACAGACCCTGAACCAAGCGAGGGCAAAACCAGGGTCTGTCCCCAGAGTCGGTTTCGTTTCGCTCGGCTGCCCGAAAGCGCTGGTCGACTCGGAGGCGATCCTCACGCAGCTTCGCGCGGAAGGCTACGACATCGCGGCGAGCTACGAGGGCTCGGACCTGGTCGTCGTGAACACCTGCGGCTTCATCGACGCGGCGGTGCGGGAATCGCTCGACGCGATCGGGGAAGCGCTCGCGGAGAACGGGAAGGTCATCGTCACCGGCTGCCTCGGCGCCAAGGGCGACGTGGTGCGGACGACCCACCCCAGCGTCCTCGCGATCACGGGGCCGCACGCGCGCGACGAGGTGATGGGGCACGTGCACGCGCACCTCCCGAAGCCGCACGACCCGTTCACCGACCTCGTGCCGCCGCAGGGCATCCGCCTGACGCCCCGCCACTACGCCTACCTCAAGATCTCCGAAGGCTGCAACCACCGGTGCACGTTCTGCATCATCCCGTCCATGCGCGGCGACCTCGTGAGCCGGCCGGTGGGCGACGTGATGGCGGAGGCGGAGAAGCTCGTCGCCTCCGGCGTGAAGGAGCTCCTCGTGATCTCGCAGGACACGAGCGCGTACGGCGTGGACGTGAAATACCGCACCGGCTTCTGGGGCGGGCGGCCGCTGAAGACTCGCATGACCGAGCTTTGCGGCGCGCTTTCCACGCTCGGGGCCTGGGTGCGCCTGCACTACGTCTATCCGTATCCGCACGTGGACGAGGTGATCAAGCTCATGGCCGAGGGGCGCATCCTTCCCTACCTCGACGTGCCGTTCCAGCACGCGAGCCCGCGGATCCTGAGGCTCATGAAGCGACCGGCGAGCACGGAGCGCAACCTCGAGCGGATCGCCGCGTGGCGCGCGGCCTGCCCGGACATCACCATCCGCTCCACCTTCATCGCGGGCTTCCCCGGCGAGACCGAGGCGGAGTTCGAGGAGCTCCTCGCGTTCCTGCGCGAGGCGCGGCTGGACCGCGTGGGCTGCTTCGCCTACTCGGCGGTCGAGGGCGCGCGCGCGAACGAGCTCGCGGGCGCCGTGCCGGAAGAGGTGAAGGAAGAGCGCCGCGCGCGCTTCATGGCCGTGCAGGCGCGGATCAGCCGGGAGAAGCTCGCGGCGAAGGTCGGGCGCACGATCGACGTCCTCGTCGACGAGGCCGCCCAAGGCCAGGCGATCGGGCGAAGCGCCGCGGACGCGCCGGAGATCGACGGCATCGTGCGGATCGCGGGCGCGGCGGGCGTGAAAGCGGGCGACATCGTGCGCGTGAAGGTCGCGGGCTCGGACGAGCACGACCTGCGCGGGCGGCTTACCGCGCGCGCGCCTTCCACATCTCGCGGAGCTGCGCGCCCAGCTTGAGCGGGTCGAAGGGCTTCGGGATCACGCCCAGCACGCCCAGCTCCTGGTAGCGCCCGAGCTCCTCGGGCTTGATCCGGGCGGTGAAGAAGACGGCGGGTGCGACGAGCCCCGCGGCGCGGAGCGCCCGCAGCGTCGCCACCCCGTCCATCTCCGGCATGTTCAAGTCGAGGAGCAGGAGATCCGGCGCGAATTCCGCCGCGCCCGCGAGGGCCTCCGCGCCCGAGGCGCAAACCTTCACCTTGAAGCCGCCGATCTTTCCGAGGGCGAGCCCCACGATCGAGCGGATGTCCCTCTGGTCGTCCACGAGGAGGATGCGGGCGAGGATGGCGACGGGTGCGGTCATGTGGTGGCGGTGTCCAGCGTACCGGGCAGATCGAACCAGAATACGGTACCTCCGCCTTGCGCGTCGTCAAATCCGATGCGGCCCCCCAGCCGCTCCACGATCTCCCGGCTGATCGCGAGTCCCAGGCCGCTGCCTTCCGAGCGCCGGTCCTCGCCCATGTCCGCCTGGGCGAAGCGCTGGAAGATGCGGCTGCGGAAATGCTCCGGGATGCCGGGGCCGCGGTCGCGGACGGACGTCCGCACCCAGCTGTCCACGAGCGGCCGCGCGCTCACGGTGACGACGGAGCCCCGCGGCGAGAACTTGGCCGCGTTGAAGAGGAGGTTCGCGAGCACCTGGATCAGGCGGTCCTCGTCGCCCCGCACCCAGAGCCTCGGGGGCCGGTCGAGCTCGAAGACCACGCCGTAGGACTCGACGAATCCGCGGCTCGAGTCGATCGCCTGCTCGAGGACCGCGGGCCAGTCGAGGAGGGCGATCCGGAAGGCGCCGTGCCCCGCCGTGATCTTCTCCAGCCCCAGGAGGTCGTTCACGAGCCGCACCAGCCGCTCGCAGTTCTGCATGGCGATCCCGACCAGGCCCTGCGCCTCCTCGCTCAGCTCCCCCGCGACCCCGCCCTGCAGGAGGCCCAGGGAGCCGCGCATGGAGGTGAGCGGCGTGCGCAGCTCATGGCTCGCGACCGCGATGAAGCCGTCCTTCATGCGGTCGAGGTCCTTCAGGCGCGTGATGTCGAAGCGGACGCTGATCGCGGCCGTGACCCGCCCCTGCGGGTCCCGCAGCGGCATGTAGACCACCTCGAGGTCGATCGCGCGCCCCGAAGGGTCCGTCACCTGCTGCTCGAAGCGCGCCGTGCGGCCCTCGAGCGCCGCGCGCACGTGCCGCTCGATGTCGCCGTACAGCCCGTCGCCCACGACTTCCTTCATCCGGCGGCCGTTCACGGCTTCCGCGGACAGGCCGGTGAGCTCGAGGTAGGCGCGGTTGTGGAAGAGGACGTGCTCGTCGGTCCCGAAGACCACGATCGCGGCCGGCATCGTGTCGATCAGCTGCCGCAGCTGGAGCTCGCGCTCCTTCAGCCGCTCCTCGGCGATCACGCGCGCGCTGATGTCCGCGTTGGTTCCGGCGAAGCGCGTGGCCCGCCCCCGCGCATCGCGCGCGGTCACCTTGCCGCGGCTGTGGACCCATAGGTACCGCCCGTCGTTGCGGCGGACGCGATGCACGACGTCGTAGCGCGGCACCGTGCCCTTGAGCGTGTCCACGACGGCATCGCGGACCTTCTGGATGTCGTCCGGGTGGACGAGCGCGAAGAGCTCGGCCGCGCTGAGGCGCGTCTCGAGCGCCTCGCCGCCCAGCATCACGGGCCAGGTGGGGCTCAGCCGCACGTTGCTGCCGCCCACCATGTCCCAGTCGAACACGGCGAGGAGCGATCCCTCGAGCGCGTCGTTCAGGCGGTCGCGCGCGACGCTCGCCTCGCGAAGCGCCCGCTGCAGGGCGTTTCGCGTGCGGGCGAACGCCCAGAAGATCGGCGAGACGAGAAGGAGCGTTCCCGCGACGAGCAGGATGTGGAAGAGCGAATCGTTCACCCGGTCAGGCCTCCGTGGCCTTCAGCTGCGGAAAGAGGATCACGTCGCGGATCGACGGGCTGTCCGTGAAGAGCATCACCAGCCGGTCGATGCCGATTCCCTCGCCCGCCGTGGGCGGGAGCCCGTACTCGAGCGCGCGGATGTAGTCCGCGTCGTAGTACATCGCCTCCTCGTCGCCCGCTTCCTTCGCCTTCGCCTGGGCCGCGAAGCGCGCCGCCTGGTCCTCCGGGTCGTTCAGCTCCGAGAACCCGTTGGCGATCTCGCGCCCGGTGATGAAGAGCTCGAAGCGGTCCGTGACCGCGGGGTCCGCGTCGTTCGCGCGCGCGAGGGGCGAAACGTCGACGGGATGCGCCACGATGAAAGTGGGATCGGCGAGCTTCTCCTCGGTCGTGGCCTCGAAGAGCTTCAGCTGCAGGAGCCCCACGCCATCCGTGGGGAACACCTCCGTGCCGAACCGCGCGAGGGCGGACTTGAGGTACGGCGGCTTCGAGAGCTCCGCGAGCGCGTATTCCGGGTTGTACTTCGCGATGGCCTGGGCCATCGTGAGGCGATCGAACTTCTTCCCGAGGTCGACGGGCGTGCCCTGATAGGTGAGGGACGTGGTGCCCAGGACCTTCCGCGCGCACTCGCGCAGCAGCTCCTCCGTGAGATCCATGAGGTAGCCGTAGTCCTGGTAGGCCTCGTAGAACTCGAGCATCGTGAACTCGGGATTGTGGCGGGTCGAGATGCCCTCGTTGCGGAAATTCCGGTTGATCTCGAAGACCTTCTCCAGGCCGCCCACCACGAGGCGCTTGAGGTAGAGCTCCGGCGCGATCCGGAGATAGAGGTCCATGTCGAGCGCATTGTGGTGCGTGCGGAAGGGCCGCGCCGCGGCCCCGCCCGGGATCGGCTGCATCATCGGCGTCTCGACCTCGAGGTAGCCGCGCGCGACGAAGAACTCGCGGACCGACTGCACGAGCCGCGAGCGGATCTCGAAGGCGCGCCGCGACTCCGGGTTCACGATGAGGTCCACGTAGCGCTGGCGGTAGCGGGCCTCCATGTCCGTGAGCCCGTGGAACTTCTCCGGCAAAGGGCGCAGCGACTTGGAGAGGAGCCTCAGCTTCGTCGCCTGGATGGTGAGCTCGCCCTTGTTGGTCTTGAAGAGCGTGCCCTCGACGCCGAGGATGTCGCCCAGGTCCCAGTGTTTGAACGCTTCGTGCGCCTCCGCGCCCGTCACGTCGTTGTTCACGTACACCTGGATGCGCCCGCTCATGTCCTGGAGCGTCGCGAAGGAGGCCTTGCCCATCACGCGCTTCAAGAGCATGCGTCCGGCCACGCACGCGGAGGGCTTCTCGGCCTCGAGCGCCTCCCGGGTCTTCTCGCCGTGCGCGCGGGCGAGATCGCCCGCCAGGTCGCGGCGGCGGAAGTCGTTGGGGAAGGCCGGGCCCTCCGCGCGCAGGCGCGCGAGCTTCGCGCGACGTTCGGCGACGATCTGGTTCTCGTCCGGCGGGGGTTCCGCGGGCGGCGGCTTCTTCGTCTCGTTCTCGTTCGCCATCTCTACACTCCCTGCTTCAGGCTCGCGGTGATGAATCCATCCAGGTCGCCGTCGAGCACCCCCTGGGTGTTGCCGACCTCGACGTTGGTCCTCAGGTCCTTGATGCGCGACTGGTCCAGCACGTAGGAGCGGATCTGGTGGCCCCAGCCGATGTCGGTCTTGGTGTCCTCGAGCGCCTGCTTCTGTTCCGTGCGCTTCCTCACCTCCAGCTCGTAGAGCTTGGACTTCAGCATCGCGAACGCCTCCGCGCGGTTCCTGTGCTGCGAGCGGTCGTTCTGCGAGGAGACCACGATGTTCGTCGGCAGGTGCGTGATGCGCACCGCCGAATCGGTCTTGTTCACGTGCTGCCCGCCGGCGCCCGAGGCGCGGTACGTGTCGATCCGGAGGTCCGCCGGGTTGATCTCGACCTCGATGGTCTCGTCCACCTCGGGGTAGACGAAGACGCTCGCGAACGAGGTGTGGCGGCGCGCGTTGGAATCGAACGGGCTCTTCCGCACCAATCGGTGGATTCCCGTCTCCGTGCGCAGGTACCCGTACGCGTACGGACCGCTCACCTTGAGCGAGGCGCTCTTCAGGCCCGCCACCTCGCCCTCGCTCTCCTCGAGGAGCTCGACCTTGAACCCGCGGCGATCGCAATACTTGGAGTACATCCTGAGCAGCATCTGCGCCCAGTCCTGCGCCTCCGTGCCGCCCTGGCCGGCGTTGATGTCCACGAAGCAGTTGTTCGGATCCATAGGGTCCGAGAACATGCGGCGGAACTCGAGGTCGGCGACCCGCTTCTCGACCTCCTTCACGTCGCCCTCGACCGCCGCGAGCGTGTCGTCGTCGCCTTCCGCCTTCGCGAGCGTGAAGAGCTCGCCGGAATCCCTGAGGCCCGAGGCGATGCGATCGAGCGTCGCGACCGTGTCCTCGAGGTTGCGCCGCTCCTTCCCCAGGTCCTGCGCGCGCTTCGAGTCCGACCAGATGTCCGGGTCCTCGAGCGTGCGCGCGACCTCTACCAGCCGCGACTTCTTCGCGTCGTAGTCAAAGATACCTCCGCAGCTCCGACGCGCGGCCCGCGAGGTCGTGGAGGTTGTTCTCGATCAGGTTCAGGCGATCCGCTTCCATGGCTGCTTCCGGCGTCGGGAAACGGGAATTATACGGGTTGGGGGTCAATGCTCGGCCGACCCGCCCGTCAGTCGCCGTCCACGTGCTCGACCACGAGCTGCAGCGTGGTCGCGCCCTGGTACTCGTTCAGGTCCAGCCGGTAGACCGCGCGGATCGAGGCGGGAAGGGGATCCGCGTGGCCGAAGCGGATCGCGGAGAAGCGCCGCCCACCCGCCGCGAGCGCGAGCTTCCCGTGCTTCTCTCCCACGACGCGCTGCGACTCCACGGCGAAAGTGCCCGTGAAGCGCGGCTCCGGAAACCCCTGCCCCCAGACCTGCGCCGCGAGGAGCGCCGCGAATTCGGCGGTGATGCCGCGCGCGTCCAGCTCGCCGTCCGTCTCGATCCGCTGGGCGAGGTCCGCCGCGGTGAGGCTCGCGCGCGCGACCGCCTCGAACGCCGCGCGGAATTCGGCGAGCCGCGCGCGCGCGAGCGTGACGCCCGCCGCGCCCGCGTGCCCGCCGAAGCGCTCCAGCAGTCCCGGCTCGCGCTTGTCCACGAGGTCGAGCGCGTCGCGCAGGTGGAGCGCCGGGACGGATCGCCCCGAGCCCTTGAGCTTCTCCGCGCCTTCGGAGGCGAACGCGAAGACGGGCCGGTGGAAACGGTCCTTGAGCCGGGAGGCGAGGATCCCTACGACTCCGGTGTGCCACGCGTCGTCGTGCACGGAGAGCGTGTAGGCGTCGCCGGCTTCGACGGTGCCGATCATCGCGAGCGCGGACTCCTGCATGCCACCCTCGATTTCCCGCCGCTCGCGATTCAACGCATCGAGCTTCCCGGCGAGCTCCAGCGCGCGGCGCCCATCGTCCGCGAGCAGGCACTCGATCCCGAGCGACATGTCCTTCAGCCGCCCGGCGGCGTTGAGGCGCGGGCCCGCGGCGAAGCCCAGGTCGTAGGCCCCGGCCCGCGCGGGCGAGCGGCCCGCGACCTCGAGGAGCGCGGTGATGCCGGGCGACGCCTTTCCGGCGCGGATGCGTGCGAGGCCCTGGGCGACGAGCACCCGGTTGTTCGCATCCAGCCGCGCCACGTCGGCGACGGTGCCGAGCGCGACCAGGTCGAGGAGCTCCGCGAGGTTCGGCTCCGGCCTTCCGGCGAAGGCTCCGCGGCGCCGCAGCTCCGCGCGGAGCGCCATCATCACGTAGAAGATCACGCCCACGCCGGCCAGGTGCTTGCTGGGGAAGCCGCAGCCCGCCTGGTTTGGATTCACGATGCAGGCCGCCTCCGGCAGCACGGCACCGGGCACGTGGTGGTCCGTCACGAGCACGCGCATCCCCAGCCGGTTCGCCTCGGCCACGCCCTCGACCGACGAGATGCCGTTGTCGACCGTCACCAGGATCGCGGGCTCGCGCGCCGCCGCCTCCCGCGCGATCTCCGGCGTGAGCCCGTAGCCGTGCTCGAAGCGATTGGGCACCAGGTAATCCACGCGGGCGCCGAAGGCACGCAGCGCGCGGACGGCGAGCGCGCAGGCCGTGGCGCCGTCCGCGTCGTAATCCGCCACGACGAGGAGGCGCTCGTCCGCCGCGATCGCATCGGCGAGGAGCCGCGCCGCGTCGTCCACGTGCGCGAGCCCTTCGGGCGCCGCGAGCGACTTGAGCGTCGTCGCGAGCTCGCCGAACGAGGCGACGCCGCGCGCGGCGTACAGGCGCGCGAGCCGCGGGTCGCATCCTTCGGCCACGAGCCGGGCGCGGGCCGCTTCCTCGACGGGGCGATCGACGATCTCAGGCATGGGTCGCGAGCGGCCTCGCACGGCGCAGCCACCGGCGGCGCGCGGCCGGCCCCAGCGTCGCGACGAGCGTGTCGCCCGAGCGCGGGAGGATCAGCCGGACCGTGCCGAAACGCTCGATCGTGGTCCCCAGCTCGCGGAACCAGCGCTCGTCCATCGCGTCCGCCGCGGCTCGCCATTCGTCGATCGCGACCCGGTGCATCGGAGCGCTGAGCGGATCGAGGACCACGAGCGCCGACTGCGTCGCCGGCAGGAGGTCCACCTCGCCGATGCTCTCCGGGCGCCTCCTCACCGCCGCGCCGGAGAGCCGTCCCAGGCCGCGCGGGAAAGGCGCGTCCGCGTGGATCTCGTCGTAGCGGCGTTCGATCCCGCCCGGCGCGCGGCCCTCGCCCCAGAACCAGACGCTGTTCACGGGCGGCTCGCCCGCCGCCTCGCGGCGCTGGTTCACCTCGTGCGTGGAGAGCACCATCTGCGCCTCGGTGAGGGCGGAGGGCCAGTTGATGCGCCCGCGGCCGGAGGGAAGGAGGCCGAAGGCGTTCCGGCCGCGCGCTTCCTCGAGCGGGACGGTCGCGGGGCGCTCGCCTTCCGGCACCTCCACGTACCAGCGGTCCGGGGCCATCGCGTGGAAGTGGAGGCCATCCGGCGCGAAGTGGGCCTGCAGCGCCGCCACGAGCGCGCGCGCATCCTCGAGGCCCAGCGCCAGGACCGAGGCGTCGTGGAGCACCAGGGAGTCGCCGTCGATGCGCAGGTGCACGGGATCGGCGCGCAGCCACTCGCCCGCCCGCGGCGCATCCTCCCCGGCCAGCGCGATGGCGGCCATGGGGGGCGAAGGCAGCAGCGCGAAGCGTTCCGCGAGCCACCGGTCCGCGCCCACGGCGGCCGAGCGCGCGACGTCCGCGCGCGCGAGCCACTTCTCCAGCGCGGGCAGGCGCAGGTCGCGCAGGCCCGCCGGCGCATCGGCCGGGGCGAGGAGATCGGGAACGAGGAGGTCGAGGGGCATGGGATAATGCGCGGGCGCTTCTTCCCAATTATCCCATTCCTTCTTGCGACCCTTCGAGCTTTTCGTCGGCCTGCGCTACACCCGCGCCAAGCGCCGCACGCAATTCGTCTCCTTCATCTCGATGATCTCGATGGCGGGCATCGCCTTGGGGATCGCCGCGCTGATCACCGTCATGTCGGTGATGAACGGCTTCGAGAAGGAGATCCGCGCGCGCATCCTCGGCGCGGCCGCGCACATCCAGGTGCAGGGGCCGGAGGGGGGCATTCCGGACTGGCAGGCGCTCGACGCCAAGGTGAAGCGGCATCCCGAGGTCACCGCCGCGGCGCCCTTCGTGATGGGCCAGGGCCTCCTCTCGACCGGCTCGGCGGTGCGCGGCGTGTACGTCCGCGGCATCGAGCCCGCGCTCGAGGACACCGTGGCGGACTTCTCGAGCCACATGCGCGCCGGGCGGGTCGGGGACCTGAAGCCCGGCGGCTTCGGCATCGTGATCGGCATCGGCATCTCGCGCGCGCTGCAGCTGGGCGTGGGCGATCGCGTGACGCTCATCTCGCCGCAGGGGCAGGTCACGCCCGCGGGGCTCATGCCGAGGCTGCGGCAGTTCACCGTGGTGGGCGTCTTCGCGCTCGACCACAACGAGTTCGACAACGCGCTCGCGCTGATCGACATGGCCGACGCGCAGGCGCTCTACCGGATGGGGGCGAACGTGAGCGGCGTGCGGCTCAAGGTGCGCGACATCGACCGCGCGCCGGAGGTCGCCCGCGAGCTCGCGCGCTCGCTGCCCCGGGACCTCTACCTCACCGACTGGACGCAGCAGAACGCCAACTACTTCCGCGCGATCCAGATCGAGAAGCGGATGATGTTCATCATCCTCACGCTCATCATCGCGGTCGCGGCGTTCAACCTGGTCTCGACGCTCGTGATGGTGGTGACGGACAAGCACCCGGACATCGCGATCCTCCGGACGCTCGGCGCCGCGCCCTCGAGCATCATGAAGATCTTCGTGGTCCAGGGCGCGATCATCGGCGTGATCGGGACGATCGTCGGGGTCGTGACCGGCATCCTCCTCGCGTCGAACATCGACGTCGTGATCCCCTTCGTCGAGCGGACCTTCCACTTCCAGATCCTCTCGAGCGACGTGTACTACATCAGCGAGCTTCCCTCGGACATCCACTGGGGCGACGTGATCACGGTCGCGGTGGTCTCGCTCGTGCTCTCGTTCATCGCGACGATCTATCCCAGCTGGCGCGCCTCGCGCGTGAATCCCGCCGAGGCGCTGCGCTATGAGTGACACCGTCCTCGCGTGCCGGGCGCTCGAGAAGACCTACGGGATGGGCGACATCGCCGTGCCGGTGCTGCGCGGCATCGACCTCGCGGTTCGTGCCGGGGAGTCGGTCGCCATCGTCGGCGCGTCGGGCTCGGGCAAGAGCACGCTCCTGCATCTCCTGGGCGGCCTCGATCGCCCGAGCGCGGGCGCCGTGTCGCTCCTCGGGCAGGACCTCCTCGCGCTGAGTCCGGCGGAGCAGGGAGGCCTTCGGAACCGTGCCCTGGGCTTCGTCTACCAGTTCCACCACCTGCTGCCGGAGTTCTCGGCGGTGGAGAACGTCGCGATGCCGCTCGCGATCCGGCGCGCGCCGGAAGGCGAGGCGCGTGCGCGCGCCGCGGCGATGCTGGAGGAGGTGGGGCTCGGCCACCGGCTCGCCCACCGGCCGGGCGAGCTCTCGGGCGGCGAGCGCCAGCGGGTGGCGGTCGCGCGCGCGCTCGTGACGGAGCCCGCGTGCGTGCTCGCGGACGAACCCACGGGAAACCTCGACCGCGAGAATGCCGCGCGCGTCTTCGACCTGATCCTGGAGCTCAATCGCCGGCACCACACCGCGTTCGTGATGGTGACGCACGATCCGGAGCTCGCCGGCCGGATGGACCGCAAGCTCCGGATCGCGGACGGGCGGATCGCCGGCGCCTGAGCTACTGGGTGCGCTGCCGCAGCGCCGCGACCAGGTTCGATCGCGCGGCGGCGAGATTCTTCCGGTAGAACTCGAGCCGCTCCTCGTCGGTGCGGCTGCGCTCGCCGGCCTCCAGTCGCAGGCCCTCCAGCTGGCGCCAGAGGTCCCGCCGCGCGAGGGCGAGCGCGTGCTCGGCGAGGTCGACCTGCGCGTTCGCCCGCGCGAGCGCGGCGTCGTTCTCGCTCCCGTCGGCGACCGTCTGCAGCGGGTTCTCGAACGCGTCGAGGAGGCCGCTCCCGCCGCTCGCGAAAGCGCTTCCGGCGCGGGGCGGATCGGCGATCGGGCGCACCTCGACCACGCGCGCGTTCTCGGGGGGCGTATCGGAGAACTGCACCACGCCGCTCGTGGAGACGGACTTGTAGAGGACGGTCGCCGCGGCGTCGCCCGCCGCGAGCGTCAGCGCCGCTCCGAATAGCGCCGAGGCGGCGATCCGGCCGCGGCGAGGGAAGGGCGAGGACGATCGGGCGGCGTCCATGCGGTGACGAAAGTCGGCCGCGAAGCGGCGATGGACGCAGCATCGCGCGCGCGCAAGACGCGCGTGCCATGGCCCGCGCCCGGAAAGCTAGTCGGGCGGGACCAGTGCCGAGCGCGGGAACGACGTATTGTCGCCGCGACCCGCGCGGCGCTGTGGGACTCCGCCTGCAATGACCCTCAACCCAACAACCGGTCCAGGGCTCCGGCCACGTCCTCCGGCGAGCCGACGTGGACGGCCTGGAACCCCGCCGCGCGGGCGCCTGCGACGTTCGCCTCCGTGTCGTCGAAGAAGAGGATGCGCCCGGGCGGCACGCCGATCTCGCGCGCGACGTGCTCGAAGGCGGCGCGGTCCGGCTTCCGGAGGCCGATCTCGCTCGAGACGAAGCGCCTGGCGAACGGGCGCAACGCCACGGCGTAATCGCGCGACCATGCGGCCTGGTGCGCGGTATTCGTGTTGCTGAAGAGGTGCACGGGAACGCGTTCCGCGGCTTGCGCGACGAGCCGCGTGGTCTCGGCGATCTCGCCCACGAAGAGCGCGTTCCAGCCGGCTTCGAGCTCGGCGTCCGGCAAGTCGATCGCGAGCGCGCGCCGCACCGCCTCGAAGTACCGCGCCGCGTCGATCTCGCCCCGCTCATGCCGCGCGTAGGCCTCGTCGAACGCGAAGCGCTCGCGCAGCACCGCCGGATCGGCGCCCGAGCATCGGGCCCAATGGGCGAAGACCGCGTCCCAGTCGAGCCGGATCAGCACGCCGCCCAGGTCGAAGACGAGCGCGTCGATGGTCATTCCGCTTCTTTCGCGGGGCGCGGCCCTTCGCCCGCGACGGAGGTCCGGAAGGTGATCGAGTAGCGCTGCGCCTTCGTCGCCTCGACGCTGTGCTGCCAGCGCCAGCGCACGTCGTCGCGCAGGATGTAGGCCGAGCGCGGCGGAAGGTCGAGCGCGTAGATGGCTTCGCCCTTCCGCGGCGGCCACGGGCGGAAGCGCATGCGGGCGTCCGCCGCGAGCGAGACGCCCACGATCACCTCGAACTGCGGGACGTCGCGATGCCAGCCGAGCGGCGTGCCCGGCCGGTACTCGCTCACGAGCGCGTGCGTGAAGCGCTCGGGCGCGAAGCCCAGCCACGCCGCGACCTTCGCGCGGAGCGGCGCGAGGAAGGGCGGGAGGCCCGGCGCGGGCTTCAACTCGTTCGCGGAGAAGTCGTATTCCGCGCCGAAGCTCGCGATCCGCCGCTTCGCCGTGTATTCCTTGTACTGGGCTTCGCGAAGCTCCAGCCCCTCGATCGTTGCGAGAAGCTCCCGCTCCTCGTCCCGCGTGAGGAATTCCGGCGCGAAGGCGAGCCCGTTGGGAAGCGCCGCGGGCTCGTCGAAGAGGGACGCCTGGGCCATCAGAAGCTCACCGGGTCGAGCGAGCGCCACAGGTACCACGTCGCGACCGAGCTCCAGGGCGCCCAGCGAGCGCCCAGCTCGCGCATCTCGTCCTTCGTGAGCGGCTCGCCGTCGTTGTATGCGCGTTCCATCGCGCGCCGCAGCCCGAGGTCGTCCACCGGCAGCACGTTCGGGCGCATGAGGTGGAAGATGAGGAACATCTCCACGGACCAGCGGCCGATGCCCTTCACGCGCACGAGGTCCTCGATGATCGCCTCGTCGTCCATCCTCGCCCAGCGCCGCGGCTTCACCAGCCCCGCATGGAAATGCGTCGCGAGGTCCTTCACGTAGAGCGCCTTCTGGCCCGAAAGCCCGCACCCGCGCAGGACCTCGACGGGAATCGCCGCGACGCGCGCGGGCGTGGCCTTTCCCGCGGCCTCCTCGAAGCGCGCCCAGATCGACTGCGCGGCCTTGACCGAGATCTGCTGCCCGACGATGGAGCGGCAAAGCGTCTGGAACGCATCGCCCCGCATCCCGAGCTCCGCGTCCGGATACTCGCGGACGAGCTTCCGGAGCACCTTGTCGCGGCGCGCGAGGTGCGCCTTCGCCTCGGCCCAGTAGTCGGGAACCATGGCGAATTGTAGCGAACCGAATGCGCTCGCCCCTGTCCATGGGGGATGGTGCCCACCGAACGGAGGAACCCCATGGCGAACCCGCATCCGAAGCCCGCACCGAAGATCCCCGCGACCCAGACCCCGCCCCCGCGCCTCGGCGAGACGCACGAGGAGAAGCACGAGGAAGACCTCATCGACGAGGCGGTCGACGAGTCGTTCCCCGCGAGCGATCCGCCCGCCATCGCGCATCCCGGCAGCACGCTCGCGGTGAAGAAGGCCGCCCAGGCGGGCCGCGAGACGCCGGCCGCGGAGCCGGATCCCGGCAAGAAGAACGTGCAGCCCACGGACGAAGGCAAGGCGGGCGGCGGCAAGAAGAAGTAGCTCCCGGCGGCGTCGGCGGCGCGCCGCATCCTCGCGTTAGGGCGGGATGCGGCTTTTCGCGCTGGCATTCGTCCTCGGCGCCTTCCTCCTCCAGAACCAGCGCTCGCTCCCCGGGCCCCATGCGGCGCTCCTGGGCGTCGCGACGGCGCTCGCGTGCGCGTTCGTCGCCCACGAGCGGCGCATCGCGCGCGCGATCGTGGTCGTGGCGGCGGGCCTCCTCCTGGGCTTCGGCTACTCGGAGGAGCGCGCGCATTTCCGGCTCGCGGAGTCGCTCCCGCTCGCGATGGAAGGCGCGGACGTGGCGATCACGGGCATCGTCTCGGGACTGCCGCAGCCCGGAGAGATGGGCACGCGCTTCCTCTTCGACGTGGAGGAATGGGGCGGCGCCGCGCCGGCGGCCGGAACGCTCCCTTGGACGATCTCGCTCGCCTGGTACGCGCAGGGCGACGAGGCCCTGCCGCGCGTCGACGCATGCGAGCGCTGGCGTTTCACGGTGCGCCTGAAACGCCCGCGCGGCTTCTCGAACCCGCATGGCTTCGATTTCGAGGCGTGGGCGCTCGAGCGCGGCATCCGCGCGACGGGCTACGTGCGGGCGGTGGAGGCGCGGCGCCTCTCGGAGCGGGTCGACGGCTGGTGCCTGGTGCATCGATGGCGCGGCGCGGTCCGCGAGGCGATGCAGGCGCACCTGGGCGATGCGCCGCTCGCGGGCGTGCTGGTGGCGCTCGCCATCGGCGACCAGGACAGCATCCCCGAGAGCGACTGGGAGACTTTCTGGCGCACAGGCGTGGGCCACCTGATGAGCATCTCGGGGCTGCACATCACGATGCTCGCCGCGCTCGCGTTCGCCGCGGTCGCCTTCGCATGGGTGCGCATCCCCGGCCTGGCACTCCGGCTCCCGGCGCGGAAAGCCGCGGCCGTGGCGGGCGTGGCGACGGCCGCGGCGTACACGCTCATGACCGGCTACGCGGTCCCGGCGCAGCGCACGCTCGTGATGCTCTCCACCGTCGCCGCCTGCGTGCTGGCGGACCGGCATGGGTCGCCTTCGCGCGTGCTGGCGCTCGCCGTGCTGGCGGTGCTCGCGCTCGATCCGTGGGCGGTCCTCGCACCCGGGTTCTGGCTCTCGTTCGGCGCGGTCGCGTCGATCTTCTTCGCCGTGGCGTTGCGCACCGGAAAGCCCGGGCGGCTCCACGCCGCGGTGCGCGAGCAGCTCGCCGTGACGCTCGTGATGCTCCCGATGCTGGTCGCGCTCTTCCAGCAGGTCTCGCTCGTCTCGCCGCTCGCGAACGCCTTCGCGATTCCGCTCGTGAGCCTCGGCGTCGTGCCGTTGACGCTCGCGGGCGCGTTCCTGCCGTTCCCGATCCTCCTCGACGCGGCGCACGGCCTCATGTCGTGGGTCATGGTGCCCCTCGAGTGGCTGGCGTCGTTGCCCATGGCGACACTCGAGAGTCACGCGCCGGAGGCCTGGACCGTCGCCTGCGCCGTCGTGGGCGCCCTCTGGCTCCTCGCGCCGCGCGGCTTTCCGATGCGTGCGTGCGCCGTCGCCTGGATCGTTCCGCTCTTCGCGGTCTTGCCTCCCGCGCCGGGACCGGGCGAGGCGTGGATCGACGTGCTGGACGTGGGAAATGGGCTCGCGGTGGTCGTCCGCACCGCGCGGCATGCCCTCACGTACGACGCGGGTCCGAGCTGGAATGGAGACGCGGACAGCGGCAATCGCATCGTGGTCCCGTTCATCCGCGGCGAGGGCATCGCGCGGCTGGATGGCCTCGTGATCTCGCATGCGGACGACGACCATTCCGGCGGGGCGGCCTCGATCGCGATGGCGCGCGAGGCGGGATGGATGCTCTCGCCGCTCCCGGAGTCGAATCCGCTGCACGGCCTCGTCCAGCCGTCGTTGCGCTGCGAGGCCGGCGGCGAATGGCGGTGGGACGGCGTCCAGTTCCAGGTGCTGCATCCGGCGATGGAGATCTACGCGGCCGGCGGGCGCCGGAAGGAGAACGATCGGGGCTGCGTGCTCAAGGTTTCCACGTCCGGAGGCTCGATGCTCCTCGCCGCGGACGTCGAGGCGCGCTCGGAGCGGGAGATGCTCGCGCGCGAAGCCGCCTCGCTCGCCTCGGACGTGCTCCTCGTCCCGCACCACGGCTCGAAGACCTCGTCCACGCCGGCGTTCATCGACGCGGTGGCGCCGCGCTTGGGGATCCTTTCCGTGGGCTATCGCAATCGGTTCCGCCACCCGAGCCCGGTGGTGGTGGAGCGCTACGTCGCGCGGGGCGTCGAGCTCCACCGCACGGACGCGGAAGGCGCGCTCCGGATCGCGCTCCCCGCGGAGCGCTCGCGGCCCATTCGGGTGGTGGGCCAGGAGGCCGCGTGCCGCTACTGGAGCGCGCGGCCCTGCGCGCCCTGAGGATCAGCCCTTCGCGAGGATCCCGATCACGATGGCGCCGTCCACGAGGATCCAGCCGATGCACACGATCCAGATGGTCGCATCGCGCTTCCGGATGCCGTAGACGAGCCAGGCGACGGAGGAGCCCAGGTAGGCGAGCCACGAGACGAGCGAGACGCCGCCCGGGTCGCTGCCTTTCCACACCGAGACCACCTGCGGGATGGTCATCAGCATGGTCCCGGCGGCCATCCAGCGGAGGAACCGCTCGAAGCCCGTGGGCGCCTTGCCCTGCTCGTCCACGCAGACCGCCCGCGCGTCGTGGGGCAGCATGGCCTCGCCTCAGCGGCCGAGCTGCGCCTGGAAGAAGTCCTTCATCGCCTGCCAGGAGCGGGTCGCCGCCTTCTCGTTGTAGGCGATGCCGGGGATCTTGTAGCTGTCCGCGTCCGGATTCGTGAACGCGTGGACGGCGCCGGCATAGGTCACCATGAACCAATCGACCTTGCCCGCGTCGAGCGCCGCCTTCACCTGCTCGATCGTCTCCGGCTTCACGAA
>DATAMY010000139.1:0-2125 GCA_036266535.1 Usitatibacter sp. | reverse complement strand
TTTCTTAGCTGCCATTGATGAATCCTCCAATCTGGTGGTGACGTTGAGTTCTGCATTCATCTCGCCGCTAGGCGCGACAGCGAGAGGATGCACAAGGCCAAAACGACTTGTCAACCGTTTTCACTCGGAAAAACGGCTTTCTTCCCTCTGACGTATCGCCCGCGCAACAAACGATTCGCGCGGGAAAGCGCGTCTTCGAAGCGGTTTATCATCGGGAATGGCCTCCCGTCCGCGTCCCGGCGACCCCGCGCCCGATTTCGAGGAGATCGCCGGCGACGGTCGCCGAGTGTCCCTCGCCGACTATCGCGGCAGGAAGCTCGTCCTGTATTTCTACCCTCGGGACGATACGCCGCATTGCACTCGCCAGGCGTGCGCGCTGCGCGACGACCACGCCGCGATCGCCGCCCGGGGCGCCGCCGTGCTGGGCGTCTCCACGCAGGGCGCGGCTTCCCACGAGGCGTTCGCCCGCCGCCATCGCCTCGATTTCCCGCTCCTGGCGGACGTCCACGGGCGCGTGGGCCGCGCGTACGGCGTCCTGGGCGGCACCGGCATCGCCGCGCGCCTGCGCACCGCCCTGGGGCTCGCGGAACGCGTCACGTTCGTGATCGACGAGGCGGGGCGCATCGCGCACGTGATCGACCGCCCGGACGTGGAGCGCCACGGCGCCGAGGTGCTGGCGCTCCTCTAGCCGCGGCGCGCGCCCGCCGCTTCGCGCGTGCTACCATCGCCGCCACTCACCGAGCGCCGACGCATGCCGCTCCACGCCGCGACCGTCTTCCTCAGCGCGTTCCTCCTCTTCCTCGTCCAGCCCGTCCTCGCGAAGCAGATCCTGCCGTGGTTCGGCGGGGCCGCCATCGTCTGGACGACGTGCATGGTGTTCTTCCAGCTCGTGCTGCTCCTGGGCTACGGATACGCGCATTGGCTCACGAGCCGCGTGCCTCCGCGGCGCCAGGCGGTGATCCACGCGCTCCTCCTCGCGGCGAGCCTCGCGTTCCTTCCGCTGGCGCCGGACCCGTCGTGGAAGCCCGCGGGCGGCGCCAATCCCGTGGCGGGAATCCTGGGCCTCCTCTTCGCGACGGTGGGCCTGCCCTATTTCCTCCTCTCGTCCACGAGCCCGCTCGTGCAGGCATGGTTCGCGCGCGCGCGTCCCGGCGAGAGCCCCTACCGGCTCTTCGCGCTTTCCAATTTCGCCTCGATGCTGGCGCTCCTGGGCTACCCGTTCCTCCTCGAGCCGTGGTTCACCAACCGCCAGCAGTCGACCGGATGGTCCGCCGGCTACGCGCTCTTCGCGCTCGCGGCCGCGGCGCTCGCGTGGGCGAGCCGGGGCCTCTCCCCCATCACCGTCGAAGGCGGGCACGCGCGCGACGATGCCGAGGAGGCGCCTCCGGGCGCGGGCGCGCTCGCGCTCTGGCTGGCGCTCTCGGCCATGGGCGCGGTGATGCTCCTCTCGGTCTCGAACCATCTCACGCAGAACATCCCTTCCATCCCGCTCCTCTGGGTGGTGCCGCTCGCGATCTACCTCCTCACGTTCATCCTCTGCTTCGAGGGGCGGCGGTGGTACCGGCCGGATCTCTACCTCGCGAGCCTCGCGTGGGTGGTGTGCGTGATGGAGTGGTTCCTGGTCGACAAGAGCCTCCAGTTCGAGCTCGCGTGGCAGGTGGCGGTCTTCACCGCGGGACTCTTCATCGCCTGCATGTTCTGCCACGGCGAGCTCGCGCGCCGGCGCCCGGGGCCGCGGCACCTCACGCTCTTCTACCTCGTGGTGTCGCTGGGCGGCGTCGTGGGCGGGGCGCTCGTGGGGATCGTCGCGCCCGTGACCCTTCCCGGGTATCTCGAGCTTCCCATCGGCATCGCCGTCCTCGCTTTCCTCGCCCTTGCGGTGAACCTTCGCCGCGCGGTCGCGATTCCGGCGGTCCTCGTCGCCGTCGCCTCGATCGCGTGCGGGGCGCTCTTCTGGCAGGTCCGGACCTTCATGGCGGATACGGTGTACGTGGAGCGCAACTACTACGGCGTCGTGCGCGTGAAGGAGACCATCGGGCGCGCGGGCGACCCGGATACCGCCTACCGCTCGCTCGTGCACGGGGCGATCCTCCACGGCGAGCAATGGCTCTCGCCCAAGTACCGG
>DATAMY010000138.1:0-8844 GCA_036266535.1 Usitatibacter sp. | reverse complement strand
ATCGTGAAGGGCTCCGGGACCGAGCCCAGCACGAAGAACCCGACGTGGCCCGCGGCGTCCGGCTCGCGGCCGAGGGCGCCGCCGGCGAGGAGCGCCTTCACCTGCGAGGCGAACCGCAGCGTGGCCCCGTCATCCGCGTAGTAGAGCGGCTTGATGCCGAAGGGGTCGCGCGCGAGGAAGAGCGTGCCTTCCGCCGCGTCCCAGATGGCGAAGGCGTACATCCCCCGCAACGCGTCCACCATCGCCGCGCCGCGCTCCGCGTAGAGCGCGAGGAGCACCTCGGTATCGCTCGTGGTGCGGAAGGTCCGGCCGCGATCGACCAACCCGGCGCGAAGCTCGCGGTAGTTGTAGATCTCGCCGTTGAACGTGATGTGGAGCCGCCCATCGGCGTTCGCCATCGGCTGGCTCGCCGCTTCCGTGGGATCGATGATCGCGAGGCGCCGGTGGGCGAGCCCCGTGCGTTCGTCCGGCGATGTCCAGAGGCCGGAGCCGTCCGGGCCCCGGACGGCCATCGATTCGCGCACGGCGAGGAGCTCCGCGCGATCGACGCGCGGGGCGCTCTCCCTGTACGCGACGATCCCGGCGATTCCGCACATGTCTGGAGTGTCGCTCCGGCGAATGGATAGGTCGCGAAGGATCGAATATAGCAGCCCGGGCGGGGGCGGACGCCCGCGTGCCGGCGATTGACGAAAGGGGCCCGGACCCGTAGTATGCCCACGCAGAAGGGGGCGATTTTTCCCAAGCAGCACAAGACGTTACGTCAACAAGCTCCCCTTGATTCCCGGACAGGTCCTTGCCGATTGCCGCGTGGTTGGGCCGCGCGCGCCATTCATGGCGCGGCGGATGCGAAGGGGAGCGAAGAACGATGAACAAGAAAAGCAATGCGATGCTCGCGGCGGCTCTCGCCGCCGCGGCCGTGGGCGCGCACGCCCAGACCTCCTATGTACGGCCTCAGTACCAGTTTCCCGAGACGCCGCCCGTGACCGGTCCCGCGAATATCCAGGTGGGCGATTCGCCGGTCTTCGTGACGCCGTACGTGGGCACCGCGGTCGGGCGCGACGACAACCTCTTCCTCACGCGCGACAACCCGCGCTCCTCGGACCTCTTCATCGTGAGCCCGGGCTTGAAGCTCGACGCGCGCGATCCGAACAAGGTCATCCAGGCGAGCTACCAGGGGCAGATCGGGCGCTACACCTCGAGCCGCGACGACGACTACGTGGACCAGACCGCCCGCGCCCAGTTCGACATGGCGCTCGACCGCAGGAATTTCCTGAAGCTGGGCGTCGACTACATCCGCAGCCACGATCCGCGCGGGTCCACGGACCGTCCGGTCGGCAGCGGCCCGGACCGTTTCCGCCAGACCACGCCCTACGCCACCTACGCGCTGGGCGCGCCGGGCGCGCAGGGCCGGTTCGAGCTCTACTACAGCGACCCGGGCCGGCGCTACATCTCCAACCGCGACACCACGATCAACGGCGATCGCGAGATGCAGGAGTTCGGCGGCGCGTTCTACTGGCGCGTCATGCCGCGCACCTACGTGATGGCGGAGGCGCGCCAGACGGACGTCCGCTACGACCTCTCGGGCTCGCCGTTGAGCGCCGACGAGCACCGCTACTACGCGGGCGTGACCTGGGAGGCCACGGCGGCGACCACGGGAACGGTGAAGGTGGGCCAGCTGCGGCGCAACTTCAAGGATCCCTCGCAGCCGGACTTCTCCGGGACGAGCTGGGAAGCGCTCGTCTCCTGGGCGCCCCGGTCGTACTCGAAGCTCGACTTCTACTCCGCCCGCCAGACGAACGAATCGACGGGGCTGGGAACCTTCATCCTGAGCTCGCTCGCCGGGGTCACCTGGAGCCATGCGTGGTCGAGCTACATCAGCACGGCCGTCGACGCAAGATTCCAGAAGGACGATTACCAGGGATTCGACCGGAGCGACAAGATCGCGGTGCTGGGCCTGAAGGCGGGCTACAAGTTCCGCCGCTGGCTCACGCTCGGCGCCGAGTACACGCACACGAAGAGGGACTCGAACATCGACCTCTTCGACTACGACAAGAACCTCTACCTCCTCACGATCACCGGCACGTTGTAATCCGGCATACCCGCCGGCCGCGGTCGCCGGCGGTTCCTTCACGGTAGCTTATGGCCCGCTTCGCCCGCTTCATCGTCCTCGCCGCCGCGCTCCTCGCGCAGGCGACGCTTGCCGCGCCGCCGGAGCTTTCCAGCTACAAGCTCGGGGCCGGGGACGTGATCACGATCCGCGTGCTGGGCGAGGACGACCTCAAGCGCGAGCACGTGAAGCTCTCGGATGCGGGGACCGTCTCCTTCCCCGTGCTGGGGGAGATCCGGGTGAAGGGCATGACGGTGGGCGCGCTCGAGGAGTACGTGACGAACGGGCTGAAGGGCCGCTACCTGCTCAACCCGCAGGTGACGGTGTCGATCGACGAGTACCGCAACTTCTACGTGAACGGCATGGTGGAGAAACCCGGCGGCTATCCGTATTCCCCGGGGCTTACCGTGCGAAAGGCGATCTCGATCGCGGGGGGCTTCAAGGAGCGCGCCGCGCGGGACAAGATCAACGTGATCCATGACGACGATCCGAAGCAGACGCCGCAGAAGGTGGACCTCAACACCGCACTCCTGCCCGGCGACATCGTGACGGTCGAGGAAAGCTTCTTCTGATGAACGACCTCACGCTGCAGGAACGCCTCCATGCCGCCGAGCCGCCCGCGGCCGCGGACTCCCTCGACATCGTCGAATACTGGCGGGCGATCGCCAAGCGCCGGTGGAGCATCCTCGGCCTCACGCTCCTGGTCGCCATCCTCGCGGCGCTCGTGGTCTCCACGATGCGGCCGCTCTATCGCGGCACGACCACGCTCCTCATCGAGCAGGGCAAGTCCAAGATCGTCTCGATCGAGGAGGTCTACAGCCAGGGCCTCATCCAGCGCGAGTACTACCAGACGCAGGTCGAGATCCTCAAGAGCGACGAGCTCGCGCGGAAGGTGGTGCAGAAGCTGAACCTCGCCTCGCATCCGGACTACGACATCCGCCAGGGCGACCCCAGCTGGTTCGCGCGCTTCCTGCCCGCGGGCGGCCACAAGGTCGAGCCCACGGAGGAGGACGCGATCAAGGCCGCGGTCGGCCGGTTCAAGCACGACCTCTCGGTGCAGCTCGTGCGCAACAGCCAGCTCGTGCGGATCAGCTTCAGCGCCTGGGACCGCCAGCTCGCGGCGAAGGTGCCGAACGCGCTCGCGGACACCTACATCGAGAACGACCTCGAGGCCCGCGTCGCCATGACGCAGAAGGCCTCGGAGTGGCTGCGCGAGCGCATGGGCGAGCTCCGCGCGAAGGTCGAGGCCTCGGAGAAGTCGCTGCAGGACTACCGCGACCGCGAGCACATCGTGGACGCGAAGGGCCTCGCCATGTCGGGTGCCAGCCGCCAGCTGGAGGAGCTCACCCGGAGCCTGGTCGAGGCGCGCCAGCGCCGCGCGGAGGCGGAGAGCGCCTACTCGATGGTCCAGCAGATCCGCACGGGCCGCGCGCAGGCGAGCTACGACAGCATCCCTGCGGTGCTGAAGAACCCGCTCGTGCAGCGGATGAAGGAGCAGGAGGGCGACGCGGAGAAGCGCCTTTCGGACGCGGCCAAGCGCTACGGCCCGGAGCACCCGAAGATGATCCAGGCGCGCGCCGAGCTGGACGCCGCGCGGGAGAACACGCGCCGGCAGATCGAGAGCGTGGTGGCGGGCCTTTCGAAGGAATACGAGGTCGCCAAGGCGAACGAGGCGGCGGTGGCGGGCGCTCTCTACCAGAGCAAGGCGGACATCCAGAGCCTCAACCGCAAGGATTTCCAGCTGGGCATCCTCGAGCGCGACGTGCAGCAGAACCGCAACCTCTACGAGATGTTCGTGAACCGCCTGAAGGAGACGAGCGCCGCGGGCGACCTGCAGACCACCATCGCCCGCGTGGTCGATCCCGCCTCCGTGCCCGGCGCGCCGTATGCGCCCAACCGCGTGCAGATCGTCGCGATCGTCGCGGTCGCGACCCTGGTCGTCGCCGCGCTGCTGGCGCTCCTCCTCGATCGCCTGTCCAACACGATCAACTCCACGAGCGACGTCGAGACGCGCCTCGGCATGCCGGTCCTGGGCGTGCTGCAGCGCATCCGGAAGTTCGCGAAGAAGGGCTTCGTCTCGGAGCTCGCCTTCTTCAACGACTCGCAGTCGACCTTCGCGGAGGCGGTGCGAACGGTGCGCACCAGCATCCTCATGTCCGCGCTGGACGACCCTCACAAGGTCGTGGTCGTCACGTCGTCCGTGCCCGAGGAGGGAAAGACCACGCTCTCGTTCAACCTCTCGTGCGCGCTGGGCCAGGTGAAGAAGGTGCTCCTCGTGGATGGCGACCTCCGCCGGCCCAAGATCGCGAAGCTCGTCGCCCGCGATCTGCGCGCGCCCGGACTCGCGGACCTGGTGGCGGGACAGGCGCAGGTGAGCCAGTGCGTCTTCTTCGACGAGCGCGCCGGGATCCACATCCTCCCCTCGGGCACGGTGCCGCCCAACCCGCTCGAGCTCCTGAGCTCCAAGCGCTTCGCGGACGTGGTGACCAAGCTGAAGGAAGCGTTCGACGTGATCGTGATCGACAGCGCGCCGCTGCAGCTCGTGAGCGACGCGCAGGTCCTCTCGCAGTTCGCCACCTCCGTGATCTACGTGGTGAAGGCGGATGCCACGCCCTACCAGGTCGCGCAGAACGGCCTGAAGAAGCTCCGCCGCGTCGCCGCACCCATCCTGGGCGTGGTGCTGAACCAGCTGGACCTCGAGAAGGCCGAGAAGTACTACGGCGAGTACAGCGGCTACAAGAGCTACTCCGGATACAAGAAGCACGGCTACACGCGCACCTACGGCAGCCAGGGCGACTGAGATGGCGCCGGCGCCGGGACGGGTGCTCGTCGCCGTTCCCGCCGTCGCGGCGCTCCTCTGGCTCGCCGCCGTCTCCTTCCGCACGGGGGAAGCGGCCGCGAGCGTCTATGACGCGGAGAAGGAGATGGGCACGTGGGCCGCCTCCGGCGCGCCGCCCGGGCCCCAGACGCTCTCCTGGGTCACGGCGGACCTCGAGCGCGCGAATTCGGTGACGCCGGACGACCCGGAGATCGAGGAGCTGCTGGGCGAGCTCGCGGAGCGCCGGATCGACCGGCCGGATTTCCGCGACGAGGCGCTCGCGCACTTCTCCCGCGCGATCGCCCTGCGTCCCACGTCCCCCTACACCTGGGCCGCCATCGCGGACGCGCGCTACCGCAAGGGCGACACCGGTCCGGCGTTCGAAACCGCGTTGCGCCGGGCGGCCGAGCTGGGGCCCGCGGAGCCGGAGGTCCAGCGCACGGTCGTGGACCTGGGGCTCGCCATGTGGGACGAGGTGGCGCCACCCACCCGGGAAGCGGTGGAAAAGACGGTTACAGGCGCAATGAAGCGGGACGCCGGCGAGACCCTGCAGATCGCGGGGAGACGTGGTAGGCTGGCCGTCGCTTGCCGCCACCTCGCCGACGCACCGCGCCGCGCCGATGCCGAGGGGCTCACAACGTGCAGCAGGGAGGCAACACCATGAAAAAGATCTCGATCATCCTGGCGCTGGCGGCGCTCCTTTTCACGGACCTCGCGCTCGCCGCGAGCGCCGTGATCACGTCGCTCACCGGGAGCGTGAGCGTCCAGACCGGCGCCGCGGCGCCGCGCGCCCTGCGGCAGGGCGACGAGGTGGTGCAGGGCGATACGGTCTCCACCGGCGCGGCTTCCTCGGTGGTGCTCAAGTTCGACGACGGACAGGTCGCCGCGCTCACCGCCAATTCCCGCATGCAGGTCACCGCGTACGCGTTCAATCCCCAGGCGAAGACGGGCAACATCCTCCTCTCGCTGGTGGTGGGCGGCATGCGCGCGATCACGGGCCTCATCGGCCACAACCAGCCGGACAGCGTGAAGTTCCGCGCGGCGACGGCCACGATCGGCATCCGAGGCTCCGACGGCATGATCATCACCGACGGCACGCGGGTGTCCGTGACGGTGACCGACGGCGCGTTCACGTTCACCTTCGCGGGCGAGACCATCACGATCCCGGCCGGGCGTGGTGCCTTCGGCGCGGACAACAAGGTTTCGCAGGGCACGGCGCAGCAGGTGTTCAACCAGTTGCCGCCGGCCTTCCAGAACGCGATCGGCGGCTTGACGGGCCTCACCGCGCAGATCAACCAGGCGGCCGCGAACAATAACAACAACAACAAGAACAACAACAATCCGGGCGACAACAACCCGCCCCCGCCCCCGCCCCCGCCGCCTCCGCCCACGCCGGGTCCGAACAATCCGGGCAACTCGACCGGCGGCGGCTCCGCCAGCGGCAAATAGCGCCGGTCCCTGACATCGCGCGGGGCCACCCGGGCCGCGAGGCCGGGGTGGCCCTTTCGTTTGGGGCGCCGGAGGCGCGCGCCGCATGAACATCGCCCGCCGCTTCGATCCCGACGCGCCCCTCTTCTGGGCCTTCGCGGCGCTCCTGGTATGGGCTCCCATCCCGCTCGGGAGCAACCGCCCGTGGGCGTGGGGCTTCCTCGAGGCGGGGGCATTCGCGCTCGCAGCGGCCTGGATCGCGCTCTGGGCGACGGGGCGCGTCGCGACCCCCCGGGCGCTCCACGCCGCGTGGCCTGCGGCGATTTTCCTCGCCGCATGGCTCGCGATCCAGGCGCTGCACGTGGTCCCGCTTCCCGCGAGCTGGGTCGCCGCGCTCTCGCCCGCCGCCGCGCGCGCGCACGCCCTCGCGGCGGACGTGGGCGCCGCGCCGTCCGCGACCACCCTCTCGATCGATCCGGAGGCCTCGCGCGTCTCGCTCCTGAAAAGCCTCGCCTACGCCGCGATCTTCTTCCTCGCGCTCTCGCTCGTCGCGCGCCGCTCGCGCCTCCTCGCCCTCGCCCGCGTGCTGGTCTACGCGGCGGTCATCCACTCGGTCTACGCGGTGCTGATGCATCTGGCCGGCGGCACCGAGGAGTGGTTCGGGACCTTGATCCCGCACGGCGATTCCGCGAGCGGCACCTACGCCAACCGGAACCACTTCGCGGGCTACCTCGAGATGAGCCTGGCACTCGGCATCGGGCTCCTCATCGCCGGGCTCTCGGACCGGAAGGCGGACACCTGGAAGAAGTTCCTGCGCCTCACGCTCGAGTGGGTGCTGAGCCCCCGCATGGTGCTGCGCCTGGCGCTCTGCGTGCTCGTGATCGCGCTCACCACGACGCACTCGCGGATGGGCAACACCGCGTTCTTCGCATCGCTCCTCGTCGCAGGCGCGATCGGGATCGCGCTCTCGCGCCATGCCACCCGGAACACCGTGATCCTGCTCGCGAGCCTGGTCGCGATCGACCTCTTCATCGTGGGGAGCTGGTTCGGGGTGGAGAAGCTCGCCCAGCGGCTGGAGCACACCACCGCCGTGGACATGCGCGTGCGCGAGGACCCGGCGGCGTACACGGTGCCGCTCATTCGCGACTATGCGTTGTTCGGATCAGGGCCGGGAAGCTTCCATGTCGCATTCCCGCGCTATCGTCCCGCGACCGTGCTGAGCTTCTACGACTACACCCACAACGACTATGCCCAGTTCGCCTCGGAGTCCGGCATCCCGGGTTTCGTGGCGCTGGGCGGATTCACGCTGCTCTGCCTGGGTGCCGCGCTCGCGGCCCAATGGCGCAGGCGCGATCCGCTCATGCGCGGAATGTCCTTCGCATGCATCATGGGCGTGGCTGCCATCCTCATCCACTCGTGGGTCGACTTCAACCTGCAGATCCCCGCCAATGCGGCCTACTTCGTCCTCCTCCTCGCGCTGGGCTGGGTCTCCCTCTTCCTCGACCGGCGCGATTCCGCGACCGACGCGCGCGCGCACACGCGCGGAGAGGGCTGAGCCGTGAGGGTCCTCGTCACGGGTGCCGCGGGATTCATCGGCTTCCACCTCGTGGCGCGCCTCCTCGATCGCGGCGATACCGTGGTCGGCGTGGACAATTTCAACGCCTACTACGACGTCTCGCTCAAGGAAGCGCGGCACGCGCGCCTGGCGAAGCACGGGCGCTTCGAGATGGTCCGCGCGGACATCGCGGATCGCGAAGCGATGGAGCGCATCTTCGCGGCGGGCAGATTCGACGCCGTCGTGAACCTCGCGGCGCAGGCCGGGGTCCGCTACTCCGTCGAGAATCCGCACGCCTACGTCGAGTCCAACGTCGTGGGGTTCCTCGACGTGCTCGAAGGCGCGCGCCGCCACGGCACGGGGCACCTCGTCTTCGCATCGACCAGCTCCGTGTACGGGCTGGGAACGGAGCTCCCGTACGCCGAGGGCGCGGACACGGACCATCCCGTCTCGCTCTACGCCGCGACCAAGAAATCGAACGAGGTGATGGCGCATGCGTACGCGCACCTCTTCGGGATCCCCACGACGGGACTGCGCTTCTTCACGGTGTACGGGCCCTGGGGCCGGCCGGACATGGCGCTCTTCAAGTTCACGAAGGGCATCCTCGACGGGACGCCCATTCCGGTGTTCAACGAGGGCCGCATGGTCCGCGACTTCACGTACGTGGACGACATCGTCGAAGGCGTCGTGCGCGTGATCGACCGTCCCGCGCCGTATCGCATCTTCAACATCGGGAACCACCAGCGCGTGGAGCTCCTCGACTACATCCGCGCCTTCGAGAAGGCGCTTGGGAAGGAGGCGAAGCTCGACCTCCTTCCCATGCAGCCGGGCGACGTGCGCGCGACCGAGGCGGATACGGCGGCGCTCCAGGCGGCGACCGGCTTCCACCCCGCGACGCCCGTGGAGGAGGGCGTGCGGCGGTTCGTCGCCTGGTAC
>DATAMY010000137.1:0-11135 GCA_036266535.1 Usitatibacter sp. | reverse complement strand
TCCGCTCAGGTCCACGGAGACGCAGCGATAGAGGGTGCTCGAGCCGATCACCGTATCGATGCTGAAGGGCACGATGCCGAGGCTCAGGCGCCCGGTGCCGGTGAAGACGACGTTGTTGGGGCCGGCGACCGCGAGGGTGTCTACCGCGCCCTGGGTCCGCAGCACGTTCCCGTTCGCGTCCGTGACGGTCCAACCCTTTGTCCAATCGCCGCCGACGGGCGCCATGGTGACGGAGACGTTGCGCTTGATCGCCTCGCTCCGCGCGAGGGTCAAGCTCGAGAAGACGTCGAAGCTCGCGGTCCGCAGGCGCTGCTTGCGGATCATCTGGCCCATGTACGGCGCCGCGAACGCCGTGAGGAGCGCCACGATGGCGACGACCACCATCAGCTCGATCGAGGTGAAGCCTCGCGCCGCTCGGCGCAGTCGGCAGGTGCGCATGGTCACCACCCTTGGTCGACCCCGCTGATGAGGCGGGTCTTGGTGCCGTTGTTGTCGATCGCGAGCGTGCCGTCCGGCGCCTGCACGCCGCCGGCGATCGGGGTCGCGGTGACGGTGAACGCGGGGGGCACGGCCGGGGCGGCGGGGGTCACCGTCACGGCGTAGAAATTCGAGACGTCGTTGGGAAGGGTGAGGCCCAGGTCCGCGATGGCCGTGGCGCCCAGGGCGTAGCCGCGCGCATCGAGGAGGTATTGCTGCTCGCGGGAGGCCACGTCGCTCAGGAACGCCTCCGCGTTGGCCCGCCGGCCCTTCCGCAGGTGCTGCTGGTACGACGGGATGGCGATGGCGGTCAGGATGCCGATGATGGCCACCACCGCGACGACTTCGATCAGCGTGAAACCACGGGCTTTTCTCATTGGGCTCCCCCTCGGGTCCGCCAAAGATAGGCAACCCCGGGGCGCCCCGCAAAGGGGTCCGACCGGCGGCACAAAAGCGGGCGCGAACGGCGCCGGGAGGGCGTTCAGCCGGGCTGGGACCCCGGGTCCTTGGCAGCGGGCCCGAGGCCCTTGGGGAGCGGGAAAGTGATGGCTTCGGTGATGCCGGAAAGCTCCCGGACGCGGCGGACGCCCAGGGCCTGGAGGCGCAGGATCACCTCCTGGACGAGGACCTCGGGCGCGGAGGCCCCGGCCGTGACCCCGACCGTCCGCCGGCCCTCGAGCCATTCCGGGCGGAGCTCTTCCGCGCTGTCCACGAGGTAGGCGTCGCGGCCCAGGTGGCGGGCGACCTCCCGCAGGCGGTTCGAGTTGGAGCTGTTGGGCGAGCCCACGACGATCACCACGTCGCAGCGCGGCGCCATGAACTTCACCGCGTCCTGCCGGTTCTGGGTCGCGTAGCAGATGTCGTCCTTCTTGGGGCCGACGATCTTCGGGAACCGGGCCTTCAGCGCCGCGATCACGCGAGCGCAGTCGTCGATCGAGAGCGTGGTCTGCGTCACGTAGGCGAGGCGCTCCGGGTCGCGGACCTCGAGCTTCGCCACGTCGTCCTCGCTTTCCACGAGGTACATGCCGGATTCGGACTGGCCGAGCGTGCCCTCGGCCTCCGGGTGGCCCTCGTGCCCGATCATCACGACCTCGCGGCCGTTGTCGCGCATCTTCGCCACCTCGACGTGGACCTTGGTGACGAGCGGGCAGGTCGCGTCGAAGACCTTGAGCCCGCGGCTGCGCGCCTCGCGCTGGACCTGGAGCGACACGCCGTGCGCGGAGAAGATCACCGTCGCCCCCGCCGGCACCTCGTCCAGCTCCTCGATGAAGACGGCGCCCTTCGCGCGAAGGTCGTCCACCACGAACTTGTTGTGCACGATCTCGTGGCGCACGTAGATCGGCGCGCCGTGGATCCCGAGCGCGCGCTCGACGATGGCGATGGCGCGGTCGACCCCCGCGCAGAACCCGCGCGGCTTGGCGAGGAGGATCTCCGAATCGTCGGCCGGCGGAGTCACGGCGGCCGGGTCGTGTTCGCTCATGCGTCCCTCCCGCGGGTGGCGCCGTGCGACGAAACGCCCTTGGGCCAGATGCTTTCCCAGAGGAGGAGCGCCACGCCCACGGTGATCGCCGAATCCGCGACGTTGAAGGCGGGAAAGGCGTGCGAGCCGGCGTGGAGCACGACGAAATCCACCACGTGGCCCAGGGTCGCGCGGTCCCAGAGGTTTCCCAGCGCTCCGCCCAGCACGAGGGCGAGGGCGGCGGCCACGAGGACGTTGGCATGCTGGCGGCGAAGCATCACGATGAGCACCGCGCAGATCGCGACCGCGAGGCCCATGAAGAGCCAGCGCTGCCAGCCGCCGGCGTCCGCGAGGAAGCTGAACGCCGCGCCCTCGTTGTAGACCAGCACGAGGCGGAGGAACCCGGTCACGTCGTGGCCCTCGCCCGGATCGAACACGGAGGCGATCCAGGCCTTGGACGCGAGGTCCAGGGCGAGCACCGCGGCGCTGAGTCCCAGCCACCGCGCCCAGCGCGCGTTCCGGCGGTCAGGCATGGGAGCGCGCCTCCCCGGGCCCTTCGAGGTTCGCGACGCAGCGGGCGCAGATGGTGGGATGGCGCGCGTCCGATCCCACGTCGGGCCGGTAGTGCCAGCAGCGCTCGCATTTCGGATTCGCGCTGGGTGCGGCGAGGATGTTCACGATGCCGTCGCCGCTCGAGGGGCGCAGCTCCGCCTTCGACGTGATGAGGACGAACTTGAGGTCGTCGCCCAGGGAACGCAGGAGCTCGAGGTCCGCCCCGCCCGCTTCCAGCACGACTTCCGCCTGCAGGGACGAGCCGATCGCGCCGGCCGCGCGGCTTTCCTCCAGGCGCTTCGCCACCGCCGCGCGGATCTCGCGCAGGCGCTTCCATCTCGCGAGGAGCTCCGGCTCGCCGTCCTGTTTCGGAAGGACGTCCTTCCACGTCTGGAAGAAGATGCTCTCGTCCGTCCCGGGATGGAGCACGGCCCACGCTTCCTCCGCGGTGAAGGAGAGGATCGGCGCCATCAGCCGCAGCACCACCTGCGTCACGTGGTGGAGGGCCGACTGGGCGCTCCGCCGCGCCGGGGACGCCGCCGGCGCGGTGTAGAGGCGGTCCTTGAGGATGTCCAGCCAGAATCCGCCCAGGTCCTCCGAGCAGAAGGTCTGCAGGCGCTGGGCCACGAGGTGGAACTCGAACTTGCGGTAGTCCTCCGCGCAGCCCGCGGCCATCTCGCGCGCGAGGGCGAGCGCGTAGCGATCGATCTCGAGCCAGCGCTGCGGGGGGACCAGGTCCTTCGCCGCATCGAAATCCGCCGTGTTGGCGAGGAGGAAGCGCAGCGTGTTCCGCAGCCGCCGGTAGCTCTCGACCACGCGCTTCAGGATCTCGTCCGAGATGAAGAGCTCGCCCGAGTAGTCGGTCGAGGCGACCCAGAGCCGGATGATCTCCGCGCCCAGCGTGTCGTTGATCTTCTGCGGCGCGATCACGTTCCCCAGCGACTTGGACATCTTGCGTCCCTGCCCGTCGACGGTGAAGCCGTGGGTGAGGAGCGAATCGTAGGGCGCGCGCCCGTCCATCGCGCAGCCGGTGAGGAGGCTCGACTGGAACCAGCCGCGGTGCTGGTCGCTTCCCTCGAGGTAGATGTTGGCGGGATACTTCTGGCCCTCGAGGTTCCGGAGCACCGTGAAGTGCGTGGTGCCCGAATCGAACCAGACGTCGACGGTGTCCGTGAGCTTCCGGTATTTCGCGGGATCGACGCCGAAGTCCTCGCACGTCGCGGCGAACCAGGCCTCGATGCCGCCGGCCGTGACCTTGTCCGCGGCCTTCTCGACCAGGGCCGCGGTGTCCGGGTGGAGCTCCTCGGTCTCGCGATCGAGGAAGAACGGGAGCGGCACGCCCCAGTAGCGCTGGCGCGAGAGCGTCCAGTCCGGACGGTTCCCGATCATGGCGGTGAGCCGCGAGCGTCCCCACGCCGGATAGAAGGTGGTGTTGTTGATCGCGTGCATCGCGAGCTCGCGGAGCGTCCTGCCTTCCGTGCCGGGCTTCCCCACGTTGGACGGCCGGTCCATCCCGATGAACCACTGCGTGGTCGCGCGGAAGATGATGGGCGTCTTGTGGCGCCAGCAATGCGGATAGCTGTGCCGCAGCGCCGCCGAATGCAGGAGCGCGCCCTTCTCGGCGAGCATCGCGATGATGGGCTTCTCCGCCTCGCGGACATTCATCCCGGCGAAATGCGGCACGGACGGCTTGAAGCGGCCCGCGTCGTCCACCGGCTGGTCGAGCGGGAGCTTGTACTTCATGCCCATCTCGAAATCTTCCGCGCCATGGGCGGGGGCGGTGTGGACGAGCCCCGTGCCGGCCTCGAGCGTCACGTGCTCGCCCAGCACCATCGGCACGTCGCGCGGCTCGAGGGGATGGCGGAAGCGCAGGCCCTCGAGCGCCATGCCCGAGGCGCGGCCCAGCACGCGCTTCGCCGTGAGGCCGTAGCGCTGGAGGCACGCCTCGCGCAGCTCCGCCGCGAGGACCAGCGCGCCCTTCTCGGTCTCCACCAGCTCGTAGACGAAATCCGGATGCGCGGCGATCGCCTGGTTTCCAGGGATCGTCCAGGGTGTGGTCGTCCAGATGACGGCGTAGATCGGGGCCGCCGAGCCCTCCGCGTCGAAGGCCTGCGCCGCCGTCACGGGATCCGCCGCGGCGAACGCGACGTCGATCGCGCTCGAGGTCTTGTCCTCGTACTCGACCTCCGCCTCCGCGAGCGCGGAGCCGCACTCGATGCACCAGTTGACGGGCTTCAACCCCCGGTAGAGGAGGCCGTTCTTCCAGATGCGGCCGAGCGCCCGGATCTCGGCGCCTTCGGTCGCCGGATCCATCGTCTTGTACGGATGGTCCCAATCGCCCAGCACGCCCAGGCGCTGGAAGTCCGCCTTCTGGCGCTCGATCTGCTCCGCCGCGTAGGCGCGGCAGAGCGCGCGCGCCTTGTTGGGCTCGAGGCCGCGGCCGTGCTTCTTCTCGATCTGGTGCTCGATCGGGAGGCCATGGCAGTCCCACCCGGGCGTGTAGGGCGAGTCGAAGCCCGCGAGCGTCTTCGACTTGACCACGAGATCCTTCAGGATCTTGTTGACGGCATGGCCCATGTGGATGTCGCCGTTCGCATAGGGCGGGCCGTCGTGCAGCACGTACTTCGGGCGCCCCTTGCACTTCTCGCGCAGGCGCTCGTAGAGCTTCGTCTCCTGCCAGTGCCGGATCCAGCCGGGCTCGCGCCGCGCGAGGTCGCCCCGCATCGGGAACGGCGTCTCCGGCAGGTTCAGCGTGCTCTTGTAGTCGATCTTCTTGTCGTCCGGCATGGGGCTCTCAACGCGTCGCGCGGGACCCGAAGAACGCACGGGCCGCGTCGCAGTCGCGCCCGATCTGGGCCGCGAGCTCGGCGAGCGAGGCGAACGGCGCCTCGTCGCGCAGCTTCTTCAGGAACTCGATCGAGACGCGGCGCCCGTAGAGATCGCCGGAGAAATCGAAGAGGAATGCTTCGAGAGTCGACGGGCCGCCGACTTGCACGGCCGGGTTGATTCCGAGGCTCGCCACTCCCTCGAGTCCGCGAGTTGCAACGCCATGGCATTTTACCGCAAAGATGCCGTGGAGCGGCGCCCGCAAGCGCGCGAGGCGGACGTTCGCGGTGGGGAAGCCCAGCAGGCGGCCGCGCTTGGCCCCGTGGACCACGCGCCCGCAGATCGCGTACGGGCGGCCGAGGAGGCGCGCGGCTTCCTCGAAATCCCCCCGGCCGAGCGCCTCGCGCACGCGGGTGCTCGAGATCCGCTCGCCCCCGTCCGTCACCGCGGCGAGGGTGTCGACCTCGAACCCCAGCTCGCGGCCCGCGCGGCGCAGCGACTCCACGTCGCCCGAGCGCCCGGTCCCGTAGCGGAAATCCTCGCCCACGAGCACCACGCGCGCGCCGTACCGGGCGGCGAGGCGGCGCGCGAACGCGTCCGCGTCCACGGCGGCGAAGGGGGCGTCGAAGCGCTCGACGAACGCCACGTCGATCCCGTGGCGCGCGAACTCCCCGAGCCGCTCGCCCAACGAGGTGAGCCGCGCCGGCGCCTCCCCCGGGCGGAAGAATTCGCGCGGCAGCGGCTCGAACGTGAGGACCGCGCTCGCGACGCCCAGCTCCTTCGCTCGGCTGCGGACGCGCTCGAGGATCGCGGCATGTCCTCGGTGGACGCCGTCGAAGCTTCCGATCGCGACCGCCGTGGCGGGGCCGCCCGGAACCGCATGCCGCACGATCCGCATGACGGGCCGCGGCCTACGCTTGCCGGGAGAAGTGCCGCAGGCGAAAGCCCATCGCCGCGAGCGAGGCGAAGTACGCGGCCGCGCCCGCCGCGATCACGAGCGCGAGCTTCCCCGCCCGCGGCGCCGCGGCGAGCTCGAACCACGACGACTCCGTTCCCATCGAGTACCAGAGCGCGCCGCCCATCATGTAGAGCGCGACCGCGAGCTTGATGAGGAAGGCGCCCCAGCCCGGCTCCGCGCGGTAGCCGCCGGAGCGGTGCATGAGCCACCAGAGCCATCCGGCGTTGAAGCAGGCCCCCAGCGAGATCGCGAGCGTGAGCCCGGCGTGCCGGAGGAAGGGCACGAGGGCGGCGTTCAAGGCCTGCGTGATGACGAGCGTCACCACCGCCACCTTCACCGGCGTGCGGATGTTCTGCCGCGCGTAGAAGCCCGGGGCGAGGACCTTCACGAGGATGATGCCGAGGAGGCCTACCGAATAGCCGATGAGGGCGTTCCTCGTCATGAGCACGTCCATGCGGCTGAACTCGCCGTGCCAGAAGAGCGTGGCCACGAGCGGCACGGCGAGCATCCCGAGGGCGACCGCCGCCGGCAGCGCGAGGAGGAGCGTCAAGCGCAGGCCCCAGTCGAGGAGCTTCGAGTATGCGACGGGATCGTCCGCGCTGTGGTGCCGGACGAGCGAGGGGAGGAGCACGGTCCCAAGCGCCACGCCCAGGAGCGCGGACGGAAACTCCATCAGCCGATCCGCGTAGTAGATCCAGGACACCGGGCCGTCGCCGAGATACGAGGCGATCTGCGTATTGATGAGGAGGCTCACCTGCGCGACGGAGACCCCCAGCGCGGCGGGCGCCATGAGCTTGAGGATCCGCCGGACGCCTTCGTCGCGCGGGTCCCATACGGGCCGCGGCAGCATCCCGATCCGCGCGAGGAAGGGCACCTGGAACGCGAGCTGGACCAGGCCGCCCACGAAGACCGCCCACGCGAGCGCCAGCACCGGGCGGTCCATGCGGGGCGCGACGAAGATCGCGAACACGATGAAGCACACGTTGAGGAGCACCGGCGTGAAGGCCGGGGCCTTGAACGCGCCGTAGGTGTTGAGGACGCCGGAGGCGAACGAGACGAGCGAGATGAAGAGGATGTACGGGAAGCAGATCCGCACCATCGTCGTCGTGAGCGCGAACTTCTCCGCGTCGCCGGCGAATCCGGAGGCGCTCAGGTACACGACGACGGGAGCCGCGATCATGCCGATCGCGGTGACCACGAAGAGCCCCGCGGCCAGGGCGGCGAGCACCTTCCCCGCGAGCGTGCGCGTGGCCTCGTCGCCGTGGCGGGCGCGGTACTCGCCCAGCACCGGCACGAACGCCTGGGAAAACGCCCCTTCGGCGAAGAGCCGGCGAAGCAGGTTCGGGATGCGGAAGGCGACCACGAAGGCGTCGAACGCGATGCCCGCGCCGAAGAAGCTCGCGAGCAGGATCTCGCGGGCGAGGCCCGTGATCCGCGAGAGGAGCGTCATGCCGCTCACCGAGGCGGCGGCGCGCAGCAGGCTCATGGCGGCGCGCGGTCTAGGGCTTTGTTTCGTATGGACAAGCGGTGTATGATATCAGGCTTCGTTTCGCGAACTTACACCGGGAATCCCCAGACATGGCCAATACCAAGCAGGCCGCCAAGCGTGCCCGCAAATCCATCAGTCAGCGCGGGCACAACGTGAGCATGCGCTCCGAGCTTCGCACGGCGATCAAGAAGATCCACACCGCCGTCGAGGCGGGCGATGCCGCCGCCGCGCAGGCCGCCTACAAGGCCGAGCAGGCGACCATCGACTCGCTCGCCCGCAAGGGCGTGATCCACAAGAACAAGGCGGCGCGGCACAAGAGCCGGCTCACCGCGCGCATCAAGGCGCTCACGGGCGCCCGCACCTAAGCCAGACCGCAACCAGGCCGACGGCGGCCCCCGGGCCGCCGTTCTCGTTTTTGACGCCACTCCCACCGGATCGAGAGGCGAGCATGACCGCAGAGCACCTGATGCAGACGTACGCGCCGCAGCCGGTCGCTTTCGCGCGCGGCGAGGGCGCGTGGCTCTGGGACACCGAGGGCAAGCGCTACCTGGACGGCCTCGCGGGCATCGCCGTGAACGGCCTGGGCCACGCCCACCCCGTGCTCACGCGCGCGCTCTCGGAGCAGGCCGCGCGCCTCATCCACACCTCGAACCTTTTCCGCGTGCCGGAGCAGGAGCGCGCGGCCGCCAAGGTGTGCGAGCTCGCGGGGATGGAGAACGCGTTCTTCGCGAACTCGGGCGCCGAGGCGAACGAGGCCGCGATCAAGCTCGCGCGCCTCTACGGCCACCAGCGCGGGGTCGAGAGCCCGGCGATCGTGGTGATGGAGAAGGCCTGGCACGGGCGCACGCTCGCCACCCTCTCCGCCACGGGCTCGCGGAAGGCGCAGGCGGGCTTCGAGCCGCTGATGGGCGGGTTCCTGCGCGTCCCGTACAACGACGTGGGCGCGATCGAGCGGCTCGCGGACAACCAGTCCGTGGTCGCCGTGCTGCTGGAGGTCCTGCAGGGCGAGGGCGGCATCCACGTCGCGAGCGCGGAGTACCTCCGGAAGGTGCGCGAGATCTGCGACCGCAAGCAATGGCTCCTCATGATCGACGAGGTGCAGAGCGGCATCGGGCGCACCGGCAAGTGGTTCGCGCACCAGTGGGCCGGCATCGTGCCGGACGTGATGACGCTCGCCAAGGGCCTGGGCTCCGGCGTGCCGATCGGCGCCTGCCTCGCGCGCGGGGCCGCGGCGAAGGTGTTCAAGCCCGGCAACCACGGCTCCACCTTCGGGGGCGGCCCGCTCGTCTCCGTCGCCGCGTTGACCACGCTGGAAGTGATCGAGAAAGACGGCCTCCTCGCGCATGCGCACCGCATGGGCGAGGTGATCCAGGAGGGGCTCCGGCGTGAGCTCGCCGGCACGGCGGGCGTGAAGGAGGTGCGCGGCATGGGCCTCATGATCGGCGTGGAGCTCGACCGCCCCTGCGGCGACCTCGTGCGCCGCGCGCTCGCCGCGGGCCTCGTCATGAACGTGACGGCTGACCGCGTGATCCGGCTCCTCCCGCCGCTCGTGATCCAGGAGGCCGAGGCGAAGACCCTCGTCGCGATCCTGGCGCCCCTCGTGAAGGCCTTCCTCGCCGAGACGCCCGCGGCCGCGGCCGCGTGAAGCATTTCCTCCAGCTCCGCGACCTGGAGCGAGAGGAGCTCGAGCACCTCTTCCGGCGCACGCGCGTCATCAAGGACCGGTTCAAGAACTACGTCGCCTACCAGCCGCTCGTCGACCGGATGCTCGCGATGGTGTTCGAGAAGAGCTCGACCCGCACGCGCGTCTCGTTCGAGGCGGGGATCCACCAGCTCGGCGGCTCGTCCATCGTGCTGAACACGAGCGAGACGCAGCTCGGGCGCGGCGAGCCGATCGAGGACGTGGCGCGCGTGGTCTCCCGGATGGTCGACCTCGTGATGATCCGCACCTTCGAGCACGCGATCATCGAGCGCTTCGCGGCCCACTCGCGGGTGCCGGTCATCAACGGCCTCACGAACGAGTACCACCCGTGCCAGGTGCTCGCGGACATCTACACGTTCGTCGAGCGGCGCGGCACGATCACGGGACGCACGGTCGCGTGGATCGGCGACGGCAACAACATGTGCAACACCTGGATCCAGGCCGCGCGGATCTTCGACTTCCGGCTGAACGTCTGCACCCCCGCGGGCTACGGCGTCGAGCCTGCGCGCACCGCCGGCGTGGACGAGCGCCACCTCGCCATCGCCTCCCGCCCGCCGCAGGCGGTGGAGGGAGCGGACCTCGTGACCACCGACGTCTGGACCAGCATGGGATTCGAGGCGGAGTCGGACGCGCGCTCCACCGCCTTCGACGGCTTCACGGTCGACGCGGCGCTCATGTCGCTCGCGAAGCCCGACGCGCTCTTCATGCATTGCCTCCCCGCCCACCGCGGCGAGGAAGTGACGGAGGCGGTGCTCGAGGGCCCGCAGAGCGTGGTGTGGGACGAGGCGGAGAACCGCCTCCACGTGCAGAAGGCGCTGATGGAATACCTGCTGCTGGGCAGGATCGAGGCCTAGAACTCCCCCCTTCGTTCAGGGTTTCCCGAGTTTGTAACGTCCCGTCTTCTTGCTGCCGATCTTTTCCACAAGCCCGGCATCGAGTAATGGCCGCAGCAGATCCATGGCGCCCTGCCGCGAAATGGCCAGCGCGTCCCAGAGTTCCGCGGGCGACAGGCTACCGTGATCTCGCAGGAGCTTGAGCAGTTGTTCCTGCCGCGGCCGGAGCACCAGCTTCTCCTGCGACGTGAGGTCGTAGGACTGCACGCGGGTCCACGTGCGCTCCAGTGTCTGCCGTAGACCCTCGGCGCAGTACTCCAGCCACGTTGTAAGTTCGCCACCCGCCAGACGTACGCCATCGAGCGCCGCGTAGTAGGCGGGACGATCCTCCCAGTAGTACTCGTCCACAGAGAAGATGTGGTGGCTGTCGAAGCCCCGGCGATACAACTCCCACAGCGCCAAGGCGCGCCCGGTGCGCCCGTTGCCATCCGCGAACGGATGGATCCACTCGAACTGATAATGCAGAACGGCGGAACTCAGCACCGGCGAGAGCTCGGTCGCTCGCTTGTTCCACCACTCCAGCAGCTCGAGCATTCGCGGCGAAACATCGGTGGCCGAAGGCGGAAAGTGCTTTCCGACACGGACCGCGATCGTGCGATAGCGTCCCGCCTCGCCTTGATCCATCACCGTGTCCGCCAGCAACCGATGCAGCTCGAAGATATCCTCGTGCCGGATGGCCTTCTTCTTCGCATGCTTCTCCACAAAGCGCAGGCCCGCGAAGTAATTCAGGACCTCTCGCTTGGGACGCTCTTCCACCGCCGAAAGCGCGCGGCCTTCCT
>DATAMY010000136.1:0-45753 GCA_036266535.1 Usitatibacter sp. | reverse complement strand
GACCACGCCGCGGGCCCGTCGGGCTGACGCGTTTCGCCATTTCCGGGGCGCATAAAGTCGTCCATGCGACGACTTCTCAACGTGTGGCGCCTTGTCGCCATCATCACGCTGTTTCCGTTGTTTTGCCACGCGCAAAACTATTCCGACCTGTGGTGGAACCCGAGCGAGTCGGGGTGGGGCGTCACGATCGCCGACCACGAGACGCAGCTCTTCGCGGTCTGGTACGCCTACGACACCGACGGCTCGCCCGTGTGGTTCACGGTGCCCGGCGGCACGTTCAACGCGAACCGGACCTTCTTCACGGGCGATCTGTACCGCGCGACCGGACCTTCATTCGCCGGCCCGTTCAATCCCACCTCGGTGGTCGCGACGAAGGTCGGCACCGCCTCGTTCGACTTCTCGAACGCCGCGGCGGGCACGGCCTCGTTCTCGTACACGATCGGACCCGTTTCGCGCAGCAAGCAGATCCAGCGCCAGTCCTTCGGCAGCGCGCCCGCCAACTGGGGCGTGGACCGCACCGACCTCTGGTGGAATGCCGCGGAATCGGGATGGGGCCTTTCCCTCGCGCAGCACGGCAACAACGTGTTCGGCGCGTGGTTCACCTACGGCCCGTCGGGACACCCGCTCTTCGTCGTGATGCCGACCGTCACGATGACCTCGCCCGATTCGTTCACCGGCACGCTCTACACGACGACGGGCCCCGGGTACGACGCGGCGACCTTCGATCCCGCGCAAGTCAAGGTCACCCCGGTGGGAACGGCCACGGTGAGCTTCTCCGGCGACACGGGCACCTTCACCGCGACCGTGCAAGGCGTCACGCAGACGAAGACGATCACGCGCCAGCCGTTCGGCGGCGTGACCACGGCCGCGACGCAGACGGATCCCAAGCGCGTGGAGGAAAACGCTCCGGCGGTCGTCTTCAGCGGCAACTGGAGGCGAGCCGATGCGAGCTTCGGATGGAGCGGAGGCTCGGCCATGGAGTCGAGCACGGCCGGAGCCACCGCGTCGATCACCTTCAACGGGACCTCGATCCGCTGGATCGGCAGCCGCGGGCGCGACAGGGGCATCGCGTCGGTGAGCGTGGACGGCGTGGCGGTGAAGGATGTGGACCTCTTCGGCCATCCTGCCGAGGAGATCCACGCGCCGGTCTTCACGATCCACGACTTGAGCCCCGGGCAGCACACGCTCACGATCACCGTGACCGGGGGGCAGGATACCCAATCCTCGTCCAACACCGTCGTGGTGGACGCGTTCGATGTGGCGCCGGACACGACCATCTCGCATTGGCAGGATACCAACCCCGACATGAAATTCAGCGGCGGGTGGACCAAGTCGAGCCAGGCCTTCCTGTGGAGCGGAGCCGGCGTCTCGAACCTGCCCGAGCTGCCGGTCACCGCGCAGGAGACGCAGGCCGCGGGCGAAACCCTCACGCTGCCGTTTCGCGGGACGGGGATGAGCTGGATCGGTTATCGCGGGCCCGATGCGGGCATCGCCCAGGTGCGGATCGACGGCGGTGCCGCGAGCGAGGTGGACATGTATTCGCCCATCGCCACGTTCCAGCCGATCGTGTTCAGCGCGTTCGGGCTCGCCGACACCAATCACACGTTGGTGATCACCGCGACCGGCCGGAAGAACGCGGCCTCGAGCGGCGCGCGGGTCGTCGTGGACGCGGTCGACGTGTACACGCCCGGTCGCCGCTACGAGGAATACGAGAAGGCGATCGCGTATGCGACGCCGCCGGGCACGTTCTGGACCATGGACAACCAGGCCCGCGTGTGGAGCGAAGGCACGACCGCGACTTCCAACGTGCCGGGCGCCACCGCGACCTTCAGCTTCACGGGAACGTCGGTGAGCTGGATCGGCTGCGAGAAGGGGAGCGCCGGCGGCGTGGCCGACGTCTCCATCGACGGGGTCTTCCAGCAAACGGTGAAGCTCAACCAGAGCTATCCGATCGAGGGCTACCAGATGACCGTGTTCAGGAAAGACGGGCTGGCCCCCGGCCCGCACGCGCTGCAGGTCAAGGTCACGAATACGGACGGCTCGTACGTCGTCGTCGACGCGTTCGACGTTCGCTGACGGGACATGCGAACCTTCCTTGCCCTTCTCCTTTCGAGCCTGCTCGTCGCCTGCGGTGGTGGAGGCGGCGGAAGCAGTGCCTCGGTCGGTACTCCCGGTGGCGGCGGTGGAGGCGGCGGTGGTGGTGGCGGCGGCCCGACGGTCAGCGGTCCGCCCGTGCCGACTGCCGGCATGCGGGTCGAGGAGTCGGACGCGGCGGTGACGCTCACCGGCGCCTGGACCAGGAGCGACGCGTCGAAAGGCTGGAGCGGCGGCGCGGCCATGCAAGCCAGCACGGCCGGGGCGACCGCGTCGATCACCTTCAGCGGCACTTCCATCCGTTGGATCGGAAGCCGCGGCCGGGGCATGGGCTTGGCGACCGTCAGCGTCGACGGCGGGGCGCCCAGGACCGTGGACCTCTTCGGCCGTCCGAGCGACGAGATCCAGACCGAGGTCGTGACGATCTACGATCTCGCCGACGGCAAGCACACCCTCACGATCACGGTGTCGGGCAGCCACAACCCGCAGGCCGAGGGCAACGCCGTCGTGGTGGATGCGTTCGATGTCCAGCCCGGCACGACCATCTCGCGCTGGCAGGACACGGACCCCAACCTCAAGTACAGCGCCGGGTGGACGAAATCCACGCCCGCGCTCCCCTTCAGCGGCACGGGTGTGTCGAACCTGCCGGAGCTGCCGGTGAGCGCGCACGAAACCGAGACGGCGGGCCAGAACGTGACGCTGCCTTTCCGCGGCACCGGCATCGGCTGGGTCGGCTATCGCGGCCCGGACGCCGGCATCGCGACCGTCCAGATCGACGGCGGCGCGCCCACCACGGTCGATCTCTTTTCGCCGACCGCCGTCTTCCAGCCGACCGTGTTCTCGGCGAGCGGCCTGGCCGATACGAACCACACGATCACGATCACGGCGACGGGCACGAAGAACACGGCGTCGATGGCCAACCGGGTCGTCGTGGACGCGTTCGACATCATCACGCCCGGCCGGCGCTTCGAGCAGAACGATCCGTCGATCACCTACGTGGGCCTCTGGACTTTCGACAACGAGGCGCGCGTGTGGACCGAGGGCGTGACCGCGACCTCCAACCAGACGGGTGCGACCGCCACCTTCCATTTCACCGGCACGTCGGTGAGCTGGATCGGCTGCGAGAAGGAAAGCGCCGCGGGGGTCGCCAACATCTACGTGGACGACGTCTTCCAGAAGCAGGTGCGCCTGGGCCAGGACTACCCGATCGAGGGCTACCAGATGACGATCTTCCGGGTGGACGGGCTCACGAACGCCCCGCATACGTTGAAGATCGAGGTCGCCAACCAGGATGGCTCGTACGTGGTGGTGGACGCTTTCGACGTGCACTAGCGGCTGCGGCCGCGGGGAAGCCCTTATAATTCGGGCATGCCCAGCACCCTCTACGAGAAGCTCTGGTCTTCCCACCTCGTCCGCGAAGACGCCGACGGAACGGGACTGCTCTACATCGACCGCCACGTCGTCCACGAGGTGACGAGCCCGCAGGCCTTCGAGGGCCTCGAGGTCCACCACCGGAAGCCCTGGCGCGTGGATTCCATCGTCGCGACCGCCGACCACAACGTCCCCACCGCCCATCGCGAGCAGGGGATCGCGGACCCGATCTCGCGCCTGCAGGTAGAGACGCTCGACCGCAACGTCGACAAGTTCCACGTGAAGACCTATTTCGGGATGAAGGACGCGCGGCAGGGGATCGTCCACGTGATCGCGCCGGAGCAGGGCGCGGTGCTCCCCGGGATGACGGTCGTCTGCGGCGATTCGCACACGAGCACCAACGGCGCCTTCGCGGCGCTCGCGTTCGGGATCGGCACGAGCGAGGTCGAGCACGTGCTGGCCACCCAGACTTTGACCCAGAAGAAATCGAAGTCGCTGCTCGTGCGCTGCGAGGGCGCGCTCCCCGCGGGCGTCACGGCCAAGGACCTGGTCCTCGCGATCATCGGGAAGATCGGCACGGCCGGCGGCACGGGCTACGCGATCGAGTTCGGCGGCTCGACGGTGCGCGGCCTCTCGATGGAAGGCCGCATGACGATGTGCAACATGGCGATCGAGGCGGGCGCGCGCGCCGGCATGGTCGCCGTGGACGAGAAGACGATCGAATACCTCCGCGGCAAGCCCTACGCGCCGCAGGGCGAGCAGTTCGAGAAGGCCGCGGCGTACTGGAAGACGCTGGTCTCGGATGCGGGCGCCAAGTTCGACAAGGTGGTCGAGATCGATTCGACGCGGTTGAAGCCGCAGGTCACGTGGGGCACGTCGCCGGAGATGGTGGTCTCGATCGAGGACCGCGTACCGGATCCGGACAAGGAACGCGACCCCGTGAAGCGCGAGGCGATGGAACGCGCGCTCACCTACATGGGCCTCGAGCCCAACACGCCGATGATCGCGATCAATGTCGACAAGATCTTCATCGGCTCGTGCACCAACTCGCGGATCGAGGACCTGCGCGCGGCGGCCAGGGTGGTGAAGGGCCGGCGCGTGGCGAAGAGCGTGAAGCTGGCGCTCGTCGTGCCGGGCTCGGGCCTCGTGAAGGCCCAGGCCGAGAAGGAAGGCCTCGACCGCGTGTTCAAGGACTCGGGCTTCGAGTGGCGCGACGCCGGCTGCTCGATGTGCCTCGGCATGAACGACGACAAGCTCTCCGCGGGCGAGCGCTGCGCGTCGACCTCGAACCGCAACTTCGAGGGCCGCCAGGGCGCGGGCGGGCGCACCCACCTCGTTTCGCCCGAGATGGCCGCCGCCGCCGCGATCGCGGGGCACTTCGTCGACATCCGGCGCGGCTAGCGGGGCCTGCGCCTCACCTTCCACAAAGGCGGCGGCCGATCGCCGAAGCCCGGCGGCGCGCGCTGCGATTTGTGCGGCTCGATGGCGGTCACGCTTGCGGGGTCACGCCTCCGGGCCTTCTGCACCGCCCTCAGCACCGCCCGCGGGTTGTCGCGGATCACATGGAGCAGGACCAGCGCTGTTCCCACGGGCTTGCGGTTTCCCGCCTCCCAATGGCGAAGGGTGGCCAGCGGCAGGCCGAAATAGCCCGCGAATTCGCGCTGCGAGAAGCCCATCCCTTTGCGAAGCGCCCGCACGTCCATGCCGCTCGGCGATTCACCGGTGCGGTGGGTAATTTCGGGATTTTCATTCGACTGATCCACTGGATCACCGCTCCGAAAGGAGTAATCCACTGGATCAGTCGAATGAAAATCGCGTTTTGAGGGTGCCATTACTCCATCAACGCGACACGGCGCGCGATGGCCGACGGGCAGGGCGGCGACTAGCGCTCCTCGTTCGAAGCCTTGGAAACGGCCGCCGTCATGAGGCCCTCGGCCGCTTTTGGCGACAACGAATCGAAGAGCTGGACCAGAGCGGCCTGCAGCAGTGCGTCGATCACCTGGTTGCGGTTCCACTTCGTGTGATCGGCGATCTGGTTGGTGATCGCGAGCCGGCCGGGCCTGAGCCGAATCGAGAACTGTGTTCCGCCGGTCGATGGCGGCTCGGTCCAGAGCTGCGCCTTGCCGCCAAGCGCGTTGGAAAGCACCCGTATGTAGTCCGGCCCGCCGACGAAGGGGTTGCTCTTGGCCATGTGAATCACGCCGCCTCGGAGCGCGGTCAACCGGCGGAAGCGGCTGTCGCCCGCTATAATTATTGTTTGCCCACGCGCACTTGCGTCCTCCGATGGATAAATTCACCGTCCACACCGGCCTCGTGGCCCCGCTCGACCGCGAGAACGTCGACACGGACGCGATCATCCCGAAGCAGTTCCTGAAGTCGATCAAGCGCACGGGCTTCGGTCCGCACCTCTTCGACGCGTGGCGGTATCTCGACGTGGGCGAGCCGGGCATGGATCTCTCGAAGCGCCGGCCGAATCCGGACTTCGTGCTGAACCAGCCGCGCTACCAGGGCGCCTCGATCCTCCTCGCGCGGAAGAACTTCGGCTGCGGCTCCTCGCGCGAGCACGCGCCGTGGGCGCTCCAGCAGTACGGCTTCAGGGCCGTGATCGCGCCGTCCTTCGCGGACATCTTCTTCAACAACTCCTTCAAGAACGGGTTCCTGCCGATCGTGCTGCTCGACTTCCAGGTCGACCACCTTTTCACCGAGGTCGCGGCCCACGCGGGTTTCAAGCTCACGATCGACCTGCCGGCCCAGACGGTCACGGCGCCGAACGAGAAGTCGATGCACTTCGACATCGACCCGTCGCGCAAGGAAAGCCTCGTGAACGGCTGGGACGAGATCGGCCGGACGCTCAGGCACGCGGACGAGATCCGGGCTTACGAGGAGAAGCGGAAGAGAAGCGAGCCGTGGATATTTTCGTGATGGGCTGGATTCCCGCCTTCGCGGGAATGACGGAATGAAGATCGCGCTCCTCGCCGGAGACGGCATCGGCCCCGAGATCCTCGCCGAGGCGAAGAAGGTCCTCGAGGTCCTCCGGAAGGACGGACTCACGATCGAGACCGAGGAGGCGCTCGTGGGCGGGGCCGCGTACGACGCGACCGGCGAGCCGCTTCCCGCGAAGACCCTCGACCTCGTCAAAGCTTCCGATGCCGTGCTCTTCGGTGCGGTCGGCGGTCCGAAATACGACACGCTTCCCCGCGAGAAGCGCCCGGAGAAGGCGATCCTGGGCCTGCGGAAGGAGTGCGATTTCTTCGCGAACCTGCGCCCGGCGACGGTCTTTCCCGAGCTGGCCGACGCCTCGACGCTGAAACCCGAGGTCGTGAGCGGCCTGGACATCATGATCGTCCGCGAGCTCACGGGCGACATCTACTTCGGCGAGCCGCGCGGTGTCAGCGGTCCGATGGGAAGCCGCGTCGGCGTGAACACCATGCAGTACACCGAGCCGCAGATCCGCCGCATCGTGCACGTGGGCTTCAAGACGGCACGCGCGCGCGGGAAGAAGCTCACGAGCATCGACAAGATGAACGTGCTCGAGACGACCCAGCTCTGGCGCGACATCGTCGAGGAGATCGCCCCCGAGTACCCGGACGTGGCGGTTTCGCATATGCTCGTGGATAACTGCGCGATGCAGCTCGTGAGGAACCCGCGCCAATTCGACGTGATCGTGACCGGGAACATGTTCGGCGACATCCTTTCGGACGAAGCCTCGATGCTCACCGGCTCGATCGGGATGCTGCCGTCGGCCTCGCTGGACGCCGACGGGAAGGGCCTCTACGAGCCGATCCACGGGTCGGCGCCGGACATCGCGGGGAAGGGCCTCGCGAACCCGCTCGCGACGATCCTTTCGATGGCCATGATGTTCCGCTACACCTTCGGCAAGGCCGATATCGCGGGACGGATCGAGAAGGCGGTGCGCTCGGCGCTCGCCTCGGGATTGAGGACCGGCGACATCGCCGGGAAGGGCGCCCAGGCCGCCGGCACCGCGCAGATGGGCGCGGCGGTGGTGAAGGCGCTGTGACAGGACGGGAACGGACATGAAAAAAGTGGGATTCATCGGCTGGCGCGGCATGGTGGGCTCGGTGCTCCTCGAGCGCATGCGCGCGGAAAACGATTTCGAGGCGATCGACGCCTCGTTCTTCACGACCTCCAACATCGGCGGCGCGGGGCCGAATATCGGCAAGACCGCGGCCCCGCTCAAGGACGCGAACGACGTGAAGGAGCTCGCGCGCCACGACGTGCTCGTGAGCAGCCAGGGCGGCGACTATACGAAGGCGATCCACCCGAAGCTCCGCGCGGCCGGATGGGACGGCTACTGGATCGACGCCGCGTCCGCGCTTCGCATGGACGAGGACGCGGTCATCATCCTGGACCCCGTGAACCGGCCGGTCATCGACCGCGCTTTGGCCGCGGGCGTGAAGGACTACATCGGCGGCAACTGCACCGTGAGCCTCATGCTCATGGCGATCGACGGGCTCCTGAAGGCCGACCTGGTCGAATGGGTGAGCGCGATGACGTACCAGGCGGCTTCCGGCGCCGGCGCGCAGAACATGCGCGAGCTCCTGCAGCAGATGGGCGAGGTGCACTTCGCCGCGAAGGGCCTCCTCGACGATCCCGCCTCCGCCATCCTCGAGATCGATCGCGAGGTGGCGGGGATCCTCCGCGACGAATCGTTCCCCACCGAGCATTTCGGCGTGCCGCTCGCGGGAAGCCTGCTCCCGTGGATCGACGCGGACTTGGGCAACGGCCAGAGCCGCGAGGAGTGGAAGGGCCACGCGGAGACGAACAAGATCCTGGGGTCCCCACGAGCGGGGGCAGAATCGAACGATCGCGCCGGAAAGACCGAAGTCGCGATCGACGGCCTCTGCATCCGGATCGGCGCAATGCGATGCCACAGCCAGGGCCTCACGATAAAACTCAAGCGCGACATCCCGCTCGCGGAGATCGAATCGATCCTCGCGGGGGCCAATCAGTGGGTGAAGGTCGTCCCGAACAAGCGCGAGGAGACGTTGAAGCGCCTCACGCCCGTCGCGGTCACCGGCACGCTGGATGTGCCGATCGGACGTCTTCGCAAGCTGCGCATGGGCGGGGAATATCTTTCCGCGTTCACCGTCGGGGACCAGCTACTTTGGGGCGCCGCGGAGCCGCTGCGGCGGATGCTGGGGATCCTCCTGAAGGCCCGAATTCCGGCCCGGGCGGCCGCCTGACGTAAAGAACAGGGTGAACTTGCAACAATAAACCCCTGATGTTACGCTGCATTTCACCGGTCTTCGGGGTGGGGATGGGAAAACGATGAGGATGAACAAAAGGGCAGTCGCGCTCGCGCTCCTGCTGGGCGCTTCGCTCGCGGTGGATGCGGCCGGACTGGGCAAGCTGACCGTCAATTCCTCGCTCGGCCAGATCCTCAACGCCGAGATCGACCTGGTCTCGATCCAGCCGGGCGAGACCGACACCATCTCGGCCCGCGTGGCGCCTCCGGAGGCGTACCAGGATGCGCGCGTCGAATACGCGCCGTCGCTGCGGCTCCTGCGCTTCTCCGTCGAGAAACGCCAGAACGGCCAGCCGTACCTGAAGGTGACGAGCATCGGCCCGATCAACGAGCCCTTCCTCGACGCGCTGGTCGAGGTGTCCTGGCCTGCCGGGCGCCTGCAGCGCGAATACCCGATCCTCCTCGACCCGCCTGGCTACGACCACGCGAAGGTCAACGCGCCCACGGTGGCGGCCGCGCCCGCGGCGGCGGCTCCTGCACCCGCGCCCCAGTCCGAAACGCCGCCGGCCGCATCGCCGGCGGCGCCGCCTTCTACGGCCTCGGCCGCTCCCGCCGCCGAGGGCAGCCCCTCCGCGAGGGCCGAGATGCCCGCCGGCGCGCAGGAAGCCGCGCCCGCCACCGGCGACACCTACGGCCCGATCGAGAAGGGCGAGACGCTCTCCAAGATCGCCGGGCAGGTGAAGCCCGCGGACGTGAGCCTCGAGCAGATGCTGGTCGCGCTCTACCGCCAGAACAAGGACGCGTTCGCCGGCAACAACATGAACCGGTTGAAGACCGGGCAGATCCTGCGCATCCCGACGGAAGAAGAGATCAACCAGACGCCGCTCACGGATGCCCGGAAGGAGATCCACGCGCAGGTGACGGACTGGAGGGCCTACCGCGACCAACTCGCCGGCGGCGTCGCCTCCGCGCCCGCGCAGGGCTCCGCCCCGAATGCCGCCTCCGGCCGCGTGGCCTCCGCCGCGGTGAGCGCCCCGGCGCCCGCGCCCGCCACGCCCTCGGATACGTTGAAGATCTCGAAGTCGGATTCCGGCGGCGCCGCCGGCGCCGGCAGGGGTGCCGCGGCGAACGCCGAGCGCCTGAACGCGCTGCAGGAAGAGATCACCGCGAAGAACAAGGCGCTGCAGGAATCGCAGTCCCGGGTCGCGGACCTCGAGAAGCAGATCCAGGACATGCAGCGGCTGCTGGCCCTCAAGGGCAGCGCGCCGTCGAAGGCGGATACGAAGGTCGCAGCGGTGCCCCCGCCGCCCGTCGCTTCCCAGGCGGCCCCGGCGCCCGCGGAGCCTCCCAAAGCCGAGCCCACGAAGCCCGCGGAGCCGCCCAAACCCGCCGAGCCCACGCCTTCGACCACGGTCGCGAGCGCCACCCCGACGCCGGCTCCCGCGCCGACCTCCGAAGCCCCGAAAACCGAGACGCCTCCCGCCGCGCCGAAGAAGGCCGCGCCGAGGAAGGCCGCCCCGCCGCCGCCCAAGAGCTTCATGGACGAGCTGCTGGACAACCCCGCCTACCTCGCGGGCGGCGTGGGCATCCTCGCGCTCCTGGGCTTCGCGGGCTTCATGGTCTCGCGCCGGCGGCGCTACGCCAACGACACAGGCTCCAACAGCCAGATGACGAGCGCCTTCCCCTCGGACCTGAAAGCGGGATCCACCACGGGAAAGCCCGCGGCCGGCCTGGTCGATACGGGGAATAGCTCCTTCCTGACCGACTTCGACAAGACCGGCCCCGGCACGATCGACACGGACGAAGTGGATCCGGTCGCGGAAGCCGAGGTGTACATCGCCTACGGACGCGACGCGCAGGCCGAGGAGATCCTCAAGGAAGCGATGGCGCGCGACAAGGGCCGCCACGAGATCGCGCTGAAGCTCCTCGAGATCTACCACGCCCGGAAGAGCGCCACGGCGTTCGAGACCGTCGCGAAGGAGCTTCGCGGCGCGGTGGGCGAGGGCTCCCCGCTGTGGCAGAAGGCCGCGGCGATGGGCGCCCAGATCGACCCCGGCAACCCGCTCTACGGCGCCGCCGCCGGGGGCACCTCCACCTTCACGGCGATGTCGCCCTCCGCCGCGCATCCCAAGCCCAACGTCGACTTCGACCTCGAGGGCGGCTCCAAGTCGTCCCCCGCGCCGGCGCCCAGCTTCGACCTGGACTTGGGCAGCCAGAAGCCGCATGCGCCGGACCTGCCCCTGGATTCCGCGCCCAACGTCGACTTCAACATCGCGCACACGGCCTCGCCCTCGCACGTCGACGTTCCCGCGGAGCCCGTGAAGGAAGACAAGCCCGCGTTCGATTTCGACCTCTCCGGGCTGGACCTCTCGTCGTCGAAGTCGGCCCCGGAGCCCACGCCCATGGCGTCGTCCTCCGGCGGCGGCGGACTCGACCTCGCGGATCTGAGCCTCGATTCCGCGCCCTCGGATGGCGGAGAGGCGGCCGGCACCAAGCTCGAGCTCGCGAAGGCGTACCTCGAGATCGGCGACAAGGACGGCGCGCGCGAGATCCTCCACGAGGTGGCGAAGGAAGGCTCCTCGGCCCAGAAGGAAGAGGCGAAGAAGCTCATCGCCTCGCTCTGACCCCGTCCGGGGGCCATGCGCATCGCCCTCGGGCTGGAATACGACGGGAGCGCCTTCTGCGGCTGGCAGACCCAGCCGGGAGGGTGCGGGGTGCAGAACCACCTCCAGCACGCGCTCGCCCGCTTCGTCGACGTTCCCACCCTCGAAGTCACCGCCGCCGGCCGCACGGATGCCGGCGTGCACGCGACCGCCCAGGTCGTCCATTTCGATTCGCCCGCGCGCCGCGACGCCTATTCCTGGGTGCGCGGCACCAACACGTTCCTGGACGAGCACGCCCGCGTGGTGTGGGCGGCCGAGGTGCCGGACGCCTTCCACGCCCGGTTCGACGCCCGCTCGCGCACGTACCGCTACCTCCTCGTGGATGCCCCGGTCGCCCCCGCGGTCCTGGGCGGGCTCGCGGGCTGGCACCACCAGCCGCTGGACGTAGCCGCGATGAGCGAGGCCGCCGCGCCGCTCCTGGGCACGCACGACTTCACCTCGTTTCGCGATTCGCAGTGCCAGGCGAAGACCCCGGTTCGCGAGTTGATGGCGGCGCGCGTGACGCGGGTCGAGGGCGTGATCGCCTTCACCTTCCAGGCGAACGCGTTCCTCCACCACATGATCCGGAACATCGTGGGCTCGCTCGTCTACGTGGGGGCCGGGCGCCAGCCGCGGGGCTGGATCGCGGAGCTCCTCGAGGCCCGGGACCGGCGGCTCGCCGCGCCCACCTTCGCCCCGGACGGGCTCTACCTCGCGGGCGTCGAGTATGATCGTGCGCTCGGCCTGCCGGCGTTCCCGCGCCATCCGCTCGTCGATCGATTCTCCTGACCCCCACTCCAGATGACCTCCGAGCGCACCCGCGTGAAGATCTGCGGCCTCCGCGAGCCGGAGCACGCGCGCCTGGCCGCCGACACCGGGGCGGATGCGATCGGCCTCGTCTTCTACGCGAAGAGTCCGCGGGTGGTGACGATCGCCCAGGCGGCCCGGGTCGCGGCGGCGCTCCCGCCGATGGTGATGGCCGTGGGTCTCTTCGTGGACGCGCCCGCCGAGGAGGTCCGCCGGACCGTGGCCGAGGTGCCCCTCGACCTCCTCCAGTTCCAGGGCGACGAGCCGCCGGATTTCTGCGCGTCCTTCGGGCGGCCCTTCGTCCGGGCCGTGCGGATGGAGCCGGGGACCGATTTGCTAGAATATGCCCGACGGTTTTCCCGTGCGAAGGCGCTGCTCCTCGATGCGCATTTCCCGGGAACGCCGGGGGGCACGGGCCTCACTTTCGACTGGACGGCGATCCCCGCCGGCCTCCCGTTGCCCGTCATCCTGTCCGGCGGCCTCGATGCGACGAACGTCGGCCGGGCGGTGCGGGAAGTGCGGCCGTGGGCCGTGGACGTGTCGAGCGGCGTGGAATCGAGCCGCGGCGTCAAGGATCCGCGCAAGATCGTCGAATTCATTCGGAGCGTGCGACGTGAAGATGCAGGGCAACCCACCTGACTGGGAGCATTACGCGCTTCCCGACGCGCGCGGCCACTTCGGCCCGTACGGCGGCGTCTTCGTCGCGGAGACGCTGCGCCAGGCGCTGGACGAGCTGACGCTCGCGTACAGCCAGTGCCGCGAGGACCCGGCGTTCCGGAAAGAGCTCGACTGGGAGCTCGAGCATTTCGTGGGCCGCCCGAGCCCCATCTTCCACGCCCGGCGCCTCTCGGAGAAGGCGGGCGGCGCCCAGATCTATTTGAAGCGCGAGGACCTGAACCACACCGGCGCGCACAAGGTGAACAACACCGTGGGGCAGGCGCTGGTCGCCCGGCGGATGAAGAAGCCGCGCGTGATCGCGGAGACCGGCGCGGGGCAGCACGGCGTCGCGACCGCCACCGTCGCCGCGCGCTACGGCATGGAATGCGTGGTCTACATGGGGAGCGAGGACATCCAGCGCCAGGCGCAGAACGTCTACCGCATGAAGCTCCTCGGCGCCACCGTCGTCCCGGTGGAAAGCGGCTCTCGGACGCTCAAGGACGCGCTAAACGAGGCGATGCGCGATTGGGTGACGCACGTCGAGAACACGTTCTACATCATCGGCACCGTCGCGGGCCCGCACCCGTACCCGATGATGGTGCGCGACTTCAATTCCGTGGTGGGCAAGGAATGCCTCGGGCAGATGGTCGCCATGGCGGGACGCCAGCCGGACGCCGTTCTCGCCTGCGTGGGCGGCGGATCGAACGCGATGGGCATCTTCCACGCGTACATCCCGCACGAGGACGTGAAGCTGATCGGCGTGGAGGCGGGCGGGCTGGGCCTGCACACCGGGAAGCACGCCGCGTCGCTCTCCGCGGGCTCGCCGGGCGTGCTCCACGGCAACCGCACCTACCTCATGCAGGACGCGGACGGCCAGATCCAGGAGACGCACTCGATCTCCGCGGGCCTCGACTACCCGGGCGTGGGCCCCGAGCACGCGTGGCTCAAGGACACGGGGCGCGCGAGCTACGTCGCGGTCACGGACGACGAGGCGCTCGCGGCCTTCCACGACCTCTGCCGCTTCGAGGGCATCATCCCGGCGCTGGAGTCGAGCCACGCCCTCGCATACGCGATGAAGATCGCGCCCACCATGGGTAAGGACAAGATCCTCCTCGTGAACCTCTCCGGACGCGGCGACAAGGACATGCACACCGTCGCCAAGGCCTCGGGCATCCAGTTCTGATGAGCCGCATCGCCGCCGCGTTCAAGAAGGGCCGTCCCGCGCTCATCCCGTTCGTGACGGCCGGCGATCCCCATCCCGACCAAACCGTCCCCGTCATGCACGCGATGGTGAAGGCGGGCGCGGACGTGATCGAGCTGGGCGTCCCGTTCTCGGACCCGATGGCGGACGGCCCCGTGGTGCAGCGCTCCTCGGAGCGGGCGCTCAAGCACGGCGTGGGCTTGCGAAGCGTCCTCGCGATGGTCGCCGAATTCCGCGCGAAGGACTCCACGACGCCGGTCGTGCTCATGGGCTACGCGAACCCGATCGAGCGGATGGGGCTCATTCCATTCGTCGCGGCAGCGCGCAAGGCCGGGGTCGACGGCGTCCTCATCGTCGACTACCCGCCGGAGGAAAGCGCCGATTGGCTGGCGGCGCTCGCGGGCTCCGGCATCGATCCGATCTTCCTCCTCTCGCCCACGTCCACCGAGGCGCGCATCGATCGCGTGGCGAAGGTCGCGCAGGGCTACATCTACTACGTGTCGCTGAAGGGCGTGACGGGCGCCGCGAACATCGACACGGCCGACGTCGAGGCGATGATCCGGCGCATCCGCGGCCGCACGAAAGTCCCGATCGGCGTGGGATTCGGCATCCGCGACGGCGAGACCGCGCGGCGCGTGGGGCGCGTGGCCGATGCCGTCGTCATCGGAAGCCGCATCGTGCAGGAGCTCGCGGACGGGCCGCCGGAAGCCGCCGCCGAGCGCGCGGGGCGGCTCCTCGCCGAGTTCCGCTCCGCCATGGATGCGGGTCCCCGACCGCAGCCTGCTGTCGCAGGCGCCGAGGATGACGGCAGATGAGCTGGTTCCGGAAGCTCCTGCCGCCCAAGATCAAGCGCGAGGGGACGCAGAAGAAGGCCGTCCCCGAGGGGCTCTGGAGCAAGTGCCCCTCGTGCGAGGCGGTGCTGTACTTCACCGACCTCGAGAACAACCTCCACGTCTGCCCGAAGTGCGGGTTCCACAACCGACTCTCCGCGCGCCAGCGGCTCGATCTCTTCCTCGATGCGGAGGGCAGGGCGGAGCTCGCCTCCGAAGTCGTGCCGATGGATCCGCTCAAGTTCAAGGACAGCCGCAAGTACGCCGAGCGGCTCGAGGAGGCGGAGAAGGACACGGGCGAGACGGATGCCCTCGTCGTGATGCAGGGCGCGGTCGACTCGGTCCCCGTCATCGCCGCCGCCTTCGAGTTCGGTTTCCTGGGCGGCTCCATGGGCTCGGTCGTGGGCGAGCGCTTCATCCGTGCCGTGCAGGCGTGCTGCGACGAGGAGCTCCCGTTCATCTGCTTCACGGCCACGGGCGGCGCGCGCATGCAGGAGGGGCTCCTCTCCCTCATGCAGATGGCGAAGACCACGGCCGCGCTCCACCAGCTGACCGCCGCGCGCCAGCCCTTCATCTCGATCCTCACCGATCCCACCATGGGCGGCGTCTCCGCGAGCTTCGCCTTCATCGGCGACCTCGTGATCGCGGAGCCGGGTGCCCTCATCGGCTTCGCCGGCCCGCGCGTGATCGAGCAGACCGTGCGCGAGACGCTCCCGGAGGGCTTCCAGCGCTCCGAGTTCCTGCTCGAGAAGGGCGCGATCGACATGATCGTCGACCGCCGGCAGCTGCGGGCCAAGGTCGCCCGGCTCATCACGCTCCTCAAGCGCGAGCCCGCGGCCCAGGCTTAGAGCGTGCGTTCCCTCGACGACTGGCTCGCCTGGATCTCGGCGCAGCACCCGTCGACCGTCGCACTGGGCCTCGACCGCGTGTGCGAAGTCGCGGCGCGCATGTCTCTCCAGGGCGGTCCCACCACCATCACCGTCGGCGGCACCAACGGCAAGGGATCCACCTGCGCATTCCTCGAGACCATCCTCCTCGAGGCCGGATATCGCGTCGGAACCTACACCTCGCCCCACATCCTTCGGTACAACGAGCGCGTGCGGATCCAGGGCGAGGACGCGACGGATGCGCTCCTCGTGGAGTCGTTCGAGCGCGTGGAGGCGGCGCGAGGCGCCACGCCGCTCACCTACTTCGAGTTCGGCACGCTCGCGGCGCTCTGGATCTTCCAGGCGTCGAAGCTCGATGCGTGGGTGCTCGAAGTCGGGCTGGGCGGCCGGCTCGACGCGGTGAACGTGATCGACGCGGACTGCGCGATCGTCGTGAGCGTGGATCTCGACCACCAGGCGTTCCTCGGCAACGACCGCGAATCCATCGGCTTCGAGAAGGCGGGCATCTTCCGTCCCGGCCGTCCCGCGATCTTCGGCGACACGAATCCGCCCACGCGCTTGGTCGAGCATGCGCGCGCGATCGGCGCCGACCTGCAGGTCCTGGGGCGCGACTTCCGCGTCGAGGCTTCCGAGCGGCAGTGGGACTTCGTGGGCCGGCGAAGCACGCGGCGCGCGCTCCCCATCCCGGCGCTGCGCGGCGCCTGGCAGCTCAAGAACGCGGCGAGCGCGCTCGCGGCGCTGGACGAGGTGGCGGAGCGCCTGCCGCTTTCCGTGGGCGAGGTGAAGCGCGGGCTTTCGACCGTCCGGCTGGCAGGCCGCCTGCAGTCGCTCCCCGGCCGCCCGGCGATCGTGCTCGACGTCGCCCACAATCCCCACGCCGCGCGCTCGCTCGCCCAGGCGCTGGGCGACATGGGCTTCTTCGAGAGAACCTTCGCCGTCTTCGCGATGCTCTCGGACAAGGACATCGGCGGCGTCGTGGACGCGGTCCGCCACCGGATCGACCGCTGGTACGTCTCCGCGGCCCAGGCGGACCGGGCGGCGAGCGCGGAGGCGGTGGCCGGGGTCCTCGCCGGTCGCGGCATCGAGGCGGTGCGCACGTTCGCGACCGTGGACGCGGCATTGCAAGCGGCGCGTCGCGACGCGGGGTCGAATGATAGAATCGTGGTCTTCGGATCGTTCCATACCGTGGCGGAGGCGCTGCGGTCCGCGCGCTAGGCTTATTAAATTATTTGCCCCACCAAGTTGGGGACCCCCGTATGGCGAGCCCTGCCACCACCGAAACGATGGAGATCCGGCGCCGCGGGCGCCGCCGCCTCTTGGGCGCGATCGCGATCGTGGTGCTGCTCGTGGTCTTCGTGCCGATGATCCTGGATTCCGAGCCCCACCGCGCCGCGAGCGAGCCCTCGACCGTCATCCCGCCCCGGGACAACGCGCCGCCGCTCCCGCCGCCTTCCAAAGCCGCCCCGCAAGCCGCCGCCCAGCCCGCCACCAAGCCCGTTGCGACCCCGGCCCCCGCGCCGGCAGTCGTCACGCCCGCGGAGCCGCCCAAGGCCGCCGCCGTGCCGCCCGCCAAGGTCGCGGCCGCCGCACCGAAGCGCCAGGGCTTCGCGGTCCAGGTCGGGGCGTTCCGGGACGAGGAGACGCTCCGCCAGGCGCGCGCGAAGCTCGACCAGGCGAACATCGCGCATTACACCGAGGCCGCCGAGGGCGGGCTCACCCGGCTGCGCGCCGGGCCGTTCGCGACCCGCGAGGCGGCCGAGCAGGCGCGCGTGACCCTCAAGCTCTCCGCGCTGGACGGGCAGGTGGTGCCGCTGCCATGAAGACCCTTGCCGGACGGCTGTCTCGCCCCCATCTACCCCGCTCGCCAAGGAGTGATTGAGGCATGTGCGGAATCGTGGGAGTCGTCGCCCGCAGCCCCGTCAACCAGCTCCTCTATGACGGGATGACGGTGCTCCAGCACCGCGGCCAGGACGCGGCCGGCATCGTCACGGCCGAAGGCCACAGCTTCCACATGCACAAGGGCCGCGGGCTCGTGCGCGACGTCTTCCGCACGCGCGACATGCGAAACCTCGTGGGCCACATGGGCATCGCCCACTGCCGGTATCCCACCGCGGGCTCCGCCTCCTCGGAGGCCGAAGCGCAGCCGTTCTACGTGAACTCGCCGTACGGCATCGTGCTGGGCCACAACGGGAACCTCGTGAACGCGGAGGAGCTTCGCCGCGAGCTCTTCCTCGCCGACCGCCGGCACGTCAACACGAACTCGGACTCCGAGATCCTGCTGAACGTCCTCGCGCACGAGATCAGCGACGCGAGCGCGGGCCGCGACCGCCTCTCCCCGGACATCATCTTCACGGCGGTGGCGGGCGTGCACCGGCGCGTGAAGGGCGCCTACGCGGTGGTCGCGATGATCGCGGGGCACGGCATGCTCGCCTTCCGCGATCCGCACGGCATCCGCCCGCTGATCGTGGGCCGCGCGGATACTGAGAAGGGCGTCGAGTTCCTCGTGGCTTCCGAGAGCGTGACCCTCGATACGCTGGGCTTCAAGGTCATGCGCGACGTGGCGCCGGGCGAAGCGATCCTCGTGGACGAGAGCGGCAACTTCCACAACCGCCAGTGCGCCGAGAACCCGGAGCTCAATCCCTGCATCTTCGAGTTCGTCTACCTCGCGCGCCCGGACTCCGTGATCGACGGGATCTCCGTCTACGAGAGCCGGCGCAACATGGGGAAGAGCCTCGCGGACCGCATCGCTTCCCTCGGCCTCACGGAGCAGATCGACGTCGTGATGCCGATCCCGGATTCGAGCCGCCCGAGCGCGCTGGAGGTCGCGGCGAAGCTCCACAAGCCCTACCGCGAGGGCTTCATCAAGAACCGCTACATCGGCCGCACGTTCATCATGCCGGGCCAGGAGCTCAGGAAGAAGAGCGTCCGGCAGAAGCTGAACGCCATGCCGATCGAGTTCACCGGGAAGAACGTGCTCCTCGTGGACGATTCCATCGTGCGCGGGACCACGAGCCGCGAGATCGTGCAGATGGCGCGCGAGAGCGGCGCGAAGAAGGTCTTCTTCGCCTCCGCGGCGCCGCCGGTGCGCTTCCCGAACGTCTACGGGATCGACATGCCCACGCGGCGCGAGCTCATCGCCACCGGGCGAGACGCCGCGGGCGTGGCCGAATTGATCGGCGCGGACGCGGTGATCTACCAGGAGCTGGACGCCCTGATCGACGACGTGCGGCGCCTGAATCCCTCGATCCAGCGCTTCGACTGCTCGTGCTTCGACGGCGTCTACATCACGGGCGACGTGTCGCCCGAGTACCTCGAAGGCATCGAGTCCGCGCGCCGGGACGGCGAGTCCGGCCCCGAGACGCGGCTCTCGAGCTACCAGCTCGACCTGGGCCTCTCGCGGATCGACTGATGACGAAGCCCGACACGCTCGCCGTGCGCGCGGGCGGCGTGCGAAGCGACTTCCGCGAGCACTCCGAGGCCCTCTCCCTCACGACGAGCTTCGTCTACGCGAACGCGGCGGAGGCCGCCCGGCGCTTCGCGAACGAGGAGCCGGGGAACATCTACTCGCGCTTCACGAATCCCACCGTCGCGATGTTCCAGGACCGGTTGGCAGCCCTGGAAGGCGCGGAGGCGTGCGTCGCCACCGCGACCGGCATGGCGGCGGTCGCGACCACCGCGCTGGGCCTGCTCAAGTCCGGCGATCACATCGTGGCTCCCCGCGGCGTCTTCGGGACCGTCGTGCCGCTCTTCGACCAGATCCTCAGGAAGCTGGGCATCGAGACCACCTGGGTCGACCTTCCGGACCTGGACGGCTGGCGGCGCGCGATCCGCCCGAACACCCGGCTCCTCTTCGTCGAGACGCCTTCGAACCCGGTATGCGAGATCGCGGACATCGCGGCGCTCGCGGACATCGCGAAGAAGGCGGGCGCCGTGCTCGCGGTCGACAACTGCATGTGCTCGCCCGCGCTCCAGCGGCCGATCGAGATGGGCGCGGACCTGGTGATCCACTCCGCCACGAAATACCTCGACGGCCAGGGGCGCGTCCTCGCGGGCGCCATCGCCGGGCGGAAGGACCTCGTGAGCGGGCCGCTCTTCTCGTTCGTGCGGACGGCCGGACCCGCGATCTCGCCCTTCAACGCGTGGATCTGCCTGAAGGGCATGGAGACGCTGCGGATCCGCATGGCCGCGCAGTCGGCCAACGCGCTCGCGATCGCGCGCTGGCTCGAGTCCCATGCGGCCGTCGAGCGTGTCCTCTATCCCGGGCTCGAGTCCCATCCGCAGCACGCGCTCGCCATGCGCCAGCAGTCGGCGGGCGGCGCGCTCCTCTCCTTCGTCGTGAGGGGGGGGCGCGAGGCGGCCTGGCGCGTGATCGACGCGGTGAAGATGATCTCCATCACCGCGAATTTCGGCGACGTGAAGAGCACCATCTGCCACCCCGCGACGACGACCCACGGCCGCATCCCGCCGAAGGAGCGCGACGCGGCCGGGATTTCCGAGGGCCTCGTCCGCCTGGGCGTGGGCCTCGAGGATCCGGAGGACATCCGCGCGGACCTCGAGCGCGGGCTCGGAGGGCGGTAGGGTGGCGGCGGGCCCGCACGTGTTTCTCATGTGCCCGCCGGAGTACTTCACCGTCGCGTACATCATCAACCCGTGGATGCACGGGAACCTGCGCCGCATCGACAACGCCGTCGCCCGCCAGCAATGGCGCGCGCTCTACGACGCGATCGCGGACCGCGCGACCGTGCGGCTCGTGAATCCCCAGCCCGGCTCGCCGGACATGGTCTTCACCGCGAACGCCGGGCTCGTGAAGGGCCGCCGCTTCGTGGTCTCCCGCTTCCGCTATCCCGAGCGCCAGTACGAGGAGCCGTACTTCGCGGACTGGTTCATGGACCGCGGCTACGAGGTCTCCTCCATGCCGCGCGACATCCCGTTCGAGGGCGCGGGCGACGCGCTCTTCGACCGGGGCTCGGAGCGCCTCTGGATGGCCCACGGGCACCGCTCGATCGAGGGCGCGCGCGCCGTCCTCGCGGAGCGCATCGGCGTGGAGATCGTGCTCCTGCGCCTCGTCGACACGCGCTTCTATCATCTCGACACCTGCTTCTGCCCGCTCGAAGGCGGCTACGTCATGTACCACCCGGCCGCGTTCGACGCGGACTCCCGGCGCGAGATCGAGGCGCGCGTGCCCGCCGCCCGGCGCATCACCGTGGAGGAGGAGGACGGCCTCGCCTTCGCGTGCAACGCGGTGAACATCGGCTCGACCGTGGTCGTGAACCGCGCCACACCCGCCCTCGCGCGCGCGTTGGGCGCCAAGGGCTTCGAGGTCGTGCAGATCCCGCTCTCCGAGTTCATGAAGGCGGGCGGGAGCGCCAAGTGCCTCACGCTCCGGCTGGACGAGCCGTGATTCGGCGCATCCTCGTCGCCATGCTCGTGCTCGCGTGCGGAAGCGCCGGCGCGGCGCTCTACAAGTGGGTGGACGAGAAGGGCGTCACGCACTACACCGAGGAGCCGCCGCCGGACCGGAAGGCCACGAAGATCGAGATCCGGAAGGAGGGCCCGCCCGCGAAGGCGGACCAGCCCGAAAGCTGGAAGGACAAGGAGGTCGAGTTCCGCCGGCGCCGGCTCGAGAAGGAGCGCCAGGAGGAGACCGCGAGCGCCCGGGAGAAGAACGAGGCCGCGCGGCGCGAGAACAACTGCGTCCGGGCGCGCGAGGCGCTCGACATGCTCACGCACGGCCGCCCGATCTACCGCGTGAACGAAAAGGGCGAGCGGGTGTACATGGAGGACGCTGAGCGCGACGCGGAGACCAAGCGCTGGCGGAAGGAAGCCGAGACCTGGTGCGGCTGAGGGCTAGATCCGGTCCAGGGCCCTCAAGCCCGCTTCCGTGGCTTCCAGGTAGCCGCCGCGCTCGTACCAGTCCGGAAGCACCCAGCGCACGCGCTCGCGCCCGCCCACGCGATGCACGTGGCGACCCGGCCGGTGCGTGTGGCCGTGGATCATGAGGTCGCAGCCGCATTCGGAGAACGCCCGCGCGACGGCGTCCGGCGAGACGTCCATGATCTCCATCTCCGTCGCCTGCTTCGTTCCCTCGCTTTGCGTGCGCATCCGGTTCGCGAGCACGAGGCGGTCCTCGATGGGAAGTGCCAGCGTCGCCTGCTGCCACGCGGGATCGCGCACCTGCTTCCGGAACGCCTGGTAGCCCACGTCGTCCGTGCAGAGCGTGTCGCCGTGCAGCAGGATCGCGCGCGTGCCGTAGAGGTCGACCATCGTCGGGTCGTGCATGAGTGCCGCGCCCGTCTCGCGCGCGAAGCGCTCCGCCGCGAGGAAGTCGCGGTTCCCGTGCATGAAATGGATCGGCGCGTGCGCGGAGGCCGCGTGCAGGCGCTGGGCGATCCGGCGGGGGAAGGGAAGGGCGAGCCCGTCGTCGCCCACCCAGTATTCGAAGAGGTCGCCCAGGATGTAGAGCGCGTCCGCGCCGGGGACGACCTCCGAGAGGAAGCGCTCGAGCTGGGCGACGATCGCCGGGCGGGAGGGATCGAGGTGCAGGTCCGAGATGAAGAGGGTGCGCCTCAGGCGACGCACTCCGCCTTCTCGATCGTGACCGGCTCCAGCGGCACGTCGCCCATGCCCTTGGCGTTGCCGGTGGCGACCTTCCCGATCTTGTCGACGATCGGCTGCCCGTCAACCACTTTCCCGAACACGGCGTAGCCCCAGCCCTGCACGTTCTTGGCGGTGTGGTTGAGGAACGCGTTGTCCTTCGTGTTGATGAAGAACTGCGCGGTGGCCGAATCGGGCACCTGCGTGCGCGCCATCGCGACCGTGTACTTGTCGTTCTTGAGGCCGTTGTCCGCCTCGTTCTTGATCGGCGGGTTGGTGGCCTTCTGGCGCATGTCCTTGTCGAAGCCGCCGCCCTGGATCATGAAGCCGTCGATCACGCGGTGGAAGATCGTGCCGTTGTAGTGGCCGGATTCCACGTACTTCACGAAGTTCTCCACGGAGGCGGGGGCCTTCGCCTTGTCGAGCTCGATCGTGATCGGGCCCATGGAGGTGGTGAGCTTCACTTTCATCGGCGAGGTTCCTTTCAGCATGTCTGCGCAGCTCCGGGGCTTGGAGGGCTCGGCGGCTGCGAGGGGGAGGGCGAACGCGACGGCGAACGCGGCGAGGGCGATGCGGGCGAATCGATTCATGGGACGTGCACTCGGGAGGAAAGGTTCAGGAAACGACGGACTCCGCGAGGATCCGCCACGCGCCGCCCTCGCGGACCCAGTATTGGCGCTTGCGGGTCACGTGGGAGAGGTTGCTCGAGCGGTAGTCCTGCCGGAAGGTGACCATCATCATGTCCTTCTCGCCGGGATAGGCGAAGAGGCTCATGTCGTCGACCGCCACCTTCACCCACGCCTTGCCGGCGTTCACCTGGCGCTTCCTCGCCTTCCAGCTCGCGAGGTCGCGGGAGTCGGAATGGAAGTGGCTGGAGTAGTTCGCGAGGTAGCGGTCCGTGTCGCGGCTCTCCCACGCCTCTTTCCATCCGTCGAACGCGGCGAGGAAGGCCTCGCGGTCCGCTTCCCACGCGCGGCGGTCGCGCCACCGGATGGACGAGCCGATCACGACGGGCGTGCGGCTCACGTCCACGTACTTCGAGAGGCGGGCGAGGTCGTCGTTCGCGAGCACGACGCAGCCGTCGGTCGCCCACGGCGGGCGGCTGTACGTCCCGGAAGGCGTGCCGTGGACCCAGATACCGTGGCCGTTGCGGCCCTGCATGCGGTCCCAGTCGTTGGGATAGCTCAGCGGAAACGCGCGCGGGCCGTAGAAATCGGGGAGCTTCTCGCGGTCCGCGGTGACGGTGTAGACGCCGATCGGCGTCTTCTGGTCGCCCTCGCGCGCCTTCTCGACGCCGAAGCGGCCGAGGCTGATGTAGAAATCCGTGACGTAGCGCGGGCGCCCCAGCTCGTTCGCGTAGACGTAGAGCCGCGAGCGGGACGTGTCGACCACGATCGCATACGGCTGGCTGGGGGCGAGCTCCAGCAACGCATCCGGAAGCGCATCCGCGGGCGGCGCGTCGAGGTAGCGCTGCAGGCGCGCGCGGGCCTCGTCCTGCAGCGGAGCCAGGCTCGCGGCGGGCACGGCGGCGGAAGCGAAGGCCACGGGACGGCCCGCCTGCGCCATGAGGATGTCGCCTTTCACGAGCTGGGCCAGGCGGAAGTCGGGGCGATCGGCGACCGCCTTGTTGATCTCGGTGAGCGCGCGGTTCAACGCGCTCTCGCGCAGCTCCACGATCGCGCGGACGACCGAGGCCTCGACCTGGTTTCCGAACGCGGGCCCGTCGCCCAGCGGAAAGAGGCTTCCGTCCGCGAGCGCCGTCGCGGAGAGCGCGAAGGCCACGACCGCGACGCGGGGCGCGAGGCGGCCGAGGGGGCGGAGGAGGCGCGCGCGCTTCACCCGCCCGTGCGCTCCTGCTTGATGAGCCACCGGTCGCCGGATTTCTCGAGGCGGAGCGTCTTCGTGGTGTGGCTCTTCAACGTATCCGACCGGTACGATTGCCGGATCTTCACGGTCGCCTCGTTCCCGCTCACCTGCGCCGAGAGCACCTTCGCCTGCACGTCGATGGACTTGGGCCGGCTGATCCGTTCCTCGCGCTGCTTCTCCCAGGCCGCGCGGGATTCGCCCGCGGGCAACTCGAAATCGGACGCGTAGTGCGCGAGGTAGCCCTTCACGTCCTTGCCGCTCCACGCATGCGCCCAATCGGCGATGGCGGCGGCGACCTCGGCCTTCGCGTCGCCCGCGGGCGCGGCGGCGGGCGGATTTGCCTTGGTGGGCGCCTTCGGCGCCTCGGCCGGACTTTTCGCGGGCTCCGGCTTTTGTTCGGGTGGCTTCGCGGGCCTGGTCTCGACTTTCGCGACCTGCTTCGGCGGCTCCGCCTTCACGGCGGGCTCGACCTTCGGCGCGGGCTTCGGCGCCTCCGTCTTCGCGGGCGCTTCCGGCTTCACGGCCTGCGCGCGCGAGGCGACCTTCTGCGCGCTGAAGAGGTCCTTCACCATCGCGAGCTTCACCTGCGCGGTGGTGTTGTTCTTGTCGAGCTGGAGCGCGCGGTCGTAGGCGCGGCTCGCGAGCTCCGCGTAGATGTCGCCCAGGTTCTCGTGCGCGGTGGCGTAGGTGGGATGCGTGTGGATCGCGAGCTCGAGCGCGGACTTCGCCTTCTCGTAGTTGCCCTGCGACGCGTAGAGGACCGCCAGGTTGTTGTACGGCTCCGGGAGCTCCGGGAAATCCTCGGTGAGGCCGGTGAAGACCTGGATCGCTTCCTGCGTGCGCTTCTGCTCCGTGAGCACGAGACCCTTCAGGAAACGGCCCTGCGGATCGCGCGGCTGCGCCTTCAGGAACTCGTCGACCTTCTCGAGCGCGGGCGCGAGCTTCCCCTGGTTGTAGAGCTTCTGCGCGTCGCGGAGATCGTCCGCGGGGGCGGCGAAGGCGGCGGCGCCCGCGAGCGCGAACCAGGCCGCCGCGAGTCCCGCGGCAAGCCGGGCCATCATGCAGGATCGCTGCAGCATCGTGTTATAATCTATTGAATTTAATGAGAAACAGTATTCTACCCGCCTTCTCCGGGGACTACAATCGGTCCTCCCGGGTCCCGACCTTCCGCCCGCACCCATGCCCGCGCTCCGGATCCACAACACCTTAACCCGAACCAAGGAGCCTTTCGTCCCGCGCGTCGCCGGGAAGGTGGGCATGTACGTGTGCGGTCCCACCGTATACGACTACTTCCACGTGGGCAACGCGCGCACGTTCACCGCGTTCGACATGGTGGTGCGGTGGCTGCGCGCGTCCGGCTACGAGGTCACGTACGTCCGCAACATCACCGATGTCGACGACAAGATCATCAAGCGCGCGCGGGAGAAGGGCGAGTCGATCGAGGCGTTCACCGAGCGCCTGGTCGCCGCGTTCGTCGAGGACACGGGACGCCTGGGGCTCCTGCGCCCGGACCTCGAGCCGCGCGCCACGCGCTACATCGAGCCGATGCTGGACATGATCGCCACGCTCGAGAAGAAGGGCCTCGCGTACCGCGCGAAGAACGGCGACGTGTTCTACGCGGTGCGCGGATTTCCCGACTACGGGAAGCTCTCGCACCGGAACCTCGACGACCTGCGCGCGGGCGAGCGCGTGGCGGTGGACGAGGCGAAGCGCGACCCGCTCGACTTCGCGCTCTGGAAGTCCGCCAAGCCGGACGAGCCGCACTGGCCGTCGCTCTTCGGCCCCGGGCGCCCGGGGTGGCACATCGAATGCTCCGCGATGGCGTGCCGCGAGCTGGGCGCGCCCTTCGACATCCACGGCGGCGGCTGGGACCTCCAGTTCCCGCACCACGAGAACGAGATCGCGCAGAGCGAGGGCGCGCTCGGGCGGACGTTCGTGAACTACTGGGTGCACTCGGCGTTCCTCAACATCGATCACACGAAGATGTCGAAGTCGCTCGGCAACTTCCACACGACGCGCGAGGTGCTGGACAAGCTCGACCGCGAGCAGGGCGGCGAGCAGCTGCGCTTCTTCCTCATGCGCGCGCATTACCGCAGCACGTTGAACTTCACGTGGGAATCGCTCGAGGATGCCGGCAACGCGCTCCGCGGCTTCTACGCGACGCTGCGCGAGGTGGCGCCCGCGCCGCAGGCCGCGATCGACTGGTCGCAGCCCTTCGCCGCGCGCTTTCGCGACGCGATGGACGACGACTTCGATACGCCGATCGCCTTCGCGGTGCTCCACGAGCTCCGGGGAGAGGTGAATCGCACGCGCTCGCCGGAGCTCGCAGGCCTCCTGCGCGCGCTGGGCGGCACGCTGGGGCTCCTGCAGCACGATCCCGCCGCTTTCCTCCAGGGGGGCATGCAGGTCGACGTGCAGGCGCTCATCGACGAGCGCAACGCCGCCAAGAAGGCCAGGAACTATCCGCGCGCGGACGAGATCCGCCGCGAGCTGGAAGCCGCGGGCATCGCGCTCGAGGACAAGCCCGGCGGCACCACGGAGTGGCGGAAGAAGTGACGCGCGAAGCGCCGTCATCCCCGAGCCGTCGGGGATCCATGGATTCCCGGAAGAGATCGCCCCAACCAGTTGGGGACCCCCGCGCGGGAATGACGGTAACGCTGATCAGCGAACGAACTTCTCGTCGCGCGAGATGATCGTGAGGTCGACGAAGTTCGAGCCGCTGCGGTTGTCCGGCGCGTAGCGCACGCGGAAGCCGCCCGCGTCGTAGTCGCCGATCGAGTCCATGGCGCGGATGAAGTTCTCGCGATCGAGCTTCTTGCCCGCGCGGCGCAGGCCCTCGACCATCACCTTGGCGGCGATGAAGCCTTCGAGCGTGCCGAAGCCCGGCTCGAGCTTCGCCTGGTCCAGGAGCTTCCGGTACTCGCGCACCACCGGGACGCTCACGTCCCAGGGGAACGGCACCACCTGCGAGATCTCCACGCCGCGGCCCTCGGGCCCCAGCTCCTGGGCGAGCGCCTTGCTGCCCACGAAGGAGACGTTCCAGAAGGTCGGGTTCTCGCCGGCCTTCTTCATCTCGCGGATGAACGCGGCGCACGACTTGTACGCGGAGATCATGATGACCGCCTGCGGCTGCGCCTTCTTGATCGTGTCCACGGCCTTCGCGACGGCCACGGTGTTCCGCTCGACGGTGCCCCTGGCGCTGAGCGACATGTTGCGCTTCTTGAGCGCGCGCTCGACGCCCGCGAGGCCCGCCTGGCCGTACGCGTCGTCCTGGTAGAAGATCGCGATCTTGTCGATGCTCATCGCCGTCAAATGGTTGACGATCGCCTCGGTCTCGTCGAAGTAGCTCGCGCGCACGTTGAAGACGTACGGGTTCACCGGGTTCCTCAGGAGCTCCGCGCCCGTGAAGGCGCCCACGAACGGGACCTTCGCCTGCGTGAAGATGGGGAGCGACGCCTGGCTGGTCGGCGTGCCGACGTAGCCGAAGAGGGCGAAGACGTGGTCGTCGTCGATGAGCTGCTTGGTGTTGGCGGCGGCGCGCTTGGGATCGTAGCCGTCGTCCAGCGTCTTCAGGACGATCCTGCGCCCGAGGACGCCGCCATGCTCGTTCACCGCGTTGAAGTAGAGCAGCGCCCCGGTGCGCATGTCCTGCCCCAGCTGCCCCGCGGGCCCGGTGAGGGCGGCGGACTGGCCGAGGACGATCTGCGATTCGGTGACGCCCTGTGCGAAGGCGGAGCCGGCCGCGAGGAGAGCGGCGGCGGAAATCAGTGCGCGAAGCTTCATGGCATTCCTCCTGGGCCCTTTTCCTGGGAGCCTCGGCGAATGATAGCCCGCGCGCCGGGGAATGTGAGGGGGCGGGCGTTACAGCTGTCACGCCCCCCCGTTACGGGTGTCACCCCGCGAAGAACTCGCGCACCTTCTCCATGAAGCCGCGGGCGCGCGGGTTATGCCGGCTCCCGTCCTTGTGGTTGATGTCCTCGAGCTCCCGCAGGAGCTCCTTCTGCCGGTCCGTGAGGCGCACCGGGGTCTCCACCACCACCTCGCAGAGGAGGTCGCCGGGATAGCTCGCCCGCACGCCCTTGATGCCCTTGCCGCGCAGGCGGAACACCTGGCCCGTCTGCGTCTCGGCGGGCACCTTGATCTTGGCCGAGCCCTCGAGCGTCGGGATCTCGATCTCGCCGCCCAGCGCCGCGAGCGTGAAGCTCACGGGCATCTCGCAGTGGAGGTCGTCGCCGTCGCGCTGGAAGACGGAGTGGGGCTTGAGATGCATCACCACGTACAGGTCGCCCGGGGGGCCGCCGTTCACGCCGGCCTCGCCCTCGCCGGAGAGGCGGATGCGGTCGCCCTCGTCCACGCCGGCGGGGATCTTCACCGCGAGCGTCTTGTGCTTCTTCAACCTCCCGGCGCCGCGGCACGTGGGGCAGGGCTCGCTCACCATCTTGCCGCTGCCGTGGCAGGTGGGGCATGTCTGCTGGATCGAGAAGAAGCCCTGCGAGAGGCGCACGGTGCCCCCGCCGTGGCAGGTCTCGCAGGTCTTGGGATGCGTGCCGGGCTTGGCACCCGAGCCGTGGCACGTCTCGCACGGCTCCATCGTGGGGATGCGGATCTTGGTCTCGGTGCCGCGCGCCGCCTGCTCGAGCGTGATCTCGAGGTTGTAGCGCAGGTCCGCGCCGCGGTAGACCGAGGAGCGGCCGCGGCCCTGGCCCCCGCCGAAGATGTCGCTGAAGATGTCGCCGAAGGCCTCCGCGAAGCCGCCGAAGCCCGCCGCGTCCGGGCCCATGCCGCCCATCTGCGGGTTCACGCCCGCGTGGCCGTAGGCATCGTACGCGCGGCGCTTCTCCGGCTCCGAGAGCACCTCGTAGGCTTCCTTCGCCTCCTTGAACCGATCCTCGGCTTCCTTGCTGTCCGGGTTGCGGTCCGGGTGGTGCTTCATCGCGAGCTTGCGGTAGGCCTTCTTGATGTCCTCGTCGGCCGCGTCGCGGTTGAGACCCAGGACCTCGTAGTAATCGCGCTTTTTTGCCATCGCCTTCCCGTTGCGTCTTTTCGCGAACCCAATGCGTCTTTTCGCGAACCCAATGCGTCATTCCCGCGAAGGCGGGAATCCAGTCTAACGCTCGCGCGCCTCGGCTGGATTCCCGCCTTCGCGGGAATGACAGGTGTCTTTACTACGCCGACTTCTTGTCCTTGACCTCTTCGTACTCCGCGTCGACCACGTTGCCCTCGTCCTTCGGCGCTTCGCCCGGGGCGGCGCCCGCGCCTTCCGGCTGCGGAGCCGCGCCGCCCTGCGCGTTCTTCGCCTGGGCGTCGGCGTAGACGCGCTCGCCCAGCTTCTGGGAGGCCTGCGCGAGCGCCTGCGTCTTCGCGTCGATCGCGGCCTTGTCGTTGCCCTTCAGCGCCTCGTCCAGCTCCTTGAGGGCGGATTCGATCTTCTCCTTCTCGCCCGCCTCGAGCTTCTCGCCGTACTCGGCGAGCGACTTCCGGATCGAGTGGGCCATCGCGTCCGCCTGGTTGCGGGCGGAGACGAGCTCCAGCTGCTTCTTGTCCTCGTCCGCGTGGGACTCGGCGTCCTTCACCATCCGCTGGATCTCGTCCTCGGAGAGGCCGGAGCTCGCCTTGATGGTGATCTTGTTCTCCTTGCCGGTCGCCTTGTCGCGGGCGTGCACGTGGAGGATGCCGTTCGCGTCGATGTCGAACGTCACCTCGATCTGCGGCATGCCGCGCGGGGAGGGCGGGATGCCCTCGAGGTTGAACTGGCCGAGGCTCTTGTTCCCCGAGGCCACGTCGCGCTCGCCCTGCAGCACGTGGATGGTCACCGCCGACTGGTTGTCGTCCGCCGTCGAGAAGACCTGCTGGGCCTTGGTGGGGATCGTGGTGTTCTTCTGGATGAGCTTCGTCATCACCCCGCCCAGCGTCTCGATGCCGAGCGAGAGCGGCGTCACGTCCAGGAGGAGCACGTCCTTCACGTCGCCCTGGAGGACGCCGCCCTGGATCGCCGCGCCGACCGCCACGGCCTCGTCCGGGTTCACGTCCTTCCGCGGCTCCTTGCCGAAGAACTCGCGCACCTTCTCCTGCACCTTCGGCATGCGCGTCATGCCGCCCACGAGGATCACGTCGCCGATGTCCGAGACCTTCACGCCGGAATCCTTGATCGCCATGCGGCAGGGCTCGATCGTGCGCTCGATCAGCTCGTCCACGAGCGACTCGAACTTCGCGCGCGTGATCTTCATCGCGAGGTGGCGCGGGCCGTTCTGGTCCGCCGTGATGTACGGGAGGTTGATCTCGGTCTGCTGCGAGCTCGAGAGCTCGATCTTCGCCTTCTCGGCCGCTTCCTTCAGGCGCTGGAGCGCGAGGACGTCCTTGGAGAGGTCCGCGCCCTGCTCCTTCTTGAACTCGGTCACGATGTAGTCGATCAGGCGCTGGTCGAAGTCCTCGCCGCCCAGGAACGTGTCGCCGTTCGTGGAGAGCACCTCGAACTGGTGCTCGCCTTCGACCGCGGCGATCTCGATGATCGAGATGTCGAACGTGCCGCCGCCCAGGTCGTACACCGCGATCTTGCGGTCGCCTTCCTTCTTGTCGAGGCCGAAGGCCAACGCCGCCGCCGTGGGCTCGTTGATGATGCGCTTCACCTCGAGGCCCGCGATGCGGCCCGCGTCCTTGGTCGCCTGGCGCTGGGAATCGTTGAAGTACGCCGGGACGGTGATGACCGCCTCGGTGACGGGCTCGCCCAGGTAGTCCTCGGCCGTCTTCTTCATCTTGCGCAGGACCTCGGCCGAGACCTGCTGCGGCGCGATCTTCCGGCCGCGCGCCTCGACCCAGGCGTCGCCGTTGTCCGCCTTCACGATCTTGTACGGCATGAGGTGGATGTCCTTCTGGACCTCCTTCTCCTCGAACTTGCGGCCGATGAGGCGCTTCACCGCGAAGATGGTGTTCTTGGCGTTGGTCACCGCCTGGCGCTTGGCCGGGGCGCCGACGAGGATCTCGTCGTTGTCCGCATAGGCGACGACCGAAGGCGTCGTGCGCGCGCCCTCGCTGTTCTCGATGACCTTGGGCTTGCCGCCTTCCATGATGGCGACGCAGGAGTTCGTGGTGCCGAGGTCGATGCCGATGATCTTTGCCATGTCCGTGTTCCTTGGTCGTTTTTTCGATTACCCGAAGATAGGTAGGGTTATTTGCCGGGCTTTCAAGCGCGCGGCTCGCGATTCAGCTGCCGGGTCCCGTCGCCACCGTCACCAGGGCGGGGCGGAGCACCCGGTCATGGAGGAGGTAGCCCTTCTGCAGCACGGCCACGACCGTGCCCGGGTCCTGGTCGCTCGGGACCTGGCTGATGGCCTGGTGGCGGTGCGGGTCGAATTTCTCCCCCTGGGGGGCGATCGGCTGGATCGCGAACTTCTCGAAGACGGCGTCCAGCTGGCGGGCGGTGAGCTCGACCCCCTCGCGGAACGACTCGACCGAGACGTTCTCCACGGTGAGCGCCGCGTCGAGGCTGTCCTTCACGGCGAGGAGGGCGCCCGCGAACCCCTCGATCCCGAAGCGGTGGGCCTTCGCCACGTCGTCCTGGCCGCGCCGGCGGACGTTATCCGTCTCGGCACGGGCACGGAGCCAGTCCTCGCGCAGCTTCTCCGCGTCCGCGAAGGCGGCGGAGAGCTTGGCCTCCAGGTCGGCGATGCGGGCGTCCACGCCCGCTTCCGGGTTCGCGGGGTCGTTGGCGGGGCCCTGCGGGCTCGGCGAGGCGTCGGGAGACCCCGACAGGTGCGCATCGGTCACGGCAATTTTCCCTCTAGAAACAAATGCTTGATTGGCACATGGGGGCGCGCGGCGGCCTTTTCAAGGCCGCGGGGCGCTGGGGCGAGCCCTAGCGCTTGCGGGGAAAGAGCACCCAGCTCGTGAAGAGCGTGATGAGGCTGTAGAGGATCGAGCCCAGGAGCGCCGGCCCGAATCCGGACACCGTGAAGCCGCGCACCACCTCGGCCACGAGCCAGAAGCAGAGCGCGTTGATGACGAAGAGGAAGAGGCCCAGCGTGAGGAGCGTCACCGGCAGCGTGAGGACCACGAGGATCGGCCGGATCACCGCGTTCACGAGGCCCAGGACCAGGGCGGCGACCAGGGCCGCCATGAAGCCCTCCACGTGCACGCCGGGGTCCAGGTATGCCACCAGCAGCAGCGCCACGGCGTTCACGATCCAGCGGGCGAGGAGGGTCAGCATGGCTCAGGCCTTCGCGGTTTCCCAGGACTGCAGGTTTTCCATCACGAGGATCGTGAGGGCGGTCATCCAGGGCGGGGTGTCGTTCGTGGTGGGAATGTAATGGAACTCCTTGCCACCCGCCTTCCGGAACGCGTCCCGGCCTTCCTGCGCGATCTCCTCGAGCGTCTCGAGGCAGTCGGCGGCGAAGCCGGGGCAGATCACGTCCACCCGGCCGACGCCGTCGCGGCCGAGGGCGGAGAGCGTGTCCGCGGTGTAGGGCTTCAACCATTCCTGCGCACCGAAGCGAGACTGGAACGACACCACCGTCCGGGCGTCGTTCCATCCCAGCTCGGTCGCGATGAGGCGCGCGCTCTCGAGGCACTGCGCCTGGTACGGATCGCCCTTGTCGACCACGGATTTGGGAAGGCCGTGGAAGCTCATGAGGAGCTTGTCCGGCCGGCCGTGCTTCTCCCAGTACGCGTTCACGGTGCGCGCGATGGCCTTCACGTACGCCGTGTGCGCGTGGAATTCCTGGACCACGCGGGCCTGCGGCCGCGGGGACATCCTGCGCAGGCTCCGCGCGAGCTCGTCCTCCACGCTCGCGGTCGTGCTCGCGGCGTACTGCGGATACATCGGCACCACCAGGATGCGGGCGCAGTCGCGGAACTTGAGCTCCGCGAGCCCCTCGGCGATCGAGGGCTTGCCGTAGCGCATGGCGGCGGCCACCGGCACCGGGTGCTTCATCTTCTGGCCCAGGTAGCCGCGCAGGAGCTGCGCCTGGCGCATGTGGAAGACGCGCAGCGGCGAGCCGTCGGCGGACCAGATGGTCGCGTACTTCCGCGCGGTCTTCGCGGGGCGGAAGGGCAGGATGAAGAGGTTCAAGATCAGCCACCACGCGGGGCGCGGGATGGCGATCACGCGCGGATCCATCAGGAACTCGCGGAGGTAGCGCCGCACCGCCGCGGGCGTGGGCGCGTCCGGCGTTCCCAGGTTCACGAGGAGCACGCCCGTCGCCGGCGCCGCTCCGCTCGCGGGGGCCGGAGCGCCGGTCGCGGCCATCGCGGGTCAGTGCTGCGAGAGGGCGAACGAAACGAGCTTGGCCGTCACGTCGACGATCGGGATCACGCGCTCGTAGGCCATGCGCGTGGGGCCGATCACGCCCACCGTGCCGACCACCTGGCCGTCCACCTCGTAGGGCGCCGTCACGATGGAGCACTCGTCCAGCGGCACCAGCTGCGACTCGCCGCCGATGAAGATCTTCACGCCGTCCGCGCGCTCGCTCTGCTCGAGGATGTCGAGGAGCTGCGTCTTCCGCTCGAAGAGGTCGAAGAGGCGGCGCAGCCGCGGCATGTCGCCGGAGAGCTCGTCCACCTCGAGGAGGTTCATCCCGCCGGAGATGACGACGCCGTCGCCGGGGCTGTGGATCGCCTCGCTTCCCGCCTTGATCGCCGCCTGCATGAGGCCGGAGATGTCGCGGTGGAGGTCCATCAGCTCGGAGCGCACCTTCTGCCGGAGCTGGTCGAATTCCAGGCCCGCATAGTGCTGGTTGATGAAGTTCGCCGCCTCCTGGAGCTGGCTCGCGGAATGGGCCCGGTCGGTCACGAGCACGCGGTTCTGCACCTCGCCGTCGCTCGCGACGATGATGAGGAGCACGCGCTTCTCCGAGAGGGCATAGAACTCGACGTGGCGCAGCACCGCGCCGCGGCGACGGGGCGCCACGACGATGCCCGCGAAATGGGTGAGGTCCGAGAGCATCTGGGAGGCGTTGGTCACCACCCGGTGCGGGTCGTCCGGGAGCAGCTGCTCTTCCAGCTGCTGGCGCTCCAGGTCCTCCATCGGGCGGACGGTGAGGAGCGTGTCCACGAAGAAGCGGTACCCCTTGGGCGTGGGCACGCGGCCGGAGGAGGTGTGCGGGCTCGCGACGAATCCCATCTCCTCCAGGTCCGCCATCACGTTCCGGATGGTGGCCGGGGAGAGCTCGAGCGACGAGAAGCGGGAAAGCGCGCGGGAGCCCACCGGCTGTCCCTCGGCGATATAGCGCTCCACCAGGATCTTGAGCAGGGTCTGCGCGCGTTCGCTGAGCATCGGGGTCCTCGCGGACATGATGGACGGAATTCTACAAGCAATCATGCTTTAATTGCGGCCATGTCTCCCGCGTTCAAGACCGCGGCCGTGGTCGGCAAGAGCGACGCGGCGAGCCTGCCGGAAGTCCTCGACCAGCTCTCCGCGCTCCTGCGCCGGCATGGCCTCGCGATCGTGATGGACCCGCTCACCGCGGGCGCGTCCCCCGTCCCGCCGGACGCGATCGCGGAGCTCGCGGATCTTCCGGCCCGATCGGAGCTCGCGATCATCGTGGGCGGCGACGGGACGCTCCTTTCCTGCGCGCGGCTGATGGCCGAGCGCGGCGTGCCGCTGGTGGGGGTGAACCTGGGCCGCCTGGGCTTCCTCACGGACGTTCCGGCGGAGGGGCTCGACGCCTCGATCGAGTCGATCCTCGCGGGCGATTTCCAGGCGGAAAGCCGCACGCTCCTCGCCGGGACCGTCCGCCGGAACGGCGAGACCGTCTTCTCCGCGCTCGCCATGAACGACGTGGTCGTGAGCCGCGGCGCCATGGGCAGCATGATCGAGTTCGCGGTGACCGTGGACGGCGAGTTCATCTACACGCTCCGGGCGGATGGCCTCATCGTCGCGACCCCCACGGGCTCGACCGCCTACGCCCTCTCGGCGGGCGGCCCGATCCTCCACCCCGCGCTCTCCGCGATCGCGCTGGTACCGATCTCGCCGCACACGCTCTCGAACCGGCCCGTCGCGATCCGCAGCACCTCGAAGGTGGAGATCACGCTCGTGCGCGGCGTCGACGCCCGGGCGAACTTCGACGTGCAGTCCTACTGGGAGCTCGAGCCCAACGACGTGGTCTGCGTCTCGGCCGCCTCGCGCCCCGCGACGCTCCTCCATCCGCGCGGCTACCGGTATTTCTCGATGCTCAGGCAGAAGCTGCGCTGGACCGAGCGCACGTCGTAGCCGGGCGATGCTCCGCGCGCTCTCCATCCGCGACTACGTGATCGTCGAGCGGCTCGATCTCGAGCTCGCCTCCGGCTTCACGGCGCTCACGGGCGAGACCGGCGCGGGCAAGTCGATCCTGGTGGATGCGTTGAAGCTCGCGTTGGGCGACCGCGCGGACGCGGGGGTCGTGCGTCCCGGCGCGCAGCGCGCGGACATCGCCGCGGATTTCGACGCGGCGCGCGCACCGGCCGTGCGGGCGTGGCTCGAGGCGCAGGACCTGGAGGAAGGCGACGCCGCATGCCTCGTCCGCCGCACGATCGACGCCGCCGGGCGCTCGCGCGCGTTCGTGAACGGCCGTCCCGCGACCGCCGCACAGCTTCGCGAGCTGGGCGAGCTCCTCCTGGACATCCACGGGCAGCACGAGCACCAGCTGCTCCTGAAGCGCGACCGCCAGCGCGCGCTGCTGGACGCCTTCGCGGGCTGCGAGGCGGTCGCGCGCGAAGTGGCCGCGCGCCACGGCGCCTGGCGGAAGGTCGCGGAGCAGCGCGCCGCGCGGGAACGCGCGCAGGCGAGCTCCGCGCGCGAGCGCGAGCTCCTCGCCCACGAGATCCGCGACCTCGAGGCGCTCGCCTTCGACCCCGCCCGGTGGGAAGACGACCAGGCGGAGCACCGGCGGCTCGCCCATGCGCAGGAGCTGATCGAGGCGGTGTCCGAATGCGCGCAGGCGCTCGACGAATCGGAGGAGTCCGCCGTTTCGCGACTCGCAGCGGCGGCCTCCCGTCTCGCGCACGCGGCCGAGCTGGACCCGGATCTCGAGGAAGCGCGGCGCGCGGCGGAGACCGCGGGGGTGCACGCCGCGGAGAGCGCGCAGCAGCTGCGCCGCTACCTCCAGCGCCTCGAGATGGATCCCGCGCGCCTCGCCCAGCTCGACGGCCGGATCAAGGCGGTGTTCGACGCGGCACGCAAATATCGCGTGGAGCCCGCGCGGCTTCCGGAGGCGCTCGCGGAACGGCGCGCGCGCCTGGGCGAGCTGGGCGGGGAGGAAAGCCTCGAGGCCCTGCGGGAGCAGGAAGCGGCGGCCGAGCGCGCCTACCGCGAGCAGGCGACCGATCTTTCGAAGGCGCGCCGCGAGGCGGCGAAGCGCCTGGGCACCGAAGTCACGAAGACGATGCAGGGCCTCGCGATGGCGGGCGGCCGCCTCGAGGTCGCCCTCGAGCCGCTCGAGACGCCGGGCGCGGGCGGGTCGGAATCGGTCGAGCTTCGGGTCGCCGCGCACGCCGGGCAGGCGCTGGCGCCGCTCGCGCGCGTGGCCTCCGGCGGCGAGCTCTCGCGCATCTCGCTCGCGATCCAGGTCCTCCTCTCCGGCGGCGCGTCGGTGCCCACCCTGGTCTTCGACGAAGTGGATTCCGGCATCGGCGGCGGCGTGGCGGAGATCGTGGGCCGGCTCCTCCAGTCGCTCGGGCGCCACCACCAGGTGCTCTCCGTGACCCACCTTCCGCAGGTGGCCGTCCACGCGCGCCAGCAGCTTCGGGTGGCCAAGCAATCCGGCCCGCACGGCGCGTTCGCCACCGTCGAGCCGCTCGAAGGCGAGGCGCGGGTGGGCGAGGTCGCGCGCATGCTGGGCGGGCTCACCATCACCGAGGCCACGCGCCGGCACGCGCTCGAGATGTTGCAAAACGCCCGCGCAGCGGGTACACCGGTGCGAAAGGAAAGGGGCAGGGCGGCCGCGGGACCGGGCTGAACGCCGCGCCCCGGGGGGAACGATGGAGCGGAAGGGGGGAAGGGCGGGTCTCGTGCTCGCGGGCGGCGGCGCCCGGGCCGCCTACCAGGTGGGCGCCCTCCAGGCGTTGAAGGAGATGCTCCCGGACGCCCGCCCGAACCCGTTCCCCATCATCTGCGGGACCTCGGCGGGCGCGGTGAACGCCGGGGCGCTCGCCGTGAACGCGGACCATTTCGGCCGCGCGGTCGACAACCTCCTCGAGGTCTGGCGCCACTTCCAGCCGCACCACGTCTACCGCTCGGATTTCCCCGGCGTCGCGGCGAACAGCTTCCGCTGGTTCGCGGGCTTCCTCTTCGGGGCTTTCCTCCGGAACAAGAAGATCTCGCTCCTCGACAACCGCCCGCTGGAAAGCCTCCTCGCGCGAAGCCTCGATTTCTCGCGCATCCAGGCGAACATCGACGCGGGCGCGCTCGATGCGGTGGCGATCACGTGCTCGGGATACACGTCCGGGCAGAGCTGCAGCTTCTTCCAGGGCACCGACGGGACGCAGGCGTGGCGGCGCTCGCAGCGCCTCGGCATCCGCACGAAGATCGGCGTCGAGCACCTGATGGCCTCGAGCGCGATCCCGTTCCTCTTTCCCGCGCACCGCCTGAACCGCGAGTTCTTCGGCGACGGGTCGATGCGCCAGATCGCGCCCGTGAGCCCGGCGCTCCACCTGGGCGCGGACCGCGTGCTCGTGATCGGCACGGCGCGGGTCCGCGACGAGGCGCCCCAGCGCACGCGCGGCGACCTCTACCCGTCGCTCGCCCAGATCGCGGGCCACGTGATGAACTCGATCTTCCTGGACAGCCTCGCGGTGGACCTGGAGCGGCTCGAGCGCATCAACCGCACGATCAGCTGCGTGGAGCCGGAGACGCTCCGGCGCATGGGGCTCACGCTCCACCACGTGGACGTGCTCGTGCTGACGCCTTCGGTGCCGCTCGAGGCGATCGCCGTGAAGCACGTCGCGAACCTGCCCTGGTCCATCCGATTCCTCCTGCGCTCGGTGGGCGCCATGCGCCGCGGGGGCGCGAACCTCGCGAGCTACCTCCTCTTCGAGCGCGGCTACTGCAACGAGCTGATCGCGCTGGGCTACGAGGACACGATGAGGCGCCGGGACGAGGTCGCGAGCTTCCTGGACGGGAGCGTCTGCCCCGTGCCGGGGGCCTACACGCCGACCGCCGTCGCGAGCGCGCTGGTGGCGGAAGAGGCGGAGGCCGGAAAGACGCACGCCTGAGATGGCGCGCCCGCCGCCAGAAGCGCCCGCCGCCTATCCGCACCTGCGCGAGATCGCCACGCGCTGGATGGACAACGACGCGTACGGGCACGTGAACAACGCCGTGCACTATTCCTTCTTCGACACGACCGTGAACGCGTGGCTGATCGAGCAAGGCGCGCTCGACATCGCCGCGAGCCCGGTCGTGGGCCTCGTGGTCGAGACGGGGTGCCGGTATTTCGCGCCGCTCGCGTATCCGGAGCCCGTCACGGTCGGGCTTCGCGTCGCGCACCTGGGCCGCTCCAGCGTGCGCTACGAGCTCGCCCTTTTCGGCCCGGGCTGCGCGAGCGCCGCGGCGCAGGGCCATTTCGTGCACGTCTACGTCGAGCGCGCGACGCACCGGCCGGTGGAACGCCTGCCGGACGCGTTGCGCCGTGCGCTCGAGCCGCTCGTCGTTCCCCCCGCCCCCCCAGAGCCGATAAAGGAAAGCCCATGAAAGCCAGAGCGCCCCTGATCCTTCTCGCCGCCTGCGCGGCCGCCGTCGCCCTCGCGCAGGCCCCCGCCATCAAGCGCACGATCCTGCAGCGCGGCGACGTGGGCGCCGACCGCGAAGCGGTGCTGGGAGTGGCCGAGATCGCCGCCGGCGGATCGACCGGCCGCCACAGCCATCCCGGCATCGAGACGGGCTACGTGCTCGAGGGCACCACCGTGCTCACGATCGACGGCGAGGCGCCGCGGACGCTCAAGGCCGGGGAGAGCTATTTCATTCCCGCCGGCCGCATCCATGACGCGAAAGCGGAGGGCGGGACCGCGCGGGTGATCGCGACCTACGTCGTGGAGAAGGGGAAGCCCCTCGCCACGCCCGCGCCCTAGCGGCCGGGCAGCAGGATCGACGAGCGCGACGCGGCCGCCCCGCCGTCGCCGTAGATCCGCGCGAGGAATTCCGCGAGCGCCTTGATCTCCTCGCCGCAGACGGCGTGCGCCATGGGCCACGTGTGCCATTCGACCTCGTAGCCCTGGGCGCGCAGCGCCGCCGCGCTCGATTCCGCGAGTGGAAGCGGCACGATCGGATCCTCCGTCCCATGCGCCATGAAGATCGGCGTCGAGCGGTTCGCGCCGGCGGCTTCGGCGGCGAGGGACTCCTGGAGCGTGAGGTAGGTGGAGAGCGCCACGATCCCGCCCAGGCGGTTCGCATGGCGCAGGCCCGCCTGCAGCGCGATGGCACCCCCCTGCGAGAAGCCCGCGAGCACGATGCGCGCGCTCTCCATGCCGCGGTCGCGCTCGCGCGCGATCAGCCGCTCGACCGCGGCTTGCGACTCGCGGATGCCGCGCTCGTCCGGGAGGCGCGAGATGTCGTTCATCGCGATGTCGTACCACGCGCGCATCGTGAAGCCGTTGTTGATCGTGACCGGTCGCTCCGGCGCGTGCGGGAAGACGAACCGCAGCTGCAGCGCCGGCGGCACGGGGAGCTCGCGCACGAGCGGGACGAAGTCCCAGCCGTCGGCGCCCAGGCCGTGCAACCAGATGACGGTCCCGACGGGGTCGGGGCCGGTGGCGATCTCCACGTGCGGCAGCAGCTCCAGGGTCAGCTCCTCGGGGGGCGGATGGCGGATTTGGGACGGAAGGCCTTCACGATCTCCTCGCGCGTCTCGAGATACGGCCCGCCGATCAAGTCGATGCAATAGGGCACGGCCGCGAAGATGCCCGCGACGAGCGTCTTCCCTTCGGGCGACTTGAGGCCTTCGAGCGTCTCGCGGATCGACTTGGGCTGGCCGGGGAGGTTCAGGACCAGCGCGCGCCCGCGGATCACGGCCAACTGGCGGGAGAGGATCGCGGTCGGCACGAATTCGAGGCTGATGCGCCGCATCTGCTCGCCGAAGCCGGGCATCACGCGGTCCGCCACGGCGAGCGTCGCCTCCGGCGTCACGTCCCGCGCCGCGGGCCCCGTGCCGCCGGTCGTCACGACGAGGTCGCACCGGCGCTCGTCCACGAGCTCGCGAAGCGCCGCCTCGATCACGGGCTGCTCGTCCGGGATGAGGCGCTTCTCGAACGCGACGGGATTCACGAGCGCGCCCGTGAGCCACTGCTCGAGCGCCGGGATGCCCTCGTCGCGGTAGATGCCCTGCGAGGCGCGGTCGCTCGTCGCGATGAGCCCGATGCGGACAGGGTCCGCGGCCGCGCTCACGTTTGGCCCCGCCCGTGCTCCTGCACGATCGCAGAGAGCGCGTGGAAGAGCTCGCGGGAGCGCTTGGGCGAGCGCGACGTGCGCTTCTCCTCGCGCGCGAGGTCCGCGAGCTGGCGCAACTGCTCCACGTCGGCTTCGGGGAACTCGGCCGTGAAGCGCGCGAGGCTCTCGGGGCTCGCCAGCAATTCGTCGCGCCAGCGCTCGGCCACGTGGAAGAGCGCGGTCTGGCGCTTCGAGGGCGCCTTGATGGCGGCCAACTGCTCCACGATGGGGGCCGCGTCCACCTCGCGCATGAGGCGCCCGATGTACTGGATCTGCCGGCGGCGCCCTTCGTGGGCGGTGATCTGGCGCGCGTCCTCGATCGCTTCGCGAAGCCGCTCCGGCAGGCGAATGCGCGCGAGCGCGTCCGGCGGAAGCTCGACCAGCTCGGCGCCCACCTGCTGCAATCCGGCCATCTCCTTCTTCCGCCGGGTCTTGCTGATAAAATCGCGTTCTTCCATTCCGGCTTGCGGACAGGGACTCGGGGGCGTGAGTTTACCGCGGCCGCCGCTGTCCAACGGGTCTCCCCGCCGCAGGGACGCCGCCATGCCCGACCTTCCGATCGCCGCCGCCGAATTGCCCCTCAAGCGCGAGGCCATGGCGCAGGTCGCCCGCCGTTCGCTCGACGTCGCCCGCGCGCGGGGTGCGAGCGACGCGGAGGTCGAGGTCTCCGCCGCGGTGGGCCAATCGATCACGGTGCGCCGCGGCGAGGTCGAGACGGTGGAGTACAACCGCGACAAGGGGCTCGGCATCACCGTCTACTTCGGCCAGCGCCGCGGCAATGCGAGCACGTCGGACCTCTCCGCGGAAGCGGTGGAGCGGACGGTCGAGGCGGCCTGCGCGATCGCGCGCCACACGGCCGAGGACGAGGCGGCGGGGCTCCCGGATGCCGAAAGGCTCTTCCGCGGCGATGCGCCGGATCTCGATCTCTTCCATCCCTGGGGGCTCACGGTCGAGCAGGCGATCGAGCTCGCCCGCCGCACGGAGGCCGCGGCCCTCGCGGTGGACAAGCGGATCAGCAATTCCGAGGGGGCCACGGTCTCCAGCTACGACACCGATTTCATCCTCGCCAACACGCGCGGCTTCGTGGGCGGCTTTCCCAACTCCAAGGCGAGCCTCTCCTGCGGGGTGGTGGCGGAGGACGCGGGCGGCATGCAGCGCGACTACTGGTTCACGACGCAGCGCGACCCGGCGCTCCTCGAAGGCGCGGAGGCCGTGGGCCGGATGGCGGGGGAGCGCACGGTCCGCCGGCTGGGCGGGCGGCGCATCCCCACCACGGACGCGCCGGTGCTCTTCGAAGCGGGGGTGGCGGGAACGCTCATCGGGCATTTCGTGTCGGCGGCGAGCGGCTCGAGCCTCTATCGCCGGTCCTCCTTCCTGCTGGACCGCCTGGGCACCCCGGTGTTCGCGCCCGGCGTGGAAATCTTCGAGGACCCGTTCATCCCCGGCGGCATGGCGAGCGGGGCCTTCGACGCGGAGGGGGTCGCCACCGCATCGCGGCGGCTGGTCGAGGCGGGTGTGCTGCGCGGCTGGTTCCTCTCGACCTACTCGGCGCGGAAGCTGGGCCTCGCGAGCACCGGCAACGCCGGCGGGAACCACAACCTCCTCGTGAAGCCCGGCGAGCGCGATTTCGCGGCGCTGGTGAAGCACATGGGCCGCGGGCTCGTCGTGACAGAGCTCATGGGCCAGGGCGTGAACCCCGTGACCGGCGACTATTCGCGCGGCGCGGCGGGCTTCTGGGTCGAAGGGGGCGAGATCCGCTTCCCCGTCGAGGAGGTCACGATCGCCGGGAACCTCCTCGACATGTTCCGGGGCATCACCGCCATCGGCAGCGACGTGCTGGTCCGGGGCTCCAAGCGGACGGGCTCGATCCTCGTCGACCGCATGACCATCGCGGGCGACTAGGCGCCTTGCCCCTCCGGGCGGATATCGCTAGGCTTCGCTCTTCCCCCGGGGCAAGGTCCCGGATGGCCCCGCCAATACCACAACAGAGGAGCGAACCATGGAGCGCAGGAAGTTCCTGAAGACCGCCGCAACCGGGCTCGCCGCCGGCGCGGCCGCGATGCCGACGCTGAGCCGCGCCCAGCAGTCGTCCCTGCCCGAGGTGAAATGGCGCCTCGCGTCGAGCTTCCCCAAGTCCCTCGACACGATCTTCGGCGCGGCCACGAAGATGTCCGAGCGGGTCGCCGGGGCGACCGGCGGCAAGTTCCAGATCCAGGTGTTCGCCGCCGGCGAGATCGTCCCGGCGTTCAACGTCGTCGATGCGGTGCAGAACAACACGGTTCAGTGCGCGCACACGGCCCCGTACTACTTCTGGGGCAAGGACCCGGCGTTCGCGCTCGACACCGCGATTCCCTTCAGCCTGAACGCCCGCCAGACCAACGCCTGGCAGATCTTCGGCGGCGGGCTCGAGCTCTTCCGCGAGTTCTACAAGGCCTACAACATCTACAACATCCCCTGCGGAAACACGGGCGCCCAGATGGGCGGCTGGTTCCGGAAGGAGATCAAGACGCCCGCGGACTTCAAGGGGCTCAAGTTCCGCATCGGCGGCATGGCCGGCAAGGTGATCGAGAAGCTGGGCGGCGTTCCGCAGCTGATCCCGGGCGGCGACATCTACCCCGCGCTCGAGAAGGGCACCATCGACGCCGCGGAATGGGTCGGTCCCTACGACGACGAGAAGCTGGGCTTCAACAAGATCGCCAAGTACTACTACTACCCGGGCTGGTGGGAGGGCGGTCCGCAGATCGACCTCTACTGCAACATCGCCGAATGGAACAAGCTGCCGAAGGAGTACCAGAACATCGTCGAGGCGGCGTGCTGGGAGGCCAACACGTGGATGGTCGCCAAGTACGACGCGCAGAACCCGGCGGCGTTGAAGCGGCTCGTGGCCGGCGGCACGCAGCTGCGCGGATTCTCGAAGGAGATCATGGTCGCCTCGTACAAGGCGTCCCTCGAGGTCTACAAGGAGATGTCGGACAAGAGCCCGGCCTTCAAGAAGATCTACGAGTCGATGGTCGCCTTCCGCACGGACCAGCTCCTCTGGTTCCGCGTGGCGGAGAAGGGCTTCGACGACTTCATGCACACGATCCAGAGCATCAAGTGACGATGCGGAAGGCGATTCCGATCGCCTGAAGCATCCGTCATCCCCGAGGCGTCGGGGATCCACAACGAGGCCCGCCGCAGGCGGGCCTTTTCTATTTCCCGCCGCCCAGCTGCTTCTGCAGCTCCTCGGCCGCCTTGTCCTCCTCGCTGGGCGCCTTGTCTCCCGGGGCGGGCTTCGGCGCCGCGCCGCCCAGGTCCTTCATGAGGTCGCTCGACTCGCCCGTGCCCGAATAGTTTTCGGTCGGGATGTCGACCTTCACCTTGTTGATGTCGATCACCGGCGCGCCCGACTTGTAGACGAGCGACATCTGCGGGAAGGCGATGAGGAGCCCCACCATGATCACCTGGATCACCACGAACGGGATCGCGCCCCAGTAGATCTGGCCCGTCGTGACGGGCGCCGTGCGCTTGCCCGTGAGCTTGTCGATGTATTCGCGGATGGGCGCCACGCTTCGCAGGTAGAAGAGCGCGAAGCCGAAGGGTGGGTGCATGAAGGAGGTCTGCATGTTCACGCCCAGCAGGACGCCGAACCAGATGAGGTCGATCCCCAGCTTGTCCGCGGGCGCCACGAGGAGCGGGATCACGATGAACGAGAGCTCGAAGAAGTCGAGGAAGAACGCGAGGAAGAAGATGATGAGGTTCACGACGATGAGGAACCCGAGCTGGCCGCCCGGGAGGCTCGTGAGGAGGTGCTCGACCCAAACGTGCCCATTCACGCCGTAGAAGGTGAGGCTGAAGATCCGCGCGCCGATGAGGATGAAGACCACGAAGGTCGAGAGCTTCGCGGTCGATTCCATCGCCTGGCGCGTGAGCTTGAGCGAGAGCCGCCCGCGCGCGAGCGCCATCACGAGGGCGCCCGTGGCGCCCATGGCCCCTCCCTCGGTGGGCGTCGCCCACCCGAGGAAGATCGTCCCCAGCACGAGGAAGATGAGCGCCAGCGGGGGGATCAGGACGAAGATCACCTGCTGCGCGAGGCGGGAGAGGAGGCCCAGCTTGAAGATGCGGTTCAAGAGCGCGCCCGCGAAGGCCACGCCCGCGCCCGCCGCGGCGGCGACCACGAGCCGCTCGTCCAGGCCCGCGTCCGGGTACTTCGGCACATAGTAGTAGCGGTCGAAGAGGACGGCCGCGACGATCGCGATCGCCACCACCACCGCCACGGAGACCGTGCCGCTCGAGCCGTCCGGCTCGCGCAGGCTCCGCGCCTCGAGCGGGAGCGCCGGCGCCCAGGCGGGCTTGAAGATGGAGACGAAGAGCGCGTAGACGGCGTAGAGCCCGGCCAACGCGATGCCGGGGATGAACGCGCCCGCGTACATGTCGCCCACGGACTTCCCGAGCTGGTCCGCCATGATGATGAGGACGAGCGAGGGCGGGATGATCTGCGCGAGCGTGCCCGAGGCGGCGATGACGCCCGTCGCGAAGCGCCGGTCGTAGCCGTAGCGGAGCATGATCGGGAGCGAGATGAGGCCCATCGAGATCACCGAGGCCGCCACCACGCCCGTCGTCGCCGCCAGCAGCGCGCCCACGAAGATCACCGCGAAGGCGAGGCCGCCGCGAATCGGGCCGAAGAGCTGCCCGATGGTGTCGAGGAGGTCCTCGGCCATCCCGCTTCGCTCGAGGATCAATCCCATGAAGGTGAAGAACGGCACCGCGAGGAGCGTGTCGTTGGACATCACGCCCCAGAGCCGGTCCGGGAGCGCCTGGAGGAGCGAGGGCTGCAGGAGGCCCAGCTGGATCCCCACGATCCCGAAGAAGATGCCGTTCGCCGCGAGCGAGAAGGCGACCGGGTAGCCCAGCAGCAGGAAGACCACCAGCGCCGCGAACATGATCGGCGCCATGTTCTGCGTGATGAGGGCGATCACGGCTTGCCCTCGGCCATGCGGCGGATCTCCTCGACCAGCTCCTGCTCCGCGGCGTGCGCGTCGTGGCGGACGATCGGGTCCGGCCCCTTGCCGGCGAGGAACGCGATCCGCTTCACGAGCTCCGAGAGGGCCTGGAGCGCGAGGAGCGTGAAGCCGATGGGCACGAGGATCCGCGCGGGCCAGAGGATGAGGCCGCCCGCGCTCCCCGAGATCTCGTGCTCGTGGTAGGTGCGCAGGAACCAGGGAATCGAGA
>DATAMY010000135.1:0-26827 GCA_036266535.1 Usitatibacter sp. | reverse complement strand
TGAGGCGGCGCGCGTACTCGATCGCCTCCTCGTTGCTGACGGTCTCGACCTGGTCGATGAGCGAGAGGTCGAGCACGTCCGGGATGAAGTTGGCGCCGATCCCCTGGATCTTGTGCGGCGCGGGCTTCAAGGGCTCGCCGGCGCGCGTCTGCGTGATGAGCGGGCTCGCGGCGGGCTCCACGGCGACGGACTGGATCGCCTTCCCGCGCGTCTTCTTGATGTGGCGCGAGATGCCCGTGATGGTGCCGCCGGTGCCGACTCCCGAGACGAGGATGTCGATCTTCCCGCCCGTGTCTTCCCAGATCTCCGGCCCGGTGGTCTCCTCGTGCACGCGCGGGTTCGCCGGGTTCTTGAACTGCTGGAGCATCACGTAGCGGCCCGGGTCGCCCGCGGCGATCTCCTCGGCTTTCGCGATGCAGCCGGTCATTCCCTTCGCGCCCTCCGTGAGGACGAGCTTCGCCCCGTAGGCGACGAGGAGCTTCCGGCGCTCCACGCTCATCGTGTCCGGCATGGTGAGGGTGAGCGGGATGCCGCGCGCCGCGGCGACGAACGCGAGCGCGATGCCGGTGTTGCCGCTCGTGGGCTCGATCAGCGCCTTGCCGGGGCCCAGGAGCCCGCGCTTCTCGGCGTCCCAGATCATCGCGGCGCCGATCCGGTCCTTCACCGAATAGGCGGGATTGCGGCCCTCGACCTTCGCAAGGACGGTGGCGCGCGCCCCGTCGGTCAACCGCGTGAGGCGCACCAAGGGCGTGCGGCCGATGGAAAGGGAATTGTCTTCGTACCAGCGGGACATGGCGGGGGCTCCGGATCGCGACGAGCGCGATACGGTGCTCCCACCCGGCCGCGGCGTCAACGTCCCGGCTGCGGGGTATAGCGCAGGTACGGTTTCAGGGCGCGGAATCCCTTCGGGAATTTCTGCTTGAGCACTTCCGGATCCTGCACCGAGGGCGCGATGATCACGTCCTCGCCCTGCTTCCAGTTCACCGGCGTCGCGACGCTGTGCGCGTCCGTGAGCTGGAGCGAATCGATCACGCGGAGGATCTCGTCGAAGTTGCGCCCCGTGCTCGCGGGGTACGTGATCATGAGGCGGACCTTCTTCTTCGGGTCGATCACGTAGACCGAGCGCACGGTGAGCGTGTCGTTCGCGTTCGGGTGGATCATGTCGTAGAGGGTCGCCACCTTCCGGTCCGGGTCGGCGAGGATCGGGAAGTTCACCTTGCAGCCCTGCGTCTCCTCGATGTCGCCCACCCAGCCGCGGTGCGACTCGAGGGGATCCACGCTCACCGCGAGCACCTTGACGTTGCGCTTCCGGAACTCGTCCGAGAGCTTGGCCGTGTAGCCCAGCTCCGTCGTGCACACCGGGGTGAAGTCCTTCGGGTGCGAGAAGAGGACGCCCCACGAATCCCCCAGCCAGCGGTGGAGCTGGATCGGGCCTTCGGTGGAGTCCTGCGTGAAATCGGGGGCGATGTCGCCCAGTCTCAGTGTTGCCATGATGATCTCCTTGCGAAATCGGGGACAGACCCCGTTTTCTCTTTGGCGGAACGTTCCGTCTTACGGAAAACGGGGTCTGTCCCCTAGCTTTGAACCCAGGGCAGGCCCGCGCGGCGCCACCCGCCCAGCATGCCCCGCTTCTGGTCGGAGCCGAGGTCGCCCTCGAAGCCTTCCAGGATGTTGAACGACCGTTCGAAGCCCGCGCGCGTCGCGAGTTCCGCCGCGTGGTGCGAGCGAACGCCGCTGCGGCAGAGGAAGAGGACGGGGTCGCCGCGGTCCACGGCGTGCTCCAGCGCCTCGAGGAACCGGGGATTGGCTTCCTTCGCGCCGTACGCGCGCCATTCGACGGCGATCGCATCCGGGACGCGGCCCACGAACTCGCGCTCGGGCGCGGTGCGCACGTCCACGATCACGGCCGCGCCCGCCGAATGCAGGCGCCAGGCTTCCTTCGGCGTGACCGCGCCCGCGTACGCGAGGCGCTGCGCGGCGCCGCGTTCCTTCGCCCGCGCGAGGATCTCGTCGATCTCCGGATTCAGCGGAGCCTTCGGAGCGCCCGCCGGCGATTCGCGCGGCATCGGGTTCACCAGTAGTTCTCCACGGCGAGGTGGCCCGGCTCGCCGCGGCGGGAAAGCCTGAATCCGCGCTCCACGAGGAGCTTCCGGGAATCCTCGACCATCTCGGGATTCCCGCACAGCATGATGCGCGAGCGCTCGTGGTCGAGCTTCACGCCGATGTTCTCCTCGAGGACGCCGTTCGTGAGGAGGCGCGTCACGCGGTCGCCCAGCGCGCCCGGCACGGGCTCGCGCGTGACGATACGCGCGTAGCGCAGCTTCCGGGCGTGCTCCGCGTAATACTCGCTCTTGTCGAAGCCGCGGATCAAGTCCTCGTAGGCGAGCTCCGGTTGCGTGCGCACGCTCTGCACGAGGATCAGGTTCTCGTAGCGCTCCCACGTCTCGAAATCGTGGAGGATCGAGAGGAAGGGGGCGAGGCCCGTTCCCGTCGCGAGCATCCAGAGGTCGCGTCCCTCGACGAAGCGATCGGTGGTGAGGAAGCCGTAGCTTTTGCGCTCGACCAGGATCTCGTCGCCCTCGCGCAGCTTCGAGAGCCGGCTCGTGAAGGCGCCGCCCGGGACCACCACCGAGAAGAACTCGAGGTGCTCGTCGTAGGCCGCGGAGGCGATCGAGTAGGCGCGCCAGACGATGTCGCCGGCGCCGGCGGCGCGCACTCCCAGGCGCGCGAACTGGCCCGGCACGAAGCGGTAGCCGCGGTCGCGCGTGGTGCGGAAGGAGAAGAGGCTCTCGGTCCAGGGACGGACGTGCGTGATGGTCTCGGTCGTGTACTTGTCGGAGCTGCTCATTTCGGGGCGATGTCAGGCGGAACGAAGGGAAACGGAATCGGGATGGCCCGCGGCGCGCGCGCTCTCGCGGAGCACCTCGCCCACCAGCATGACGACGGGGCCGGAGGCGGGCGGGAGCTCGACCACGCGCAGCGCCGCGAGCGTGGTGAACGTGCGCACCTCGCCTTCGAGGGTCGCATCCTCGACCAGGGCCACCGGTGTGTCGGCCGGCTTACCGGCCTCGATCAGCGCGGCGGCGATGGAGGCCGCGGCGCCCGCGGCCATGTAGAGCGCGACGGAATCCGCGGCCATCGCGGCCGGGAGCCATTCGGAAGCGGTCTCGCCGCGGCCCACGCGCGGCGTGAGGAAGGCCACGGTGCGGGCGATGCCGCGGCGCGTGAGCGACGCGCGGAGCGACGCCGCGGCGGCGAGCGCGGCGGTCACGCCGGGCACGACCTCGGCCTCGATCCCCTCGGCGGCGAGCGCGTCGAGCTCCTCCTGGGCACGGCCGAAGAGCATCGGGTCGCCGCCCTTCAGGCGCACGACGACGGCGTGCTTGCGCGCGGCCTCGACCAACGCGCGGTGGATGAAGCGCTGCTCGGTGGAGACCTTGCCGTAGCGCTTGCCCACGTTCACGAGGCGCGCGCGCTTCGCGAGCGCGAGGGTCTCCGGATGCACGAGCGCATCGTGGAGGACCACGTCCGCGGATTCGAGGAGGCGCGCGGCGCGAAGCGTGAGGAGGTCCGGCGCCCCGGGCCCCGCGCCCACGAGATAGACCTTAGCCATGGTCGGTCCGGGGGCACGCCTCGGCGAGACGCTTGCGGAAGAGCGGCACGGGATCGTCGACGCTGCCCTGGTAGCGCACGGAGAAATCGTCGAACGCGCTCAACGCTTTCCGGGGATCCCGATGGTCGGCCAGGCGGAACGCATCGAAGCCCGCGCGCGCGAGGTAGAAGAGCTGGTCGCGGCCCACGTCCCCGAAGGCGCGGAGCTCCCCGCGCCATCCGAGCCGGCGGCGCAGCAGCGTCGCGGTCGAATACCCGCGGCCGTCGGTGAACTTGGGGAAATGCACGGCGATGAGCGCCAAGCCCTCGAGGTGGCCCGCGAGGCGCAAAGGCTCGTCGTCGGGCTTCAGCCACACGCCCACGGGCGTTGCGCGCTGCGCGAGCGCCGCGCCGTTCTCGAGCCAATGCGCGAGCGGCACCGCGACCGGACCCTCGGGAAGCGGCTCCCCGAGCTCGTCCGCCGATAAGACGCCCACGTAGCGCCACGGGTCCGGCGCGACGGTCCGGCCGCGGATCACGAGGTCATGCGGCACGGGCGAGCTCCCGCGGCTCTCCGTACACGCGCGCCTTGAAGGGGGCCAAACCCACGCGGTCCACGGTATCGACGAAACGTTCGTCGGCGTGGCGAAGCGCGAGGTAGGTGTCGACGAGCTTCTCCACCACGTCGGGCATCTCGGCCGCCGCGAACGAGGGCCCGATCACCTGGCCCAGCGCCGCGGCGTTGCCCTGCCGCCCGCCGATCGAGACCTGGTACCACTCGGCTCCGTTCTTGTCGACGCCGAGGATGCCGATGTGGCCCACGTGGTGGTGGCCGCAGGAATTCATGCAGCCGGAGATGTTGAGGTCGAGCTCGCCGATGTCGTGCTGGTAGTCGAGGTCCTCGAAGCGGTCCTGGATCGCAGCCGCGATGGGGATCGACTTCGCGTTCGCGAGCGAGCAGAAGTCGCCGCCGGGGCACGAGATGATGTCGTTGATGAGCCCCACGGTCGGCGTCGCGAGCCCCGCCGCCTTCGCCGCCTGCCACACCGCGAAAAGGTCGCGTTGGGGAACGTCCGCGAGGACGAGGTTCTGCTCGTGGGAGACGCGCAGCTCGCCGAAGCTGTAGCGGTCCGCGAGCTCCGCCACGACGTCCATCTGGTCGCCCGTGATGTCGCCCGGCGCGACGCCCGGCTTCTTGAGCGAGAGCGTCACGGCCGCGTAGCCCGGCACGCGGTGGCCGTGGACGTTCCTCTCGGCCCAGCGCGCGAAGGCGCGGTTCGTGGCGATGAGGCGCGCGTGCGGCGTGTCGGGCTCCTGGAGCGCCTCGTAGGCGGGCGGCGCGAAGTGCCGCGCCACGCGCTCGAGCTCCGCGTCGGTGATCACGTCCGGCGAATCCTGGAGGCCCGCCCATTCCTCCTCGACGCGGCGCGCGAACTCGTCGGCGCCCAGCGACTTCACGAGGATCTTGATCCGCGCCTTCCAGATGTTGTCGCGGCGCCCGTAGCGGTTGTAGACGCGCAGGATCGCGGTGCAGTAGGTGAGCATGTGCCGCCACGGCACGAACTCGCGGATGACGGGTGCGAGGATCGGCGTGCGGCCCATGCCGCCGCCCGCGTAGAAGCGCAGGCCCAGCTCGCCCTCGGCGTTCTTCACGAACTCGATGCCGATGTCGTGGATGCGGAGCACCGTGCGATCCTCCGCCGCCGCGTTCAACGCGATCTTGAACTTGCGGGGGAGGTACGCGAACTCCGGGTGGAACGTGGACCACTGGCGCAGGATCTCGGCGTAGGGCCGCGGGTCCACGAGCTCGTCCGGCGCCACGCCCGCGAAATGGTCGGTCGTGATGTTGCGGATGTCGTTCCCGCTCGTCTGGATCGAGTGCATCTCGACGCTCGCGAGCTCCGCGTAGATCTCCGGGACGTCCTCGAGCTTCGGCCAGTTGAGCTGCAGGTTGGTCCGCGTGCTGAAGTGGCCGTAGCCGCGGTCGTACTTGCGCACGATCTCCGCGAGCTTCCGCAGCTGCCGCGAGGCGAGGAGGCCGTAGGGCACGGCGATCCGGTACATCGGCGCATGGCGCTGGATGTAGAGCCCGTTCTGCAGGCGCAACGGCCGGAACTCGTCCTCGGAGAGCTCTCCCGCGAGGAAGCGCCGGGTCTGGTCGCGGAACTGCGCGACGCGCTCGGCGAGGATGGCGCGGTCGTGGTCGTCGTAGCGGTACATGGGCGAGCTCGGTTGTGGGTCGGTTTTGGAAGGCTCCCGACCATGGTAGGAGGCGCCCACATTCCTGAAAAATACTTGTTTGTGATATCGTTATAACGAGCGGGTATAACCATAGGTCCATGAATCTCCAGCAATTACGCTACGTGAGCGAGGTCGCGCGCCGGAACCTGAACGTCTCCGAGGCCGCCCTGGCGCTCCACACCTCCCAGCCCGGGGTGTCCAAGCAGATCCGCGCCCTGGAAGAGGAGCTCGGCACGCCGATCTTCGTGCGGCAGGGCCGCCGCTTCACCGCCCTCACGGATGCGGGCCGGGAGCTGGTGGCCTCGGTCGATCGGATCCTGGCCGAGATGGCGAACCTCAGGGCCGTGGCGGAGGAGTTCGCGCACCACGCCAAGGGGAGCCTCGCGGTGGCGGTGACCCACACCCAGGCGCGGTATGCGCTCCCGGCGGTGGTGAGCGCGTTCAAGAAGGCGTTCCCGGACGTGAAGCTGAAGCTCCTGCAGGGCAACCCGCGCCAGCTCGCGCGCATGGTGATCGCGGGCGAGGCCGACCTCGCGATCGCGACCGAGGCGCTGGACGAGTATCCGGAGCTCGTGACCGTGCCGTGCTACCGCTGGCACCACTGCGTGGTGGTCCGCGAGGGCCATCCCCTCGAGGGCGCGAAGCCGCTCACGCTCGAGGCCATCGCGGCGCACCCGCTCGTCACCTACGACTCGACCTTCGCGGGCCGGACCGCGCTCGACAAGGCGTTCGCCTCTCGGGGCCTCCATCCCGAGATCGCGCTCACCGCGCTCGACTCGGACGTGATCAAGTCCTATGTGGCGCTGGGGCTGGGCGTGGGCATCATCTCGTCGCGCGCGTTCCGGAAGGGGAAGGAGGACGGCCTGGTGGCACTCGACTGCGAGCACCTCTTCCCGGCGCAGACCACCCGGCTCGCGATCCGGCGCGGCGCGTACCTGCGCGGCTACACGGTGGAGTTCATCCGGCTCCTCGCACCCCACGTGCGGCGCGAGGACCTCGAGCGCCTAGCGACGGACGCTCCCGAGAGTTTTTCGATCTAGGCCTCAGCAGCGCGCCCACTGGATGCTGTAGCGCTCGAGCGGGCGCACCACGGCCGTGCCCTCGACGCCGGCATGGGCGCGATCGCCCATCTCGAGCTGGAGCCGGAAGTCGTACTTCTGGAAGAACTCGTCGAACTTCTCGCCGCCGAAGGTCCCGACGGCGAAGAGCTCGTCCGCCCTGGGATCGTGCTCGAGGAGGATGGTCGCGAGCGGCTGCGGGGCTGGCCCCGACACCACGCGCGCGCCGGCGGCGGGGTCGTAGACGCTGCGGTCCGAGCAGCAGGTGATGACCTTGCCGGGCCCGGCGACGGGGCTCGGGCCGTCACGGTAGCCGATGAAGCTCACCTGCTTCGTGGGGTACGCCATCTTGTGCGCGCAGATCGCGGAATAGGCGACCACGGATTTCCCGTCGCCCACGCCGCCTGCCCAGCGATACGGCGCGCCGGCCTCGGTGCGCAGCTCCACGCCGCCCGCGACGGGGCGGTCCAGCCGCAGCAGGAAGCAGGGGGTCGCGGCGTAGGGATAGTCGAAGACGTAGTTCGCGCCCGGCGCGAGCCCCGCGATCCGCACCGGCGCTCCGCGCTCGTCGACGAGCTTCGCGCGCGGGTAGCTGCGCGCCGTGAGCGGGGCCGCACCGGCCGCGCCCGCGAGCGTGGCGCCCGCGGCTCCCGTGGCGGACACCGCGCAGATCCGGACGAAATCGCGCCGCTTCATGGGACGGAAGGACGGGCCGCGGCGCGCGGCGTTCCCGCGCGGTCGAGGATGAGGCACGTGCCCGTCCCGTGCGCGAGGAGCTTCCCCGCCGGATCCGCGAGGCGCGCCTCGCAGAGCGCCACGCGGCGGCCGGCGTGCAGCACGCGTCCTTCCGCGCGGACCTCGGTCCCGGGGACGATCGGGCGGAGGTAATTCACCTTGATGTCGACCGTGGTGAAATCGTGCGCGGCATCGAGCGTGGCGAGCGTGGCGAGGGCCATCGCCGTGTCGAGGATCGAGGCGGCCCATCCGCCGTGCACGGTCCCGATGAGGTTGTAGGAGCGCGCATCCGGCGTGCCGGCGAGCGTGACCTGCCCCGGCTCGGCCGCGACCAGCCGGAAGCCCAGCGTGTCGCCGATCGGGACGCCGCCGATCTCGCCCGCGACGATGGCGCGCAGGTAATCGAGCCCCGCCACGTCGCGCTCGAGCGCGGACGTGCTCACACGAGCCCTTCGAGCAGCTGCACCTCCACCGTGGTTCCCGCCTCGACGTTGCCCACGTCGTCGCCGAGGATGATGAAGCAGTTGGCCTCGCTCATGGACTTGAGGATGCCCGAGCCCTGCTCGCCGGTGGGCCGCACGACGAGCCCGCCGTCCGCCTCGCGCGCGAGGATGCCGCGCTGGAACTCGGTGCGGCCCGGCGCTTTCTTCAGGCGCGCCGCGCATTTCGCGCTGAAGGTGGGCACCGGCATCACCGGGTCCACGCCCATGAGGGCGAGGAGCGCCTCGCGCACGAACTGGTAGAACGTGACCATCACGGAGACCGGGTTCCCCGGAAGGCCGAAGAAGTGCGCGCCGCCGATCTTCCCGTAGGCGAGCGGCCTGCCGGGCTTCATCGCGATCTTCCAGAAGACGACCTCGCCCAGCTTCCCGAGGAGGTCCTTCACGAAGTCCGCTTCGCCCACGGAGACGCCGCCGCTCGTGATCACCACGTCCGCGGAAGCGGCCGCCTCGCGGAAAGCGCGCTCGAGGAGCTTCGGGTCGTCGCGCACCACGCCCATGTCGAGCACCTCGCATCCCAGGCGCGCGAGCATGCCGTGGATCGTGTACCGGTTGGAGTCGTAGATCTCGCCCTCACCGAGCGGGGTGCCGACGGATTTCAGCTCGTCGCCGGTCGAGAAGAACGCCACGCGCAGCCGCCGGTACACGGCCACCTCGCCGATGCCGAGCGATGCCACGAGGCCGAGGTCCGCGGGGCGCACGAGGCGCCCGCGCGCGAGCGCGACCGAGCCCGCGCGCAGGTCCTCGCCCGCTTGGCGGACGTTCTGCCCCGTCTTCTGCCCGGGCGCGAACGTGACGGACTTGCCCTGCGCCTTCGCGCGCTCCTGCATGACGACGGTGTCCGCGCCCCTGGGTACCACGCCGCCCGTCATGATCCGCACGCACTGGCCGGCCGCGACGCCGCCCGCGAAGGGCCGCCCCGCGAAGGAAACGCCGATCTCCTGGAGCGTGGTCTCGCGGCCGGGGGCGAGGTCCGCGCCGCGCATCGCCCAGCCGTCCATCGCGGAGTTGCGATGGGCCGGCACGTCCACGGGCGAGAGCACGTCCTCGGCGAGGACGCCCCCGAGCGCGGAGCGCACCGGCACGCGCAGGACCGCCGTGACCGGGTCGAGGAACTGGTGGATGAACGCGCGGGCCTTCGCGACCGGCATCGAGTTCGGGTCGTAGTCGTCGGCGCAGGACGCCTGGGCGATGGTGAGGGTGGACATGGTCAGGCGGTGTGCAGGGCGATGTCGCTCAAGCGCTCGATTCTACCGTCGGGGCGGACCGCCAGCAGCGAGACCTCGCGGATCACGTCCGCGGCCTCGCGCGGCAAGGCCTCGCGCGCCTCGGCGAGCGCCGCCTCCAGCCGCGCGAGGCTCGGGTCGCGCGCGATCGTGATGTGCGGCTCGTAGGGCAGGTCCCGGCGCAGGTAGGGCAGGAGCGAGCGCGTGTAGAGCCGGTCGTGCAGGCCCGCGATCGACTCGGCGCCGCGACCCGCCATGAGGAAGATGAACTCGTTCACGTACAGGCGCACCGCGCGGAAGGTGACCGGGATCGGCGGCCAGCGCGCGGCCACGCGCTTCACGTGCGTCTCCACCTGGAGGCGCGTGAGCGCCGTCGGGAACGGAAAGACGAGCGTGAGGTGCGCCGGGATGAGCGAAGCCATCGGGTCATGGCGCCTGCGGAAGGCCTCGATCGCCTCGAGCCCCTCGAAGCGCGGGAACCAGGCGACGGCGAAGCGGGGGAGCGCCGGCCGCGTGCGCCGCAGCGACGCCGGCATCTCAGCGCCGGGGCTCGAGGTGGGCGAGCTCCTCGCGCGTGTTGATGTTGAGGAAGGCGTCCGCCTCGTCGTCGAACGCCACCTCGACCACGGCGAGCGACGCGTACCAGCGATCGATCTTGCGCTCGCCGCTTCCGAGGAACGCTTCCAGCGATGGGTGCACTGTGCGGCGCATGAGGCAGAAGACCGGATGCGCCTGGGTCCCCGTCTTCGCGACGGCGAGATCGGCGCCCTTCGCCTCGAGCGCCGCCTTGAGGCGCGCCACGAGGTCCGGCGGAAGGAAGGGCGAATCGCACGGCACGGTGACGACCAGCGCGCCCGCCGCGTGCGCGAGCCCGCGCTCGAATCCGGCGAGGGGCCCCGCGAAGCCGGGAATCTCGTCCGCGATCACGCGATGGCCGAAGCGCTCGTAGTCGGCGGGGTTCCGGTTCGCGTTCACGAGGAGCTCGTCCACCTGGGGTGCCAGCCGCTCGATCGCGTGCGCGACCATGGGCTTCCCGCGGAAGGGCTGCAGCCCCTTGTCCACGCCGCCCATGCGGCTCCCCTGGCCGCCGGCGAGCACGATGCCCGTCACCTCAACCGGCATGGTCGTGGTCAGGCATGGGAGGGCGCCTTCTTCACCAGCCGCTCGACCCCCGTGAAGAGGAGGTAATGCCGGTTCACCGCGCGGCCGATCATCGTGATGCCGACCTTCTCCGCCACCTCGTGTCCCATCTTCGTGAGGCCGGAGCGGGAGACCAGCACCGGCACCTGCATCTGCGCCGCCTTGATCACCATCTCGGAGGTGAGGCGGCCCGTCGTGTAGAAGATCTTGTCGCGCCCGTCGATGCCCTCGAGCCACATCCAGCCCGCGATCGCGTCGACCGCGTTGTGGCGCCCCACGTCCTCCACGAAGGTGAGGATCTGCGCGCCCTTCGCGAGCGCGCAGCCGTGCACCGCGCCCGCCTGCTTGTAGATCGACTCGTGCACGCGCACGGCGTCGAGGAGGCCGAAGAGCGTCTCCTCGGTGAGGCGCATGCGGTCGTCCAGGCGGATCGAGTCGATGTCCTCCATGAGGTCGCCGAAGACGGTGCCCTGGCCGCAGCCCGTGGTCGCCGTGCGCTTCTCCATCCGCGCCTCCAGGTCCACGAGCCCGGAGCGAGTGGTGACCGCGACCGCGTTCACTTCCCAATCGACCTGCACCGCGACGATCTCCTCCAGCGAGGAGACGAGGCGCTGGTTGCGAAGGAACCCGATCGCGAGCGCTTCCGGCGCGGCGCCCAGCGTCATGAGCGTCACGATCTCCTTCTTGTCGACGTAGAGCGTGAGGGGATGCTCGCCCGCGATGGGCGTGGGGACGTGCGCGCCCTTTTCGTCCACCGCATCGACCGTGTAGGTCGCCGGGCGCGCGTTCCGCGTGAGGATGGGGCGGTAGGCCATGCCTCAGCCGCCGATGTAGGACATCTCGACCTTGCGCGATTTCGCGGTCTCGGCGGTGCGGATCTCCGAATAGCGGTCCGCGCGCGCCTGCCAGACGCTCGCGATCGCACCCGCGAGCGCATCGTCGTCCGCTCCCGCGCGCAGCATGCGCTTCACGTCGTAGCCGTGCTCCGCGAAGAGGCAGGTGTAGAGGTGCCCGTCCGTGGAGAGCCGCGCGCGCGTGCAGGTGGCGCAGAAGGCCTGGGTGACCGACGAGATCACGCCGATCTCGCCCGCGCCGTCCGAATAGCGCCAGCGCTCGGCGACCTCGCCCGCGTATTGCGGGTCCGCGGGAAGCAGCGGGAAATGCTCCGCGATCCGCCGCACGATCTCGGCCGACGGGATCACGTCGTCCATTCGCCAGCCGTTGGTGGAGCCCACGTCCATGAACTCGATGAAGCGCACGATCCGGCCCGTGCCGCGGAAATGCCGCGCCATGTCGACCACCTGGTGGTCGTTCACGCCGCGCTTCACCACCATGTTCACCTTGACGGGCGCGAGGCCCGCCGCGTCCGCCGCGTCGATGCCCTCCAGCACGCGCGCGACCGGGAAGTCCACGTCGTTCATCGCGCGAAACGTGGTGTCGTCGAGCGAATCGAGGCTCACGGTGATGCGATCCAGGCCCGCATCCTTGAGCGGACGGGCGAGCGCCTTCAGCGCCGAGCCGTTGGTCGTGAGCGTGAGGTCCACGCCCGGGAGCGCCGCGCGCAGCATCGCGACCAGGCGCTCGATGCCGCGGCGCAGGAGCGGCTCGCCGCCGGTGAGCCGGATCTTCTCCGTGCCCAGGGAGCCGAAGACGCGCGCCACGCGCACGATCTCCTCGAACGAGAGGATCTCCGCGTGCGGAAGGAACGGGTGGTCGGCATCGAACACCTCCTTCGGCATGCAGTACGTGCACCGGAAGTTGCACCGGTCCGTGACCGAGATGCGGAGATCGCGAAGGCCGCGGCCGCGCGCATCGACCGGCGCGGCGAGGGGCCCGGTCGAGGACGCGGCGCGCGCCGCCGGCATCGGCAGCCCGGCGCGCACGTCATGCAGCGCGATGGTGACCTTGCCCATGGAAAATCGCGAAAAGCGGCGGAAAATCAGGATAGCACGCGTCGAGCGCGCGGAAATTCACCTATAGTTGGCCCATGTCCGATCGTCCCTCGCGAAAGCTCTCGATCATCCTCGAGCGCCAGGCCGTGGAAAGCCGGTGGGAGACCCACCGTTGGCTCCTCGCGGGCGTTGCGCCGGACGAGGGCGGCTCCCCGCGCACGGTGGCGGAGGACGAGCGGCTCCTCCGCCGGCTCCATCCCGGCGTCGAGGTGACCCTTTTCCCGGACGAGGCGGAGGGTTATTTCCTCAACGCGACGAGCCCGGAGCCGAGCGTCTTCGTGGCCCTGCGCGACGATGGGGCGACCGGAGAGCCGTTCCCCTTCCAGGCGACCCTTTCCTATAACGAGGCGGCGCGCTGGATGGACGCGAGCGAGAAGGTGGAGCGCGCGCCGGCGTGGCCGGAGCTCGCCGCCTGGATGAAGGCCTGGGTCGACGCGAACTACCGGCCTCCGGAGAAGCAGCGGCGCAAGCCCCGCTCGTTCCAGGGCAAGGAAGGGCAGCTCCGCGAGAAGGACGCGGGATGAGCGAGGGATTCATCGGCCGCTGGTCGCGCAAGAAGCGCGAGGCCGCGGCGCCGGAGCAGGATCGGCCTGCGGCGCCGGCGGTGGTGCCACCCGTCGCGAACGCGGCCGCGGGGGAGGCCGCCCCGGCGGTGGCCCCGGTAACGCTTGCCGATCCCCAGGCCCTTCCGCCGCTCGAATCGCTCACGCCGCACTCGGATTTCTCGGCGTTCCTGCGCCCCGGCGTCGAGCCCGGGACGCGCGCCCAGGCGCTGAAGACGCTTTTCGGGGATCCCGCGCTCTATCCGATGGATGGCCTCGACGTCTATATCGACGACTACTCGAAGCCGGATCCGCTGCCGGAGGGTTGGCTCGAGAAGCTGAACCAGTACGCCGCGCTGGACAGCGTCCCCGCGGCCGAGGAGGCGGCGCGAAAGGCCGAGGCGCAGGAAGCCCTCGACAAAGCCGCCGCGGCCGAGCAACCGGCGGGCGGGCCTGCGAGCGAGACCGTCGCAGCGCTGCCGGAAGCGGCGCCGGGAACGCCGGAACCCGAGTGCGCATCCGATCCCCTTCCGCCCGCGGACGTGCCCGTCGAGCCGATCCATCGGGACGCGATATAGGCAGATCCCTGCATATTTCTGGTGTAGACTTTTCGCACAAGACGAAGGGCGGGCCCGGGAGGATTCGCGGGGCCCATTCGCACACAACAGAGGAGCGTTTCCGGGCCCTGGCCGGGCTGGAAGCGGCAACGCCACCGAATGACGCTCGGCATCGAGGTGTCCGCGCCCGGCGCGGGAATCGAATCGGGAAAGGCGATCCGCGACGCGGGCGCCGTGCTCGAGCGCCGGGGCTGGTCGTCCGAATCGATCGCCTGCGCGCCGAAGATGGCCGCGCTCGAGTCGCTCTCCACGCTCCCGCCGCCGGATGCCGTTCCGCGCGTCGGCTACGAATCCCGCGGTAACGTCCTCATCGTCGCCGGCGCCGCGCCGGAACGCGCGCGTCGTGCCGCGCAAAGCCTCGCGCAGGCGCTCGCCGTGACGCTCCTCGAAGGCAAATCGTCCTCGCCGGCGTCCGGGCCGTACGCGCTCTGGTCCGGCCGCGTCGCGAGCCTCGCGGGCCACCTGGGCGAATTCACCGTGACGATCGAGGACCTCGCACGCCCGGGCGTCGTGGCCGCGCTCGATGCGGCGCCCGCGCGCTTCGACCTCATCCTCGATTTCTCGCAGGCGCCGCTCTTCACGATGCGCCAGCCCCCGCAGGGGTATTTCCGCGCCCCGCAGGACGGCCCCGCGCTGGAAGCGACGCTCGGGGAGCTGCGCGAGGCCGTGGGCGAGTTCGAGAAGCCGCGCTTCTTCGCCTTCCGCGAGAGCCTCTGCGCGCACAGCCGCTCGGAAGTGACCGGCTGCACCGCCTGCATCGACATCTGCTCGACCCGCGCCATCGCGCCGGACGGCAACCGCGTGAAGGTCGATCCGCACCTCTGCATGGGCTGCGGCGCGTGCGCGACGGTCTGCCCTTCGGGCGCGATGTCCTACCAGTACCCGCGCGTGCCGGACCGCGGCGCGCAGATGAAGCAGCTCCTCGCCGCGTACCGGAAGGCCGGCGGAACGGACGCCTGCATCGTCTTCCACAACGGCCACGACGGGCGCGAGCTTCTCGCGCGGGCGGCGGCCGCGGGCCGCGGGCTTCCCGCGCGCGCGCTGCCGCTCGAGGCGTGGCACGTCGCCTCCGTGGGCCTGGACCTCCTGCTTCCCGCGATCGCCTACGGCGCGAGCCAGGTCGCGATCCTCTCGGCCGGCTCCGAAGACGCCGAATACCGCGCGGCCCTGCGCGAGCAGATCGCGATCGGGGAGGCGATCCTCGCGGGGCTGGGCCGTCCCGGCCGGCATTTCGCGCTCGTGGAAGCGGGCGACGCCGAGGCGCTCGCCGCCGCCTTCGATGCGCTTGCGCCCGCGCCCGCCGCGGCGGCGCCCGCCACGTTCCTCCTCTCCGGCGACAAGCGGACGTCGATCGAATTCGCGGTGGAGCATCTCGCGGCGTTGGCACCCACGCCGGTCGCGGAGATTTCGCTTCCCGGGGGCGCTCCCTACGGCGAGGTCCGCGTCGACCGCGCGAAGTGCACGCTCTGCATGTCGTGCGTGGGCGCTTGTCCGGAATCCGCGCTGATGGATGGCAGGGACCAGCCGCTCCTCAAGTTCGTCGAGCGCAACTGCGTGCAGTGCGGTCTCTGCGAGGCCACGTGTCCGGAAGACGCCATCACGCTCGCCCCGCGGCTCCTCCTGGGCGCGCCGGCGCGCGAGGCACGGATCCTCGCCGAGGCGGAGCCCTTCCGGTGCGTGCGCTGCGACAAGCCCTTCGGCACGAAGCAAATGATCGAGGCCATGGTGGGAAGGCTGGGGGGCCATTCCATGTTCACCCGTCCGGAGGCCCTCGCGCGGCTCCGGATGTGCGCCGACTGCCGGGTGATCGACATGATGTCTTCGAAGGACGAGGACTCCGTGCTGAAGCTCGGGGCGGAATCGTGACCGCGCAGGCCGCGGCCGCGCCGGTCGCCGTGCACCGCGCCCTTCCGCCGGAAGAGGCCGCGCGCGCCAATTTCTACGCGCTCCTCGCGCGCCTCCTCAACGCGCCGCCGGACGGCGCGCTCCTCGATCGCATCGCCCGCGCCGGGCCGCTCGAGGCCGAAGGCGAGCCGGAGCTCGCCCGCGCGTGGCGAGACCTGGTCGCCGCCTCGTCGGTCATGGACGCGGATGCCGGTGCGCAGGAGCACGAGGCGCTCTTCGCCACGATGGGGAAGCAAGTGGTCGCGCTCTACGCCGGCGCCTACACGGGCGCCCCGGCGGCGGACCATCCGCGCGTGCGCATCCGCGCGGACTTGGTCGCCCTGGGACTCGCCCCGCGGGCGGGGGCGACCGAGCCGGAGGACCACCTGGGCGGCCTCCTCGAGGCGATGCGGGTGCTCGTGGGCGGAGGCGCCGGGCGCGGCCCCGCCGCGCTCGCGGACCAGCGCCGCTTCTTCCAGGTCCACGTGGGGCCCGCCGCCGGCCGGTTCTTCGCCGCGCTCGCGCGGGCCGAGCCCGCCAATTACTATCGCAAGGTCGCGGCGCTGGGCGCCGCCTTCGTGGCGCTCGAAGCCGAATCCTTTTCGCTGGATTGACGTTCCGAATCGTTTTGAGGCTGGACACAATGAGGAGGCGTGAGATGAAAACCACCCGAACCCCCCGCCGCAACTTCCTGCTCGCCGCCGGCCTGGGCGGCGCCGGTGCGATCGCCGTGGTCGCGACCGGCCGCAAGGCCGCGCCGGCCGCGAAGACCCAGGCGGCCGCGGCCGAGCCGCAGGGCTACCGCGCCTCGGATCACATCCTGAAGTACTACAAGACCACCGAAGTCTGAGGAGGCCACCATGCTGCTCACGCGCAAGTCGCAGGCCAACGCCCAGGCGGTGAATCCCCTGGCGCGCGCCGCATCCACCCTCGCCGCGAAGACCGTCGACCGCAGGACCTTCCTCAAGGGCACCGGCCTCACCGCAGGCGCCGCCGCGTTCGCGAGCCAGCTTCCGCTCGACATGATCGGGAAGGCCTCCGCCGCGGACGCCGACAAGACCGGGAAGACCGTCATCCGGCGCACCGTCTGCACGCACTGCTCCGTGGGCTGCGCGATCGACGCGGTCGTGACGGACGGCGTGTGGGTCCGCCAGGAGCCGGTGTTCGACTCGCCCATCAACATGGGCGCGCACTGCGCGAAGGGTGCCAGCATCCGCGAGCACGGGATGACCGAGAACTCGCACCGCCTCAAGTACCCGATGAAGCTCGTGGACGGCAAGTACCGGCGCATCACCTGGGAGCAGGCGCTGAACGAGATCGGCGACAAGCTCCTCCAGATCCGCAAGGAGAGCGGCCCGGACGCCGTCTTCTGGGTGGGATCGTCGAAGCACAACAACGAGCAGGCGCAGATGATGCGCAAGTTCGTGTCGATGTTCGGCACGAACAACATGGACCACCAGGCCCGCATCTGCCACTCCACCACCGTGTCCGGCGTCGCGAACACGTGGGGCTACGGGGCGATGACCAACTCGTACAACGACCTGCAGAACACGAAGTGCATGATGTTCATCGGCTCGAACGCGGCCGAGGCGCACCCGGTGTCGATGCTCCACGCGCTCCACGCGAAGGAGACGGGTGCCAAGATGATCGTGTGCGACCCGCGCTTCACGCGCACGGCGGCGAAGGCCGACCAGTTCATCCGCTTCCGCTCGGGAACGGACGTGGCGCTCCTCTTCGGGATGCTCCACCACATCTTCAAGAACGGCTGGGAGGACCAGAAGTACATCAACGACCGCGTCTACGGCATGGACAAGGTCCGCGAGGAGTGCCTCCAGAAGTGGACGCCGGACAAGGTGACGGAGGTCACGGGCGTGTCGGAGGCGGACGTGCTGAAGGCCGCCGAGACGATGGCGAAGAACAAGCCTTCGACGATCATCTGGTGCATGGGCCAGACCCAGCACTCGATCGGGAACGCGTTCGTGCGCGCCTCCTGCATCCTGCAACTGGCGCTCGGGAACATCGGCATCTCCGGCGGCGGCGCCAACATCTACCGCGGCCACGACAACGTGCAGGGTGCCACGGACGTGGGCCCGAACCCGGATTCGCTGCCGGGGTACTACGGCCTCGCCGCCGGCGCGTGGAAGCACTGGTGCGCGGTCTGGGGCGTCGACTACGAATGGATGAAGGGCCGCTTCGCCTCCCAGGCGATGATGGAGAAGCCCGGCATGACGGTCTCGCGCTGGATCGACGGCGTGCTCGAGAAGAACGAGCTCATCGACCAGGACAAGAACCTCCGAGCGGTCGTCTACTGGGGCCACGCGCCCAACTCGCAGACCCGCGGCCTAGAGATGAAGAAGGCCATGGAGATGCTGGACCTGATGGTGGTGATCGACCCGTATCCCACGGCCTCCTCGGTGATGCCGGACCGGAAGGAGGGCGTGTACCTGCTGCCCGCCTGCACGCAGCTCGAGACCTCGGGCTCGGTCACGGCGTCCAACCGCTCGATCCAGTGGCGCGAGAAGGTGATCGAGCCGCTCTTCGAGTCCAAGCCCGACCACACGATCATGTACGCGCTCGCGAAGAAGCTGGGCTTCGGCCCCGAGTTCGTGAAGAACATCAAGCTCGTGAAGGACAAGACGGGCTGGGACGAGCCGCTCGTCGAGGACATGACGAAGGAGATCAACAACGGCAACTGGACCATCGGCTACACGGGCCAGACCCCGGACCGGATGAAGGCGCACATGCGCAACATGGCGGCCTTCGATCCGAAGACGCTGCGCTGCACGAAGCCCACGGTGGACAAGGAGACCGGGTACGACTGCAACGGCGACTACTTCGGCATGCCCTGGCCCTGCTACGGCACCGCCCAGATCAAGCACCCGGGCTCGCCGGTCCTCTACCGCGAGGACCTGAAGATGATGGACGGCGGCGGCTGCTTCCGCGCGAACTTCGGCATCGAGAAGGACGGCGTGAGCCTCCTCGCGGGCGACGGCTCCTGCGTGAAGGATTCCGAGATCACCATCGGCCACCCCGAGTTCGACCACGTGCTCATGAAGAAGCTGGGCTGGTGGGGCGAGCTCACGCCCGAGGAGCAGGCCGCGGCGGAGGGCAAGAACTGGAAGACGGACCTCTCCGGCGGCATCCAGCGCGTGTGCATGGTGAACCACAACGTGCATTTCTGGGGCAACGCCAAGGCGCGCGCGATCGTCTGGAACTTCCCGGACGGCATCCCGCAGCACCGGGAGCCCATCTACAGCCCGCGCCCGGACCTCGTCGCCAAATACCCGACCCACGACGACAAGAAGGCCTTCTGGCGGCTGCCGACGCTCTTCAAGTCGGTCCAGCAGAAGGCGGTGCAGGACAAGGTCGCGGAGAAATTCCCGATCGTGCTCACCTCCGGGCGCCTGGTGGAGTTCGAGGGCGGCGGCGACGAGACGCGCTCCAACCCGTGGCTGGCAGAGCTCCAGCAGGAGAACTTCGTGGAGATCAACCCGAAGGACGCGGCGGACCGCGGCATCAAGTACTGGGACTGGGTGTGGGTGTCCACGCCCACCGGCGCGCGGCTCAAGGTGCGCGCGCTCGTGACCGAGCGCGTGGGATCCGGGACGGGCTTCATCCCGTTCCACTTCGGCGGCTGGTGGCAGGGGAAGGACCTGCTCGACAAGTACCCGGAGGGCGCGGCCCCGATCGTGCGCGGCGACGCCGTGAACACGGGCACGACCTACGGCTACGACTCGGTCACCATGATGCAGGAGACCAAGACGACGCTCTGCAACGTCGAGCGCGCCTGACGAGAACCGGGAGACGACCATGGCCAGAATGAAATTCATCTGTGACGCCGAGCGCTGCATCGAGTGCAACAGCTGCGCGACGGCCTGCAAGAGCGAGCACGAGGTGCCCTGGGGCGTGAACCGGCGCCGGGTGGTGACGCTGAACGACGGCGTGCCGGGCGAGCGCTCCATCTCGGTCGCGTGCATGCACTGCACGGACGCGCCCTGCATGGCGGTGTGCCCCGTCGACTGCTTCTACCGGACGGAGGACCAGATCGTCCTGCACGACAAGGACCTCTGCATCGGCTGCGGCTACTGCTACTACGCGTGCCCCTTCGGCGCGCCGCAGTTCCCGCAGGCGGGCGCCTTCGGCCTCCGGGGCAAGATGGACAAGTGCACGTACTGCGCGGGCGGCCCGGAGGAGAACTTCTCCGTGGAGGAGTTCCGCAAGTACGGCCGGAACCGGATCGCGGAAGGCAAGCTCCCGGCGTGCGCGGAGATGTGCTCCACCAAGGCCCTCATCGCGGGCGATTCCGCCGTGATCGCGAAGATCTACAAGACGCGCGTCGTCACCCGCGGCAAGGGCGAGGCGCTCTGGGGCTGGAAGACCGCCTACGGCGGGAGCGACAAGGTCTCGGACAACCTGGGAGCGAAGGCATGAGGGCCGCGCTGATGTTTTGTGCGGCACTCGTGCTCGCGGCGTGCCACGAGATCCCGCAGGACGCGGCCAAGCCCTACGCCGGCAAGGAGGACGTGAAGCCCTACGCCGGCGACCGCTTCAAGGGCGACAAGGAGAAGTTCGAGCAGGCGCTCGCGGACCGCGCCAACAACGAGAACGAATACCTTCGCACGGGCGACGCGAAGCAATAACGAGGAGGACGAGACCATGGTTGGAAGCCACGCGCGCCGCATCGGCGCGTTGATCCTGGGGGCGGCGCTGGCGCTGCCGTTCTCCACCGCCGCGCTCGCGCAGTCGCCGGCGCCGCCGACCACCGCGCCCACCAAGGGCACGGAGACGAAGCAGGCGACGCCGAGGGTCGAGCAGCCCGCGGTGGAATCCCCGCCCGGCAAGGGCCAGACGTCTACCGCGATCCCCGGCTGGAACAACCCGCCCACGAACTGGGACGCGGTGAGCGAGCGGCCGCAGTACGCGTCGCTTCCCGGTCGCGAGCGGAACGTCCTCATCCAGGGCGCGGGACGCGAATGGCGCTCGCTCCGGAACGGTCCCGCCACGCAGATCGGGGGATGGGCGATCGTGCTGGTGCTCGCCGCCATCATCGTCTTCTACCTGATCAAGGGCCCGATTCGCCTGCACGGCGCGCCCACCGGCCGCTTGATCGAGCGCTTCAACGCGGTCGAGCGGGCCGCCCACTGGACGATGGCCGCGAGCTTCGTGACGCTGGGACTCACGGGCATCATCATGTTCTTCGGCAAGTACCTCATCCTGCCGTGGCTGGGCTACACCGGCTTCTCGTGGCTCACCATCGTCTCGAAGAACCTGCACAATTTCGTGGGACCGCTCTTCATCTTCTCGATCATCGTGGGATTCCTCATCTTCGTGAAGGACAACTTCCTGCGCTCGATGGACTGGAAGTGGATGGCGCACTTCGGCGGCATGTTCTCCGGCCACGAGATGCCGTCCGGGCGCTTCAACGGCATGGAGAAGATGTGGTTCTGGGGCGGCCTCACGGTGCTGGGCCTCGTGATGAGCGTGACGGGCCTCATCCTCGACTTCCCGAACTGGAACCAGGCGCGCGAGGCGATGCAGCTCTCGAACCTGGTGCACGTGACGGCTGCCGTGATCTTCATCGTGCTCTCCTTCGCGCACATCTACATGGGCACGATCGGGATGGAAGGCGCGTACCGCGCGATGCGCGACGGGTACGTGGACGAGGAGTGGGCGCGCGAGCACCACTCGATCTGGTACGAGGAGGTGAAGCAGGGCAAGCGCCCGGAGCGGATCCTCGCGGGACGGGTGCAGCCGGCACCGGGAGACGACTGATGGACAAGCGCATCCACGCCGCGGGCTTCGCCGCGGCCCTCTTCCTCGCCTCGGCGGCCGCGCTCGCGAAGCTGCCGCCGCCCCCGCCCGTCGACCCGGCCGCCAAGGCCGCGGCGGATGAGAAGAAGAAGGCGGCCGACGAGAAGGCCAAGCAGGAGCAGACGGCCGCGGAGGACGCGACGGTCAAGAATTACCAGGCCAACATGAGGAAGATGGGAAAGCCGCTTCCGAAGCCCATCCCCACCACGTCGACGTCCGCGCCGGCGAAGGGCGGGCAAGTGAAGCCGCAGGCCAATACGCAGAAGGCGTCCGCCAAGAAGGGCTAGCGGCCGCCCGGGAGGCAGGAGCGATGAAGACGTTCGCGATGATGACGGCGGCCGCGATCGCGGCCGCGGGCTGCTCCACGATGACCACGATGGGCGGGGGCGCAAAGGCGGTCGCGAGCCTCGAGCCCACGCAGGGGAACTCCACCCACGGCACGGTCACCTTCACGCAGCGCGGCGACACGGTCCACGTGGTCGCGCATGTGATGGGATTGAAGCCGGGAGCCACGCACGGCTTCCATGTGCACGAAAAGGGCGACTGCGGCTCGGCGGACGGCATGAGCACGGGCGGCCACTTCAACCCGGGCGGCCACCCGCACGGCCCGCAATCGGCGGCGCACCACGCGGGCGACATGCCGGCCCTGGTCGCGGACGCCTATGGAACCGCGGACGCCGCGTTCGACCTCACCGGCGTCTCGGTCGGCGGCAGCGCGCCGGACCTGGTGGGCAAGGGGCTCATCGTCCATCGCGACCCGGACGACTACACGACGCAGCCCACCGGGAACGCCGGCCCGCGCACCGCCTGCGCCGTGATCCGGCGCGCCTAGGCCCTCCTTACCAGCTGTAGCGCACGGTGTAGCGCACGACCGCCTCGCCCTTCGGGGCGATGTGGAGGGGAAACTCGATCGTCCGCGCGTCCACCTTGCGGAAGTCCTGGGTGCGGTGGGTGACGGTCCAGTTGCTCCAGCGGTAGAGGCCCTCGCGGGCGAGGACCGTCACCGCCTCGTCCGGCTTCTGGTTGCGGACCTTCAGCTCGACATCCTCCTCCATCCAGCGGGCGGCCGTGTCCACGCGGAAGTCGACCTGGCGGCGCTCGCCCACCACGTCGAACGCCGAGCCCAGGCGCACCTGCACCGACTCGTCGCGCGGCGTGTGGTCGATCACGTCCTCGCCGATGAATTCCAGCGCGCCGTCCGCCTCGTCCGCGCGCGAGACGCGCACGCGCCCGGCGGGGAGCGGCACGCCCAGGCCGTTCGCCTCCGCGTTCTTCACGCGCAGGTACACGTCGACCTTCCGGTTCGAGGACGCGCCGTAGCTGCGGTCCGTGAAGGGCCCCGCGCCGTAGCGCCCGAGGCCCGCCTGCCCTTCGTAGACGAGCGTCTTGTCGCAGCCCACGCCCGGCGCGGTCGGGAAGAGCTCGATCTGCTTGGTCGAATTCTGCGCGAGCGAGGCCGCGCGCCCGAGGGTGTAGAGGTGGTACTCGAAGAACGCCTTCTCGCGGAAGCCGTCCACCTTCGCGTCGGAGCGCTGCATGGGGGCCGCTTCGGCCGCGGGATAGCGCCGCGCGGCGCGCTGGACGTCGCCCGCGACGAGCTTCACGCGCGCGTCGGTGAAGGACGCGCCGGACTGGTTCACGAGCGTCACCCACGCGCCCACGTCCACGCGGCAGGCGCCGGGCCGCGGCTCCGAGTAGACGAGGTTGTAGTCGGCCCACCAGGTCATCCCGCCGGTCTGGTAGCTGAAGCGCGCCTGGTGGATGCCGGAATGCGCCGCGTCCAGGTCCCACACCAGCGCGGGCTTGCTGATGAGGCCGCCCGGAAGGCCGGGGAGCCGCACGCCGGAGTGGCTCTCGAGGATGCGCACGCTGCCATCCGGCTGCAGGAGCGTGAGGCCGCCCTGCGTCCCCACGAGCTTCCCGGTGACGACCTCGACCCCCGTGCCGCGCGACTGCTCGACGCTGATCTCGCGCCCGAGGTAGCGCGAGAGGAGCTTCGCGCTGCTCGTCAGGTCGAACTCGAAGCTCTGCTCCACCACGCGCGTGCCGGTGGGATCGGTGAGCGAGGTGAAGGCGACGGTGGTGGGATCGATCAGCGCCGGCACGTCCTCCACGCGGACGGTGTTCCGTCCCGCGGCGAGCGTGAAGCGGCGATCCTCGCGGACCACGGCGTAGCCCGGGATGGACGTGCCTTCGCCGCCGTTGGCGAGGCTTCGCGCGTCGAGCGTGCCGGGCGGCGCGCTCGAGTACACGGTGAGCGAGCCGCCCGCGATTGCCAGGGCGGGGAGGGCGGCGGCGACGGCGGCGGCGAGCGGGCGGATGCGGGACATGGCATTCCTCGGGAAAGGGAGACCTTGCATTGAACGGCCTCGCGGCGCGAAAGGGTTAGCCCCCGGTATACTCGCATCATGAAATTCCGGGGCACGGACACCTACGTCGCCGGCGACGAGCTCGAGCTCGCGGTGAACGCCGCGATCACCCTCGAGCGGCCGCTCCTGGTGAAGGGCGAGCCGGGGACGGGGAAGACGATGCTCGCGGAGGAGGTCGCCCGCGCGCTCGGCAAACCCCTCTACCAGTGGCACATCAAGTCGACCACCAAGGCGCAGCAGGGGCTCTACGAGTACGACGCCGTCTCGCGCCTGCGGGATTCCCAGCTGGGGGACCAGCGCGTGGGAGACATCTCCAACTACATCCTGAAGGGCGTCCTGTGGCAGGCGTTCGAGTCGCCCGAGCAGGCGGTGGTCCTCGTGGACGAGATCGACAAGGCGGACATCGAGTTCCCGAACGACCTCCTGCGGGAGCTCGACCGCATGGAGTTCTACGTCTACGAGACCCGGCAGACCATCCGCGCGCGCCACCGGCCGATCATCTTCATCACGTCCAACAACGAGAAGGAGCTCCCGGACGCGTTCCTGCGCCGCTGCTTCTTCCATTACATCCGCTTCCCGGACGCGGAGACGATGCAGGCGATCGTCGACGTGCACTTTCCCGGGGTGAAGAAGCGGCTGGTCCAGGCGGCGCTCGAGGTGTTCTTCGACATCCGCCAGATGCCCGGCTTGAAGAAGAAGCCGTCCACCTCCGAGCTCCTCGATTGGCTCAAGCTGCTGCTGGCCGAGGACATTCCGCCGGAGGCGTTGAAGCGCGAGGGCCACCAGGCGGCGATCCCGCCGCTCTACGGAGCGCTCGTGAAGAACGAGCAGGACGTGCACCTCTTCGAGCAGCTGGTCTTCCTCCAGCGGCGCGGGGGATAGGTGCCGGCCGTGCGCAAGCCCGGGATCCGTACCCCGGCGGCGAAGAAGCCCGCGGTGCGGAAGGCGCTCGCCCGCACGCGCGTGCGCAAGGCCGCGCCGGGCCGCGAGGCCACGGGCGTGAACGAGCTTCGCCTGGCGGGCGTGGGCACCGCCGCGGTCCTTCGCGCCACCGGCCGCCCCTGGAGCGAATGGCTGGCAGTCCTCGACCGCGCGGGCGCCCGGACGCTTTCCCACAAGGACATCGCGCTTCTCCTGAGCCGCAAGTTCGGCGTCCCGGACTGGTGGGGCCAGATGGTGACCGTGGGCTACGAGCAGGCGCGGGGGCTCCGCGCGGCGGGGGAGCGCACGGACGGCTTCGCCGCGACGGCCACGCGCACGGTCGAAGCGAACGTCGAGCGCCTGTACGACGCGTGGAAGGATCCCGCCGCGCGCGAGCGCTGGCTCCTCGACGCGGCGGTCGAGGTGCGCCGGTCGAGCGACGGAAAGTCGCTGCGCATGACGTGGAAGCCGGGCGAGTCGAGCGTCGACGTGAGCTTCACCGCGCGGGGGCCCGGCAAGAGCCGCGTCGCCGTGGACCACGGCAAGCTCCCGAACGCGACCGCCGCGCGCCGGCAGAAGGCGTTCTGGTCCGCGGCCCTCGAGCGCCTGAAGGCGTTCCTGGAGTCCGGGAAGTAGCGGGCTCGCCCGTGCTGGTCGACTTCTTCTTCGCCATCCGCCGCGCCGGCGTTCCCGCGAGCATCACGGAGTTCCTCGTCCTCGTGGAGGCGCTCGACAAGGGCCTGGCCTACGGGCGCGTCGACGACTTCTATGCGCTTTCCCGCATGACGCTCGTGAAGGACGAGGCGTACTTCGACCGCTTCGACCTCGCCTTCGGCCAGTACTTCAAGGGCGTGACCGAGATCCCGGACGACATCCTCGTCGACGTCCCCGCCGAGTGGCTGCGCAAGATCGCGGAGCGCTGGCTCACCGACGAAGAGAAGAAGCGGATCGAATCGCTGGGCGGCTGGGAGAAGATCATGGAGACGCTACGCGAGCGCCTGGCCGAGCAGAAGAGCCGCCACCAGGGCGGCTCGAAGTGGATCGGCACCGCCGGCACGTCGCCCTTCGGCGCCCACGGCTTCAACCCGGAGGGCGTGCGCATCGGCCAGGGCGGATCGCGCCACCGGCGGGCGGTGAAGGTCTGGGACCGGCGCGAGTTCCAGGACTACGACACCGACCGCGAGCTGGGCGTGCGCAACATCAAGATGGCGCTTCGCAGGCTGCGGCGCTTCGCGCGCCAGGGCGCGCCGGACGTGCTCGACCTGGACGGCACGATCCGCTCGACCGCGAGGAACGCGGGGTGGCTGGACATCCGCATGCTCCCGGATCTCCGGAACGCGGTGAAGGTGCTCCTCTTCCTGGACGTCGGCGGCACGATGGACGACCACGTCGCAGCCGTGGACGAGCTCTTCTCGGCGGCGAGGACCGAGTTCAAGAACCTCGAGCACTTCTACTTCCACAACTGCGTCTACGAGTCGGTCTGGAAGGACAACTCGCGCCGCCACGAGCGCATCTCCACGGTCGAGCTCATGCGGAAGTACGGGCACGACTACAAGCTGGTCTTCGTGGGCGATGCGTCGATGAGCCCCTACGAGCTCGAGGAGGCCGGTGGAAGCGTCGAGCACTGGAACGACGAGCCCGGGCGCGCCTGGCTCGAGCGCCTGCTGCGGACGTGGCCCCGCGCCGCATGGCTCAATCCGGTGGCGGAGGAGCACTGGACCTGGACCACGAGCATCCAGAATGTCCACCGCATCATGGACGGGCGCATGTACCCGCTCACGATCGCGGGGCTCGAGCGCGCGATGAGGTCGCTCGCGTGATTCAATCGTTTAGCACGTAAGGCGCCTATTGAGGCTCGCCCCTTGCTGACAGCGTATGCAGCAGTCCGCGCAAGTCTTCGAATTGTCGACATCCACTCCCCAATATCCCGTATTTAGCGGATTTTCGTTCCTGGCGCCATAGCATACGAGAGCGCCCGTCTCACAGCTGAGGGCTTGCGTGTAGGGTGTGTCGTCAAGCGTCGTGAAATAGTGCGTCGTTGAGCTTGGCCACACGAGGTTGTCGTCCTCGTCGTAAAACTTATAGTCGATCGCCCAGCCGTCATGGCATGCGTCGGTGATGGTGAATGTGATCGTGCTCTTGCTGACAGGTGGGGGAGGCGGCGGAGTCGTATTGGCCACATTCAACACAATGTCGAATCGACCGCCGGATGCGCCAAGGACGGACTTGTAAGGGAAGTG
>DATAMY010000134.1:0-3664 GCA_036266535.1 Usitatibacter sp. | reverse complement strand
CGCCGCGCCGTTGCCCGTGCCGCTCGCGGCGGAGAGCGCGATCGCGTAGGTCAAGCCCGCGACGGTGTTGGTCGCGGTGTTGTCGAGCGCCATCGTGTACGGCAGCGTGTTCGTGCACTGCACGCCGTACGTGGAGCTCGCGGTGGCGGCGGTCGCCTGGAAGGAGGTGTAGGTGAAGGCCACGTCCGTGGGTGCCGTCGTGACCTGGCACTTGGAGGTGAGGTTCACCGTCACGTTGAAGGTCGGGGCGATCGAGCCGGCCTGGGCGGCGGGAATCGCGGCGAAGGCGGCGGCGAGGGCAACGGCTACGGCGAGGCGCTTGTCCATTTGATTCTCCCTGAAAGGTTGGTGTGTCCGGGGTTGCGTTGCTGTGACGGACCCATCTTGCGTTTCAGGGACGGCGTAACCGTATGACGCCGTTCACAAAATCCGGCTTCCCACGATTACAGCCGAAAGCCGGGTGACCGCTGTAACGGTTCGCGCGCCGATCCTGTGACGGCCATCACAGGAATCTCGATTCGCGCCGGCGGCGGGCGAAAAAAAACCGGCGGGGACCGATCCCGGTCCCGCCGGTGGATGCAAACGGAAAGGGCTTAGCGCGTCGCGACGTTCGGGCTGCCGCCCAGCGCCGCGACGGTGCCGCGGAGCATGTGCGAGCGGCCGTTGCCGAGCTCGACCTCGCCGCCGATCAACGCGGCCTGGATCTGCTCCGCGGTCGGCTGGCGCACGCCCAGGCGCGAGAGCGACGTGCGGGCCGCGGCGAGCGCGTCCTGCACCTCGTCGTAGCTCATCGGCGCGCTCGGCGTGAACCCCGCGAGGCTCACGCTGCGGCTGGGCCCCGTGGTGGCGAGAGTGATGGAGGTCCCGTTGTGCAGTCCCGCCACGAGCGCATCGGCGTTCTGCCGGCCGCCGGCCCAGGCGGAGAAATCGGAAGCGAGGCGCGACGAAGGCGCGGCGGCCTGGGTCGCCGCCATCGCGGTCGAGGCGAGCATGAGGGAAGCGGCGAGGGACACGGCGAGCTTGCGATGATCCATGGGGCACCTCCTGAAAGTGCCTCCACTATGCTCAACACGCCGCGCCCGCCGCAGTCGGCGCCGTCCGAGACTGGGGTGGGCGGCGCAGCGTCGGGCCGGTCGGCCCCCTCCTACCGCGCGGCGGCGGCGTGACAGAATGCCGCCATGCGCATCGCTCCGATGAACTTCGTCATCGTGGCCACGATCGTCCTGGGACTCCTCGTGGACCAGGCGTGGGCGGCCCATGGCCAGCTCGCGGTGGACGTGGCCGCGTGGCTCGCCTTCGCCTGGCTCTGGAGGCGGAGCGACCGCGCCACGCGCTTCTCGCTCGCGGCGTGCCTCGCGATCGCGACGGCGGGCGAAGCGTTCCTCTCGCTCGCGTGGGGCCTCTACCGCTACCGGCTGGGCAACCTGCCGCTCTTCGTGCCGCCGGGGCACGTGCTCCTCTTCTTCCTCGGAACACGCATCGCAGCGCGACTGCCGGCGCGCGCTCCCGCGGCCGTGGCGCTCGCGGCCCTTCCCTGCGTGGTCCTCCTCGCCGCCACCGGACGCGACACCCTGGGCCCTCTCCTCTTCGCGCTTTTCCTCGCGTGCCTGTGGCTTTCGCCCGCGCGCCGCCTCTACGCGACGATGTTCGTGCTCTCGCTCGCGATGGAGCTCTACGGCACGTGGATCGGGAACTGGACGTGGCGCGCGCAGGTGCCGTGGCTGGGGCTCGCCGCCATGAATCCGCCGATCGCGGCGGGGGCTCTCTATTGCGTGCTGGACCTGCTCGTGGTCGCCTCGACGGCGGCCTTCGCCCGTCAGCCGCCCGCGAGGCCCATCTGGAATCCCAGCGTCGCCTCGCACCAGGCCGCGACGCGGAGCGCGTGCTCGTCCTCGCGGTAGCGGCCGACCACCTGGAAGCCGAGCGGCAGGCCGCGCGGCCCGCGGCCGGAGGGAAGGGTCACGGCGGGCATGGCGGCCTGCGTCCAGAGCGAGCAGAAGGTCGCGTCGCCCGTGCTCGCGAGCCCCTCCGGCGCCTCGCCGGGCGCGGGAATCGTCGCGATCGCCTCGTGCTGCGAGAAGAGGCCGTCCAGCCAGCGGCGGTAATCCTCGCGCCGCGCGAGCGAGCGCGCGTATTGGTCCGGCGTCACGGCCCGGCCGCGGTCGAGGATCTCGGCAAGATGCGGCGAGAGGCGGATGCGGTGGCGCGACTCGATCGGCGCGAAGCTCTTCACGGCCTCGTGGCAGAGGATCGCCATCGTGTTCTCCCACGCCGGCTCGAAGAGCTTGGGCAGGTTCACCTCGCGCACCTTCGCGCCGGCGGCCTGCAGCTTGATGATGCAGTCGACGAAGTGCTTCCGCTGCACCTCGGTCGCGAGCGGCCATTTCGGCGTCTTCACCACCGCGATGCGCGGCGGGCCGGGGAGCGGCTCGAGCGGAACCGAGAGGAGCCGCGGCTCCGCGCGGATCACCGTCGCCTCGTCGCGGGAATCCTCGCCCATGAGGCAGGCGCCGAACCACGCGGCGTCCGCGACCGAGCGCGCGAAGACGCCGACCGTATCGAGGGTGGGGGCGAAAGGCATGATGCCCGTGCGCGAAATCGCGCCGTGGCTGGGCTTGTAGCCGACCACGCCGCAAAAGGCCGCCGGGCGGATCACCGAGCCCAGCGTCTGCGTTCCGATGGCCGCCGGAACGTACCCCGCCGCGACCGCCGCCGCCGAGCCGCTCGAGGAGCCGCCGGGCGTGTGGGAGGGGTTCCAGGGGTTCCGGGTCTTCCCCGGCGAGCGGTAGGCGAACTCCGTGGTGACGGTCTTTCCCATCACGAGGCCGCCCAGGGCTTCCAGCCGCCGGACCACCCAGGCGGAGGTCGTGGGGACCTGGTTCGCGAAGATGACCGATCCCATCCGCGTGGGGATGCCGCGCGTGTTGATGATGTCCTTCACCCCCACCGGGATGCCGTACAGGGGAAGGTCGGCCAGGATGCCGCCGGCGCGCTCCTCGGCGTCCGCCATGGCCCGGGAGGCGTCGAACCACTCGAAAGCCTGGATGCGGGGCTCCAACGCGGCGATCCGGCCGGAGCAGGACGTCACGTAATCCTGGACGGTGGCCCGCCCTTCGCGGTACGCGCGGAGCGTTTCCAGGAGCCCGAGGGGATAAAGGTCCATTATTTTTAGTTAGTTGGCGACGGCCGGCGGTAGCCGCCCGCGTCAGGACCGCTATTTTGCCGTCCCGGGCAGGGGATTACTAGCCGAGCGCGGCCTTGAGTGCGTTCACGCCGGCCAGGGCGACCAGCTCGTCGTCCGAAGCCTTGACCCCCGAAACCCCGATCGCGCCCACGAAAGCCCCGCCGGCCTCGATCGGCACCCCACCCTGCAGGATGCCCATCCCGTCCGCGATGGACAGGAACGCCGTCCGCCCGTTGTTCACCATCTCCTCGAGGAGGCGGGTGGGCCGCTTCCAGGCGATGGCCGCGCGGGCCTTCTCGATGGCGGTCTGGACGCTCGACCACTGGGTGCCGTCCTGGCGGGAAAGGACGACGGGATGGCCGCCCTCGTCCACCACGGCGATCGCCACCGCCCACTTGTTGCGGACCGCTTCGGCCTCGGACGCGGCGAGGGCGAGGCGCGCGGCTTCGAGCGTGAGGGAGGGGCGGGCGGGGAGCTTGA